>JBAQCH010000288.1:0-8812 GCA_049294015.1 Anaerolineae bacterium
GGTCTCTTCCGGGTTACGAGTCATGTTTCAAGCACAATCAATCTCGAAGCGTTACTACTCAGCCGCCGGGTGTGAGCACGTTGATTGAGTAGGCCGCCGTATCGAAATCAGCGTGCTCGCACCCGGCGGCGGGCAAAACGTTGGTTTCGATACGCCGCAGACGGCTACTCAACCAACGTTTTGCCCACCGCCTGAGTAGCTACCTCGCAGCCAACCATTGGACAAGCCTGCCAGGAGGAACAAGATGAGCGTCACCGAGAAAGGATCGCAGAACTCAGCTATTCGCTCGCGCCTGACCTTTGGCGAGCAGATGCGCCACTTCCCGTGGTGGGCGGTGATTATGATCGTCGGGCTTGCCATAGCCTTCGTATGGATGATGGGCAGCGAGACCTATCGGGCGGCGCTGAACTTCATCGTCCAGCCGCCCACGTCGACCGAGGTGGCCTTCGGCATCGACGTCCGCAACGGCCTGATGATGACCCTGACGACCACCCTGGTGGCGTACCTGATCGCGTTGATCTTCGGCCTGTTTCTGGGTGTGATGCGGGTGTCCAAGAACCCAATCCTCTTTCACGCCAGCACGCTCTACGTCGAGCTGATGCGCGGGGTGCCGATGTTGGTGCTGGTGATCTGGATCGGCTTCGTGGTGGTGCCCTTCCTGCGCCTGCAGACTGATGGCGCCTTCCCTCTCACCGGTGTGCAGGGCGCAATCCTGGGTTTGGGCTTTGGCTACGCCGCCTACCTGGCCGAGGTCTACCGCTCCGGCATCGAGTCGATCTCGAACGGCCAGATGGAAGCCGCCCGTTCGCTGGGTATGGGCTATTTCCAGTCCATGCGCTACGTGATCCTGCCTCAGGCCATTCGCCGCGTCGTGCCGCCCCTGGCCAACGACCTGGTGGCGCTGCTCAAAGACTCGGCCTTGGTCAGCGTGGTGGCCGTGCCGGAGATCCTGCAGATGGCCCGCCTGTTCGTCTCGCGCACCTTCCGGGCCTTCGAGGGCTACAACTCGGCAGCCTTTGTCTACCTGGTACTCACCCTGGTGTTCATCATTATCGTCCGTCTGATCGAAAGGAGATGGCGAACCAATGTCTGATCCTATCATTCGCGTCGTCGACCTGCACAAGCATTTTGGCCGCGTCCCAGCCCTGAACGGCGTCAACCTGGAGATCGAGCAGGGCCAGGTGGTGATTGTCATTGGCCCCAGCGGCTCAGGCAAGTCGACCCTGTTGCGCTGCATCAACCACCTGGAGAAGCCGACCCACGGCCACATCTTCATCGAAGGGGTCGATCTGGAGGCCAAGAGCACCAACATCAACCGTATGCGCACCGAGATCGGCATGGTTTTTCAGCAGTTCAACCTTTTCCCCCACCTGTCGGTGCTGGAGAACATCACCCTGGCCCAGCGGGTGGTGCGCAAGCGCGGCAAGGAGGAGCGCGAGCAGGTGGCCCGCCAGTTGCTGGAGCGGGTCGGCATCCCGGAAAAGGCCGACGCCTATCCCGGCCAGCTCTCCGGCGGCCAGCAGCAGCGCGTGGCCATCGCCCGCGCGCTGGCCATGAACCCCAAGATCATGCTCTTCGACGAACCGACCAGCGCGCTGGACCCGGAGATGATCAAGGAAGTGCTGGACGTGATGCAAGACCTGGCTGAGAGCGGCATGACGATGGTCTGCGTTAGCCACGAGATGGGCTTTGCCCGCGCGGCCGCTCACCGCATCATCTTCATGGATCAGGGCCTTGTCGTCGAGGACACCACGCCAGCCGACCTGTACGATAACCCACAGCACGAGCGCACGCGCCTGTTCCTGAGCAAGATCCTGCACTAACCCATCGAAGTCGAAGAAGGTAGGACGCGGATTTTCACAGATGAACACAGATCAGATGCATTCTTCTGATCCGTGTTCATCTGTGTTTATCTGCGTCCTATGTCCCCCTGGCGCCAGCGCTGGCGAGGCATGGGCGCTTGTTTTTTGCTATGAAACTATCCTTTTCTGCGCCGCCTTCCTTCGATCTGGCTGCCTTGCAGCGGCTTGCTGACGACATGGCCTGGGCGGGCGGCGGCGATGAGCTCACCCAGCCCCACGTGACTGAGCTCATCGGCCGTTGGCAGCCCGTCGTCCAGCCGCTGTCCAAGCACCATGAGCCTTTCGACCTGGTGACCAGCGACGGCGAAACGACGGGCGTCGTTGCGCCGCGCTGGCTGTGCCATCTGTTGGGCCTTTGCCACCGCACGGTGCATTTGGTGCTGCGCACGCCGCAGGACTGGCTGGCCTTACAGATGCGCGGCCAGCACGTGGATTGGCCCGGCCAGCTCGATCTCGCGGTGACTGGCCACGTGCGCGCCGGCCTAAGTTGGCAGCAGGCCATGCAGCGCGAGGCGGCCGAGGAACTGGGGCTGGACCTGACGCCGCTGGCCGGCATGATTACCGCTGACGGTTTGATGGCCGTTGGCTGGCCGTACCGCCGCTGCGAGGCCGACAGCCTCAACCCGCCCGTGCATATCTGCCATGTCACCCAGGTTTTCACGGCTACGCTGACTCCAGCCGGCCTGGCCAACCTGCGTTTCGCCGACGGCGAGGTGGTGGGCCTGTATCTGGCCAGTTCCGACGAAGTCAACCGGATGATGGAGGAAACGCCGGATCGTCTCGCCCCGGGCCTGGTGCAGTCCTGGCCGCATTATGTAGCGGCCAACACCGGCTAAGATTCCACGTAGCTACTCAGGCGGCAGGCCAAACGTTGGTTGAGTAGGCGTCTGCGCCGTATCGAAATCAACGTGCTCGCACCCGGCGGCTGAGTAGTAACGATTCCACTTGCTTTGTGAGGGGTAGTATAATGGAGCTGGATTGGCTTGGGTGCATAGGTGCCGGGCACTTGAGTATGCAACCAGTTCAGGAGAAAACATGGTAGCACAGCGCGGCGTACAGCGTTTCGTGTCGTTCATCAGGGTGGTGCTTTTGCTGTCTGTGACGGTACAGATGGCTGTTTCTGGTGCGGCTGCGGCGTCATTAGACAGTGTCCTCTCCTCATCGGCTGTTGATCGGTCACAACCAGCAAACGCTCAACCTCAGATCATTCCCCCGCGTCTGGACCTTGTTGGGCAATACGGCGGCACTCTCACTGCTTTGGCCGTCAGCGGTGAACTGGCCTTTGCCGGGGTGGGGCCGCGGATGAAGATAGTCGACACGAGCGATCCTGCCAACCTGCGCATGCTGGGAGAAACGGGCGTGTTACCGGCCATGCTGGTCGATCTAGCGGTCTCCGGACGGTACGTGTACGCTGCTATGCGCGACGATGGCATACGGGTGTTCGATGTCGTTGACCCCACTGCGCCGGTTGAAGTTGGCTCGTTCTCTCAAACCGATCTGAAGATCAGGGCATTGGCTATCGAGGGAGATTACATCTATCTCACCCACGACGCTGGACTGACCATCCTCGATGTCAGCGATCCCACCGCGCCGGCGGCGCTCAGTACCGTGGCGCTGCCCGCCCCGGACGGCGGCGGAAAACTGGTCGTTGTGGCTCAAATCGTCTACGTGGCAGCCTACCGGGCAGGAGTGCGCATCATCGATGCCAGCTATCCCTACGCGCCGGTCGAGGTAGGGTTCCTGCAGACGAATGCGCCGGTTCAAGATCTGGCGGTAGCCGCGCCGTACCTTTACGCCGCGACTAACAACGCGTTGGTGATAGTCAACGCGGCCGATTTGACGGCCCCGGTTCAACTCAGCAGCTATCCCATTGCCAATCCTCCAGAATCCATGCCTTTTCGCATCGCTGCGCGCGGCGGGTCTGTGTACATCACAGCGCGCTATGGGTTTCAGGTTTTTGATCTTGTCAATCCAGCAGCGCCTGCGCCGGTGGGAAGTGTTGAGTTGTTCCAGGATCCGTTCGACCTGGTGGTCGATGACCGGTACATCTACGCGGCTGGGAAGAACTGTCTGCAGGCATTCGTTCCAACGCAGCCGGTCTCACTCCCTGCGGTTGGATTTGCCGACCTGACCACACCGCTCGCCCCGCCCATTGAGATAGGACGGCTGATCTTCTCCCAGGGCAATGTTACCGACATTACAGTGGCCGGGGATTTTGTCTATACGGTTGATGATACGAGCTTTCTCTCGATCGTTGATGTGACTGATCCAACTACCCCCACCGAAGTGGGCCGTGTGGACAGACTATACCCAAACCCGTATCATGAGAACGACGTCGAAGTAGCCAAAGGCTATGCTTACGTTGTAGACAATGGACTACTGCACATCTTTAACATCACCGATCCTGTGCAGCCTGTGGGAATCACCCAGCCGCTCACAATCTCCTACGTTACCGACGTGGCAATTGCGGATGATTATGCTTACGCCGCCGGTGATTTTTTTGATATGGTTCGCGTTGTTGGTTTGTATAGCATTGACATACGAGACCCGGAGCGGCCTGAGCTGGTTGATGACATTTATCTTCCCTGGGCTGCAGACGAATTCGTGTCTCGCACCGTGGCGCTCTCAGGACATTATGCTTATGTCGGAGGAGCCTTCTATCATTGGCGTACCCGCCTTAGTGGCAACCTGGCTGTGGTTGATATCGCCAACCCGATGCAGCTTGCCATGACCGGGTTTACCTATTTGGGGGCTACATGGTGCGTGGCAGTTGACGGCAGCTATGTCTACGCAACCGCCAGCAGAGACTATTACGAACACTATGAGCGATTGTTCACCGTGGACGTGAGCAACCCCGTTTTACCCACGCCATTAGCTTGGGCGGATGTATCCTACGCCTATCGGAGCAACCTCGTTGTTTCACAACAACGCGCCTATTTCACCAGCCTTAGTGGCCTGACTATATTCGACATTCGCCGCCCCTTGAGGCCTGTTCGCTTGTTCACCGATCCGTTGATTGGCTGGCCAACGAGCACGGCCGTGGACGGCGGCTATGTCTATGTCGCTACCACAGCAGCCGGCTTCTTCATCTTCCGCTACATCGAGCCGTTGGAGTTGCCGCAGAGCTGGCTCCCTGTCATGATGCGTCCCTGATGATTTTCTGGTTCTTTTCCGCCGTTGTCGCCGCAAGAAGCTTCACTGCTGCGCGCCTGGCACATCCTGTCTGCCATCATCCCGCGGCGCTTGATGGCAGACGATCCCCGACCGGGCAGGTGTTCAGCGCCTGCCACAGCACAGCATGCTGAAGTAAGCTCGGCCGCCATGCCAATCACCCCCACACAGCAACACCAGGACCATACCGGCAGCGGCCGGCTGATCACCGTCGCCATCGCCATGCGCCTGGTGGTGGACACGGCCGTGCGCCTGTTCTATCCCTTCCTGCCGGAGATCAGCCGCGGGCTGGGTATTACCCTGTCGCAGGGCGGGCTGCTGCTGGCGCTGCGCTCGGCCATGGTCTTCCCCAGCCCGCTGTTCGGCGCCTGGAGCGACCGCCACGGCCCGCGCGCGCTGCTGACGGCCGCGCTGTTGGCGCAGGCGCTGGGCCTGGCGTGGCTCAGCACAGCCCAGGGGCTGGCGCAGGCGATTGCGCCGGTCATCCTGCTGGGCCTGGCCTCCTCAGCCTTCATCCCTACCTTGCAGGCGGCCGTTGCCGAGCACGTGCCCTTCCACCGCCGCGGCCGGGTGGTGGGCATCATCGAGTTCAGTTGGGCCATCACCGGCCTGGCGATCCTGCCCATCGTCGGCGTCATGATGGTGCAGAACGGCTGGCAGGCGCCGCTGCGTATCGTCGCCGGCCTGAGCCTGGTCGTAGCGCCGCTGCCCTTCCTGCTGCCCCGCCGCCGCCAGGCGCTCACCTCTGTGCAGCGCGGCTTTCGCCAGATGGCCGGCGCGGTGTGGCGCTCGCCCAGCGCCCGCGGGGCTATCCTGGTCAACGGGCTGATCTTCGTCGCGGCCGAGAGCTTCTTTGTGACCTACGGCGCCTGGCTGGAGCAGTCCTTCGGATTGGCGCCCAACCAGATCGGCCGCGTGGCCGCGCTGCTGGGTCTGGCCGAGTTGACCGCGTCGGGGACCAGCAGCCTGTTCATCGACCGGCTGGGCAAGCGGCGCGGTGTAGGCATCGGCCTGGCCGCCATGACCGCCACGCTGCTGCTGCTGCCGGCGCTGGAGCGCAACCTGGCGCTGGCCGTTGCCGGTATGGCCGCGTTCACGCTGGCCTTCGAGTTCAGCATTGTGTCCAACATCAGCCTGTTGTCAGAGCAGGCGCCGCTGGCGCGCGGCACGGTCATGTCGCTGGCGGTGGTAGCCAGCGGCATCACGCGCACGGTCAGCGACTACGTGGCGGTGGCGCTCTACGAGCAAGGCGGTCTGCTGTTGACGGCGCTGTTTGGCGTGGCCGGCTCAGCCGTGGCCGTCTTCGTATTGTTGCGCTGGGTGCGTGAGCGAGCAGACGAACCAGAGCCGGCCGGCGCGTGATCACGCAGCTTGTCGCAACGGCTTATGGAAGTTAAGAAAATGTTCCGGTAATCGCGCCGCGGCGTCGCCGCCGAATGATGGAAGTTAAGAAAATGTTCCAGTAATCGCGCCGCGGCGTCGCCGCCGAATAAACCCGTAAACCGGGCAGGTGTTCGGCGTCTGACACACCCGAAGCATGCTAAAGCAAGCTCAGTCGCGCGTACCAGCTTGCTTCAGCATGCTTTGAGGATATCAGCCTGCGGTTTCAAACGCAGGCGGCGCTGCGGCGAGATTACCGGGATAAATCCGTAGCCTTCATAAGTCGTCACTACCAGCCGGCAGAGATTGCCATGAACGACACCTCACAAAACACACTTGGCCGCCGGCGGGCTGTGCAGCGGGCGCTGACCGGCGTGTGGCCCGGCCGGCTGCTGCGCGGCGAGCTGGTCATCGACGACGCCTTCGTGCGCGATGTTGTGGGCCTGGAGGGAGAGGCCATCCCCTGGGCCGCGCGCCGCGCCGTGCTGGACCGATTGCACCACGACCTGGTGGTGGTCTCTTTCTCCCACGGCTGGGGCAGTCCCGTCCAGCCCGATCCCGACGAGGCGTTGTTTTTGCTGCGGGAATGGCGCAGCGAGACCGATCTGTTTGTCTTCGCACTGGTGGATGGCCCCTTCAGCGCGGCCGCCAAGGCCTGGGGCTGGGAGCAGGCGCTGGTCAAGCTGACACAACTACCGCCCGACGTGGCGCGCTTCATGGCTGAGGCGGTGGTGGAGCAGGCCGTGTTCGTGCAGCGGCTGGCCGAGGCCGGCGCCGACGGCATCCTTATCGGCGACGACATCGCCTACCGCCGCAGCGCCTACGTGCAGCCGGCCGCGCTGCGCCAAAGCTATTTCCCCTACCTGACGGTGCTGGTGGAGGCCTGCCAGCAGGCCGGCCTGCCGGCGGTCTTCCACTCCGACGGCAACCTGTGGGATGTGCTGGCGGATTTAGTCGCAGCGGGGATCAACGGCCTACAGGGCCTGGAGCCGGCCGCGGGCATGAGCCTGGCGGGGGTGCGGGCCAAGGTGGGGCCGGATCTGTGCCTGTGGGGCAACGTCGATATAGGCTGGCTTGCCCAGCCGCGGCCGGCCGCCGAGATCACAGCCGAGGTGCAGCGGCTGCTGGCGCCCCTGGCTGGCACGCCCGTGATCCTGGGCACCAGCGGCGGGTTGATGGCCGGGCTGCCAGGCGCACAGGTTGAGGCGATGTTCAGCGCTGTCTAGCTGGCCTCGGCGCCAGCACGATGGACAGCGCCGCACGCTTTCAGCTTTGCCCAGGCAGGTAAAGCGAGAACGGGCGCCCTGTGCGCCGGGCCGCCAGCGCTGCCAGCAGCAGCTTAGGGTCGCCGTCCACCCAGTCCAGCCCATGCACCTGGGACAGCGGGACCCACAGCAGCTCCCCTTCCTCGCTGGCGCGTACGTCACGGCTGGCGGCCTGGGCGGTGTACACCAAGACCATCACGCCCGGCATGGTCCCATCGGGCAGCGCATCGGCCTGGCCCAGCCGGCCGTCCACATGCACCACGCCGGCCAGCCACAGGTCGCTGACCTCCAGCCCGGTCTCTTCGAAGATCTCGCGCGCGGCCGAGACGGCTACGTCCTCGCCGGTCTCAACATGGCCGCCTACGCCGTTGACTTTGCCGGGGAAGAGCCGTTTGTGCTGCGCGCGCTGGATCAGCAGCACGTCATCGCCGTGCAGGACGAAGCAGAGGGTGCGGGGAACGGTGAGATAGCGCATGGAGATCCTTTCGTACGATCGCTCGGCCAGAGAGGCTGACCTGGTGGTCTGGAAGGTTGGTTTTTGGAAGTGTCATCCTGAGGCTCGGCGAAGCATCCCCGGCCAGCACGCCAGGGATGCTTCGGCGGATCTACCAAGAAACTGGCATTATGTCATGCTGAGGTCCGCCGAAGCATCTCCAGTTTCTCGGTCAGCACGAATGGCGCCCTGGCGCCTTATGCAACTCAGCATGACACCAACAAAAACTAGCCTTACAAAGCACTGGTACAGTTGGGCGTAAGTTGTCCCAAGGTATTTTGCTCTGGCCGGTTCGCGGCTTCGTGCTGTCAGCCGGTGAACTCGATTCACTCGGCCGGCTACTGCGCAATGTCCTCGCGCGCCACGCCCGGCAGCTCCAGCACCAGGTCCGGGCCGTAGGCCAGCGACGGGGTCTGGAAGCCTGGCTTGACCTGTCCGGCCAACGCCTTGTCGACGATGGCCAGCGCCGACAGCACCGTCAGGCTGTAGCCCTCGAGCGTGCTGAGACGGCTGACGCGGCGCTGGCCGGCCGGGTCGAGCACCTCGCCCCATAGCAGGCTGCGGCCGCGGGCGCGCTGTTCGGCGGTCGGGCCGGGCGGCTGGCGTTGGATCGCGGCCTTCAACGCCCGCTGCGCCGGGCG
>JBAQCH010000289.1:0-27395 GCA_049294015.1 Anaerolineae bacterium
GGCGCTGCCGCTGCCACAGCCTGCGGCGGTTCGGGTATGTTTTCAGCCACTGCCACCTGATCGGCCGGACCTTGCGTGCTGACCAGCCGGGCCACGACCCAGGCCGGATCGCCGCCGGAGCGCTCGATCTGCCACCAAGAGCCGTCCTGGTTTTTGCCCAGGATGCGCGCGGTCTCGCCGGCGTTGAGCTGGCCCACCGTGCCGAAGCCGGTGCCAGGGCCGCTGCGCAGGTTGACCGTCGTGCCGGTCGTCACCGAAGCAAAGTCGGGCGTCGGCGTGGCAACGGGCGTGGGTGTGGCCTCAGGCGTGGGCGACGGTGTAGGGGTGGCGGTGGCCAGCGCCAGCGCCAGGGCCGGCCCGCTGGCCAGCAGCTTGCCGTTGTCGGCGATGTTGGCGCTGATCTTCAGCTCACCCTCGGCTTGGGGCGGGGTCAGGCTGAAGGCAGCGGCGTTCAGCGGCCGCTCCTCCTGAGTGACTGTGCCGTCGGGGTTGGTCACGGTCCACACCACGTTGAAGTTGCTGCTGCGGTTGGCCTGCTGGCCGGCCAGGAACTCGCGCACGACACTCCAGATGTCGGGGTCATAGCTGGGCTCCAGCAGCGCCTCCAGCGTCACGCCTTGCAGGTTGTATTTGCCGATCAGCGCCAGCTTGCGGGCAATGCTAGCCGCGTTTTCGATCCAGACGGTGCGCTGGTAGCCAGCGTCGTCGCGGTAGTCGTAGTTGAACATCCCGATGGCTTCGTCGAAGCGCAGGTCGCCCAGCACGCGGTCGTTGAACAGGCTGATGTCCACCGGCTCGCCCGGCACCAGCACGGTCGAGTTGGTGCGGCCTTCGCCCAACAGCGGGGTGAGCGCCTGGTCGTAGCCCATGGCGATCAGGTAGGCGCCGGCCTGCTCTACGCTGCGCGCAGGCAGCACCAGGTCGATCTTGTGGCGCGCCACCTCGCCCACAGCCCAGCTCAGCAGTTGGTCCATCTGGCCGCCGGCCGCGTAGGCGGTGGGGTCGATGGGGGCCGGGATGCGGAAGGTGTCCACCATCTGGCCCAGCGAGCGCCAATCATAGCCGCCGGTCGTCCAGCGATCTTCGGCGACCTGAGTGGGCGCCTCGACGCGCAAAGCTACGGTGCGGCCGGCGGCATGCATGCGCTCGGCTAGCGTGGTGACAAACTGGGTGAACTGGCCGCTCAACGTCGGGTCCAGCCCGCGGTAGTCAATCTCGACGCCGGGCAGGTTGTTGCCCACCACCAGCGCCTCGATCGCGTTGAGCTGGGTCTCCATGATCCCGTCGCTGATCAACAGGTTGTCCAGCAGGTCGGTGCGCACTACGCCGTCGTCGCCCCAGTTGCGCAGCACAGGCACCACGCCGTAAGATCCGCCCGCGCTGGCCACTGCGGCCACGTCGCCCTGCAGCGATCCGTCGCCGGCCAGGGTGAAGCCGAAGGGATTAGCCTCGGTCAGCGCATCGCGGCCGGCGTCAGGCAACTGCTGGCCGGCCGGCACCACCACGGAAGCGGTGGGCGGGTTGGCGTCGGTCTGCATAACCATGAAGGCCTTGGGCGCCAGGTGCAGGGACGGCGAGTCCAGCTCTGAAACGATCAGCTCACGCCCGCTGGCCGCGTCCATGATCTCATGGTTGGGCAGGAAACGCCACTCGCTGCCGGTCCATTCGTATAAATCCAGCGTCTCGTAGGGCAGGCTGTCGTTGGGGATCTCCATCGTGATGATGGACGCCGTCGGCTCGCCGCCGGACGTCTCCACGGTATAGAGCGGGCTGCGGGGGATCAACGGCAGGCCAGCCAGCGCGTTGGCCGCAGCCACTACGTCCTCGCCCCCTTCGCCGTTGTTGAAGGCATCGCGCGGCGTGCTGGCGATCTGAGCTCGGAAGCTGTCGGGCACACCGTAGGCCGGAAACGCGACTTTGGTGCCGTCAGGGTCGGTCACATTGCTGTCAGTAGCGGCTGGGATGGTCTGCATACCGCGCGTGGCCAGCTTTTGTGGCAGCGCAATCGGCGGCAGCAGCAGGGCAGCGATGATCAGGATAACCAGCGCCCCCCCGAGGATCAGGTTGGTTGAACGGGTCTGTTTCATGGGAGCGGATGCAGTGCTCATACGGTCTTCGTCTCTCCTTTTGCCCGGTGCGCGTCACATCCACACGGATGGCGCGGCTGGGGACAGCATTTCTGTCGTTCAGCGCCCAGGCATGGGGGGCTAAAAGTAGTCGGCCGCTGACCCGATGTGGTCAACGGTCAGGGTTCAATTGTCTCCAGGGAGATAATTGCGGGGAAGGCGATAAAGAGTTCATTGGATCGCCGCAGGCTGTCAGCATGGATAATGAGGGCTGACAACCAGGTTCGCCGTGTTTCTTGCCGTGTTTCATTGAAATCTGTGATGGACCAGAGTGCGGCCGGCGCGGCGCAGGCGACATGGTTCCAGAAAATCTTTGTTGTCTCGACATCGAAGGGGCATTCTAGCACAGCCAGTTGGATTCGCCAAAGCCAGCGATGCCTTGTGCAAGACGGCGCTTAGCGGTTGGCCCAGCGCTCGATGCCGGTCATGATCAGCCAGAGCAGCGCCAACAGGCCGACGCCAAAGAGCAGGCAGGCCAGGCCGGTCACGAACGCGCCCGTGCCGTAGATCAGGAAGATCAAGCCGCCGCCCACCACCAGCAAAACGGCGATTACGGCCAGGAACAAGGCGCGGTCGTCGCGGCGGCGCTGGCCGCGGGTGTCCGTGGGCTGGCGCGCTGGCGGCGTTGCTGGGCCGTTGGGTGTTTCAGACATGGCCCGCATTGTACTCAGCCTTTGCAGGTTAGACAAGCCTTAACGCCGATGGTATACTGCGCCAGATTTCTACCACACCAAGCGAGCAAAGACCCACCTTCATGACAAGCTATGATTTTTCATCGACCAGCGCGGCCAGCCAGCCGCGCCTGGATCGGCGTCGCCGAGGGCTGGTTATGCTGCTGACGGCTCTGTTGGCGCTGACCCTGCTGATCGGCCTGCTGGCCATCGGCGGCTACTTCTACCTGCGCAACAACCGTAGCGTGCAGTGGACCTGGCAGGACCCGCTGACCGCGGTCGATGCAGCGCGCGTGCGGGCCGACCTGGCCGTCATCGCCTTGCTGGAGCAGCCGGGCGGCAGCCTGGTGCAGCAGGCTGTGCAGGCCAGCGAGCCGGACACAGCCTACGCGATCTTAGTCCACAACGCTCGCAGCAGCGACGCCGAACGCAGCGGCAGCGCGCAGCTCGTTGGCCGGGCCTTCGAGCAGATACCGGCCCAGGATCTGGCCGCGCTGTCCTACCAGCAGATGCTGGACGTTGCCGCGCTCAGCCCGATCATGGCCGATCCGATGCGCGCGCAGGTGTCGCTGGACGCCGCACGCGGCTTGGTGCGCGCTGGATTGCCTGACGCAGCCCGGCCGGCCTTGCAGCAGGCCGAGGTGTTGGCCCGCTATAGCCCGCTGATGGCGCCGGTGCAGCGCCAGGATGTGGCCCGCCAGCTTCAGGTCATCTACCGCGATCTGGACCAAGCCCAACAGGCGGCGGCGCTGGATCAGTTGGTGCGCGAGCCGCGCGGGACGCCGACCAGCAAGTTCGTGCGCGGTCCCTTCTTGCCGCAGTTCGCCAGCGCCCTGGTCACGCCTGACGACCTGCAGCGGGCCATCGATGAGCGCAAACGGCAGGTTTTTGAATTTCTGCAGGCCTGGGACAGCGGCGACGCGGCGCAGATCGAAGCTGGCCGTTCCCGGCTGGCCGGCGCCCTGCTGGCGGAGGACCGGCTGCGCCGCGAGCTGTTGCCGGCACGCGACCGGACAGCGCTGGAACTATCCGAAAAGACGGCCGTAGCGCTGGATCACGCCCAGTGGCTGGCGTTGAAGTATATGGTCGGCAGCGGCGCGCTGGGCTTCGCCATTGTGCCCGAATGGGGGCAGGCGCTGGGCCAGATCGCCACCGACCTGCGCGCGGCCTACGACCAGGTGTTCAGCCTGTACCGTGACCAGGCGGCAGCCCTGGCTAACGTAGACGATGCCCGCGCGGCGCGCGTCGAGATCCTGCGCCAGCAGAACTTGCTGGGCCGGCTGGGCCTGTATCCAGGCTACGATGAAGCGGCGCTGGGCAGGGCGCTGGAACAGGCGCAGCGCGATGCCAACGACATCTTGCCCTTGCTGGTCAGGATGGAGTCCTGGGGCGGCGGGCAGGTTTTTCGGATAGTCGAGACCTTTGATTGAGGTGATATGCGACGACGACCCTGGCCAGCCAGCCTGCTGCTGGCGTTGCTGTTAGCGCTGGCTGGCTGCGCTGCGCCGGCCGCTCCTCTGGTGGTTACGCCTGCGCCAGCACCTGCCCGTACTCCCGTTCTGTTGGGCTTGGGCTATATCCCCAGCGTGCAGTTTGCCCCGTACTACGTGGCGCAGGAAAAGGGTTTCTTCGCCCAGCAAGGGCTGGACGTCACCTTCCGGCATGGCTCTGAGACTGACTTTTTGGCGTTGGTGGCGGTCAACCAAATGCCCTTCGTGGTCGCCAGCGGCGAGCAGGTGATCCTGGGCCGCTCGCAAGGCTTGCCTGTGACTTATGTGCTGCCCTGGTATTACCAGTTTCCGGTGGGCGTGATGTCGTTGGCTGAGAAGGGGCTTGCCACGCCGCGTTCCTTAGAAGGGCAGCGCGTTGGCATTCCTGGCATGTTCGGCGCCAGCCTGGTGGCGTGGAAGGCGCTGGTCTACGCGGGCGGTGTGGACGAGAGCCAGGTCAGGCTGCAGACCATCGGCTTCACCCAGGCGGCTGCGGTCAACGAGGGCCGGGTCGACGCGGCGCTGGACTACGTGAGCAACGGGCCGGTGCAGTTGCGCCTGGCCGGCCAGGATGTCCAGGTCATCGCTGTGTCTGACTACATCGACCTGCCGGCCAATGGGCTGGTCACCAACGACACGCTCATCGCCGAGAACCCGGGCTTGGTGCAGGGCATGGTCAACGCGCTGTTGATGGCCTATCGCTACACGCTGGATAACCCCGACGAAGCCTTCGCCATCAGCCTGCGCGCCGTGCCGGAAGCGGGCGGCGACAACGAGGCGACCAGCCGGGCCATCTTCGACGCCTCGCTGCCGTTGTGGCAGGCCGGCGCGGCTGAGTTTGGCCGCTCGGACCCCCTGGTCTGGCAGCAGGCGGCGGCGTTCATGTTGGAGATGGGCTTGATCGATAGGCCAGTAGCAACGGACGGCATCGTCACCAACCGCTTCGCCGAGGCCGCTCCCTGAGAGCCGTGGCTCGGTCGGAGACCGGCCCCAGCACCGGCCGATTCTCGCTGTGGCCGGTCTTCACGCAGCACCCCGCAGCTGCCGGAGTGGGCCTGACCGTGCCACGCCGGCTACTCGAAGCGCCAGGCCGGCAGCGCCTCCATCTCCACCTCGATGCGCGGCCTGGCGCGGTCGGTGCGCTTGACCAGGTGAATGTCCACCACGCGGCGGTCATCGGTCTCCAGCCCGGCGCAGATGGCATCTTGGGCGATCTTCAGGCCGCCGTCCAGGTCGCGGCGCAGCGGCGTCTCGAAGTAGAAGTCGATGAACAGCGCCAGGTAGCCAGCCTGGGCCTGAGCCACGAAGGCGTCGTTGATGGTTCCGTTGCGCCGCAGGAGCTGGATTTGCTTCAGCACCGTTTGCTTATAGGTGCGCGAAGCCTCGCTCAGCACCCGCCGGCCATCGACGGTGGCATATTGTTGGTTGATGCTGGGCGGCAGCGGTAGTTGGAAGTTGACCCGCAGCGTGGACATAACGCAATTATAGCACAAACGTTCTGGTCAGTACAAACTTCAACGATCCTCCTCGTCCAGTTCTGTTTTCCATGCGCTGTTCTCTATTCCTTGTGACACCCCCTCCCCCATGCCCACCCTGTACCTCGTCGCCACCCCCATCGGCAATCTGGAAGACATCAGCCAGCGAGCGCTGCGCGTGTTGCGCGCGGTGGCGTTGATCGCGGCCGAGGACACGCGCGTCACGCGCCAGTTGCTGAGCCACTACGCCATCTCGACCCCGCTGTCCACCTACACGGACGCCTACGATCGCCAGAAGACCAGCCGGCAAGGCCGCGTGTTGGATGAGCTGGCGGCCGGACGGGACGTGGCGCTGGTGTCAGACGCAGGCACGCCGGGCCTGTCCGACCCTGGCTATGAGCTGGTGCAGGCTGTCATGGCTGCCGGGCACGCGGTGCAGGCCATTCCGGGCCCGTCGGCCGTCACCAGCGCGCTGGCCGCCTCTGGCCTGCCGGCTGACCGTTTCCTGTTCGTGGGCTTCCTGCCGCGCAAGGCGGGCGAGCGGCGCAGCTTTTTGGCCGAGTTGGCCGAGGAGCCGGGCGCTGTGGTCGCCTTCGAGGCGCCGCACCGTCTGGTGGACGCGCTGGCCGACGTGCAGGCCGTGCTGGGCGATCGCCAAATCGCGGTCGCCCGCGAGCTAACCAAGCGTTACGAGCAGATTTGGCGGGGGACGGTGTCAGGGGCGCTGGCCTACTTCACGGCCAACCCGCCGCGCGGTGAGATTACCCTCGTGATCGCGGGCGCGGGACGGCGGCGCGACGATCAACGCTGGCCTGAGGCGCAGGTGCGTGTAGCCATCGAGATGCTGGCGGCCGAGGGCGTGGCGCCGTCGGGCATCGCCCGCATCGTCTCGCGCCTGGCCGGCTGGGCGCGCTCCGACGTCTACGATCTGGTCGCGCGCCAAGCGTAGTTCAGCCAGGCAGAAGCAGACCGTTGGTTTGTCATGGCGCAATCGGCCGGAGCGCCTCCGAACAATCCGGCAGATTGTCTTACGAAATCCTTGCGCTGCGGCTTCAGAAGCCTACTCAATAGAGATGATGCCCACTTGGCGTAGGCAAATCGTCGGAAATCTCGGTTGACAAATGCAGCCAACGCGCATATACTGAGGATGCCAGCAGGGTGACTGCGTCAGCTGCCCCAACTGGCCAGGAGATCGCCCGCTATGCCTGTATTTTGCCTGAGAGCACACCCAGTTTCCAGGAAAGAGCACTAAAATGCCCGCGCATTTTGGTGTTCTTTTGTTTTTGCGAGTTGTTGATGCCTTGCGGTCCAGATAGCTACGGCTGGACCCAACATTCTTCCCCTTGGAGGGCTGCATGGACACAGGATTGGTCAGTCGGATCATCAAAGCCAGGCAATATGCCCAGGAGCGTGAACGCGTTGAGTTCACGCATTTCGAAGCCAAGTTCAAAGGCGAACACAATACCTATCAGGTCAACTACGACCAGAGCCACTGGCACTGCACCTGTGAAGAGGCAGTGCGCACCGGCGTGTGCAGCCACATCATGGCTCTGGAGAAGATTTTGGGCGATTCGGTTCTGCCGGCCGCCACTGCCAAGCCAGCTGCGGAGCCCGTACCAGTCGCCTGATCTCTGAACTGGTGTAGTGAAACCGGCGGCGGGCCAGCCTAAGCGGCCCGCCGCCTTTTGTTTGATTTCTGCCCATTCCGCTGATCGGGTAGCAGATGCGGCGTATCGAGACCATGACCTGTGTGGCGCACAAATTAGGGCGGCGCGGGGATTCGGCTATAATATAGTGCCTGGCTTCGTGCCACTCGAACGTCTTGTTGCGGAGCATAACAGACCAGACCAATGAAAAAACGTTGGCGAACTATCTTGGGGTTTGGGATCAGCGCGATCTTTCTCTTCATCGCCTTGCGCGGGTTGGACCTCAAGGAGGTGCGCTATTGGCTCAGCCAGGCAGATTACTACTGGCTGATTCCAGCCATAGCCATCTACTTTGTGGCGGTTTGGGGGCGTACGTGGCGCTGGCACTATATGCTGCGGCCGATCAAGGTGATCTCACTGGCGCGGCTGTTTCCCATCGTCTGTATCGGCTACATGGGCAACAACATCTTTCCCTTCCGCGCCGGCGAGGTGCTGCGAGCGTACGTGCTCAAGCGCACTGAGGCAGTCAGCATGAGCGCCAGCCTGGCGCCCATCGTGGTCGAGCGCGTGTTCGATGGGCTGGTCATGCTGATGTTCGTCTTTATCGCGCTGCCGTTCGTCCATATTCCGCGTAACTTGCAGATCTTTGTGGCGGCTGCCAGCGTGCTGTTTTTCGTTGCGCTGGTAGCGTTTTTCGTGCTGGCGCTGAAGCCTGCCTTTACCCTGCGCCTGTACGCGGCTACCGTGCGCCGCATCATCCCCGAGCGCTTTCGTTCACCGCTGGATGGCTTTTTGGAGCGTTTCCTGACTGGCCTGGCCTTCCTGGGCAGCGGCAGAGACGTCCTGATGGTTTTTGTCACGTCGATTTTCATCTGGCTGGCGGAGACGCTCAAATATTGGTTCGTGATGCAGGCCTTTGTGCATCTGGGCGGCGGCTTTCCGGTGCCATTCTACGTCTTGATGCTGATGAACGGCATCGTCAACCTGGCGACGACGCTGCCCTCAGCTCCCGGCTACATCGGCACATTCGACACGCCCGGCATCGAGGTGCTGGCGGCCTACGGCATCTCGCGCAGCATGGCCGCGGGCTACACCCTTGTGCTGCACGCCGCGCTCTGGTTCCCGATTACCATCCTGGGCGCCTGGTATTTCCGCCGCGAGCGCCTCTCCTGGGCTGACGTCGAGTCTGCGCGCGGCCAACGGGCACAGGGCGCTGAGGCGGTGTAGGCTGTCCGGCGGTTGAGCAGGCGCCCGCGCCGTATCGAAACCGACCCAACCGCTGCTTGACCGCCGGCTCAGTGGCAACCAAAACTTGCAACGATAGGTACAAGAAATTCGGAGGCTTCCAAGCAATGAAAAACATTTGCGTCATCGGCACCGGCTACGTTGGCCTGGTCACCGGCACCTGCTTTGCCGATCTGGGCAATCGGGTCGTATGTGTGGACATCAACCAAGACAAGATTGACATGCTGCGGGCCGGCAAGATGCCGATCTACGAGCCGGGCCTGGAGGAGATGGTGGAGCGCAACGTGCGCGCTGGCCGGCTAAGCTTTTCCACCTCGTACGAAGAGGGGTTGGATGGCGCTGAGTTCGTCTTCATCGCCGTGGGCACCCCGTCGGGCGTGGATGGCGAGGCGGACCTGCGCTACGTGCGCATGGCGGCCGAGACCATCGCTCGCACCATGACCGCGCCGCTGGTCATCATCAACAAGAGCACGGTGCCGGTGGGCACGGGCGACTGGGTGGCCGACATCGTTTCGCGCACTCAGCCGCAGCACATCGACTTCGCGGTGGTCTCCAACCCAGAGTTCTTGCGCGAGGGCTCGGCCATTGCTGATTTCCTCAACCCCGACCGCGTGGTGCTGGGTTCACTTAACAAAGACGCGGCTGAGAAGGTGGCGCAACTGCATCTGGCTTTGCGCGCGCCGATCGTGGTCACCGACCTGCGCACGGCCGAGATGATCAAGTACGCCTCCAACGCCTTCCTGGCCACCCGCATTTCCTTCATCAACGAGATTGCCGCCATCTGTGAGGAGTTGGGCGCGGACGTGAAGGAGGTGGCCGCGGGCATGGGCTACGATAAGCGCATCGGCCGCTACTTCCTGGATGCGGGCCTGGGTTACGGCGGCTCCTGTTTCCCCAAGGACGTGTTGGCGCTGGAGCATATGGCCCTGGTGCATGGCACACACCCGTCGCTGCTGCGCGCAGTGATGGATATCAACCGCGACCAGCGGCGCAAGGTGGTGCATCGCCTGCGCCAGGAGCTGGGCCGCCTGCAGGACAAGCGCATCGGCCTGCTGGGCCTGGCTTTCAAGCCCAACACGGACGACATGCGCGACGCGCCGGCCGTGGAGATCGGCAATCTGCTGCGCAGCGAGGGTGCACAGCTCAAGGGCTATGACCCGGTCGCCATGCAGGTGGCCACCCGCTACCTGCCCGACATCGTCCTGGCCGAGGATCCTTACGACCTGGCCCAGGACTGCGACGCCATCGTGGTCTGCACCGAGTGGAACGAGTTCCGCCACCTGGACCTGCGCCGTGTCCACGCGGCGATGCTTTCACCGGTGATCTTCGATGGCCGCAACATCTATGACCCGGAGAACATGGCCCGGCTGGGCTTTCGCTACCACGCCGTCGGCCGCAGCAACCGGATCAACGGCTTCGACGACGTGCTGGTCACGCCGGCCATGCCCAGCGGCTTGTAGGAGCGGAGGAGCTCGGAGGAACTTGGAGGACCTAGAAGCTACTTCCCGCTTCCTCTCAGTTCCCCCAGTTCCCTCAGTTCCCACCAGGATTTTCAACGTGTACACCATTGGCGTCGACCTGATCGAAGTCCACCGCATCGAGACCGCGCTTGCCCGCTGGGGCGAGCGCTTCTTGCGCCGCGTCTATACGCCGGCCGAGATCGAGTACTGCGCGGGCCGGGCTGGCTCGCTGGCTGCGCGTTGGGCGGCCAAGGAGGCGGCCAGCAAGGCGTTGGGCACCGGCTGGGCGCCGCAAGAGATGCATGACGCCGGCTGGATCGATTGGCCGGAGATTGAGGTGCTGCGCCAGCCGTCGGGGGAGCCAGGCCTGCGGCTGCATGGCAAGGCCTTGGCGCGCGCTGAACTGCTGGGCATCGCCGGCTGGCGCTTGAGCCTTTCCCATACCCGCGAACACGCCGTTGCGATGGTCCTGGGTTGGCGCGATGGCCCGAGCGCGTAGCTTGTCTTCTGTTACGTTCTCAGTATACTTCTTTGCCTGTCACCACGACCGGTTGACGTAGGCCTTGGCACCCCCTGACCAAAGGCGGCCGCGTCACATCCAGTGGTCATTCTTGTCAGCACATCCCATCCGAGGAGAAGACCATGCCCAAATCTGTGTTCGTTTTGCTGGTTATCCTGGCCTTGGCATTGGCGGGCTGTAGCGGCGCCGCCACGCAAGCCCCTGCGGCTGCGCCGATTGCTACGTCGGTTCCGCCAACGGCAGTGCCTCCTACCGTTGCACCCACCGCGACGTCCGTGCCGCCGACGGCCACCCCGGTACCACCGACCCCTACGCCTGTGGCGCCCACGGACACTCCTCAACCCCCGGCCTCAACGCCTAGCCCGGCGCCCGAAGCTGAGGCGCCGACGATTCCCCATGCCATCGCCGGGATGGACCAGTGTCTGACCTGTCATGGCGCGAGCGGGCAGAAGCCGGTTCCGTCGAGTCACGCCAGCTTCACCGTCGACACCTGCCAGGACTGCCATAGGCTCGATGACAGCGGCCAAGGTGGTTCGGGCGGAGGCGGTACTGCCGGGCCCAAGATTCCTCATGCGATCGCAGCGCCTCAGGATCAGTGCCTGACCTGTCACGCGGCCGGCGGATTGAAGCCGTTCCCCGCCAATCACCAAGGCCTTGCCATCACCCAGTGTCAGGCCTGCCACCAACTTGAGAACTAAACTGCTGACTGGCTGAAACCGGGAGCCGCGTGGCTGGAGCGCAACAACTGCGCAACAGTTCGTGGTTCCCGGTTTCGTGTGCTCCAGGCGGGCAGGCGTCTGGCGCAGGGTTGTGACGACGCTTTTTGCATTGCCTGAGAGTTGCGTATAATCAAGGTATCGCGTCCAAGCGCAGATCCGTGTGTCGGAACTGGCGCATGGCTAGTTGAATGTTTTCTGTCCAGTCTCAAAGGAGGAGACCATGTCCAAGTACATCGTCGTACTGTTGGTCGTGCTGGCGCTGCTGATTACCAGTTGCGCGCCGCCTGCCGCTGCACCCGCCCCGGCTGCTGAGCCCGCTCCCGTAGAGCAACCTGCTGCTGAAACGCCGGCTGTCGAAGAGCCCGCGCCCGCCCCGGCCGCCGATCAGGCCGTCAGCCTCACCATGGGGTCCTGGCGCGTCGATGACGTGGCTCAGATGGAAGCCATCATCGCCGAGTTCACCAAAGCCTACCCCAACATCACCATCAAGTTCGACCCCACCAACCCGCCCGATTACAACGCCACCCTGCGCACCCAGCTCGAGGGCGGCACCGGTCCCGACCTCTACTACCTGCGCTCCTTCGCCACCTCACGCCAGTTGTTCGAAGAGGGCTTCATCGAGCCGCTGGCCGATCTGCCTGGCCTGAAGGAAAGCTTCAGCGAGGCCTCGCTCGGCCCCTGGTCCGCGGCCGACGGGACGCCCTACGGCGTGCCCTTCATCGCTGTCTCGCACGGCATCTACTACAACAAGAACATCTTCCAGGAGTTGGGCATCGAAATCCCAACGACCTGGCAGGAACTGCTGGCCGCGGCGCAGACCATCAAGGACGCCGGCTATATCCCCTTGGCCAACGCCTCCGGCGACGCGTGGACTATCGCTGAGATCGTCTTCATGAACCTGGCGCCGACCTTCATCGGCGGCTATGAGGGCCGGCAGGCTTACCTGAACGGCGAGCGCTGCTTCAACGACGAGGCCATGGTCAACGCCTTCCAGGCCGTGGCTGACCTAGGCCCCTTCGTGCCCGACGGTCAGGCCGCGCTGACCTACTACGACAGCCAGCAGCTCTTCCTGATGGGCCAGGCTGCCATGTGGCTGGGCGGTTCCTGGGACATCCCGGTGTTCGAGAGCGAAGCGCCTGACTTCGAATGGGGCGTCTTCGGCATTCCGGCGCCTGAAGGGCAGGACCAGCGCTACGTCACCTTCCATCTGGACGCAGGCATGGGCGTCAACGCAGCCTCGCCCAACAAAGAGGCCGCCAAGACCTTCCTGCAGTGGATGACCACGCCGGAGTTCGCCAAGTTGCTGGCCAACCAACTGCCGGGCTTCTTCCCCATCAGCAACAACCCGCCGGCGCCGGACAATGCCCACGCGGCTGAGTTCCTGGCGCTGAACGAGGGCGCGGGTTTGGACATCCGCCTGGCCTGGGAGAAGCTGCTGGACGGCCAGCCTGACGGCTATACCTTGATGCAGGACCATGCTATCGCCGTGCTGGCTGGCAATGAGACCGCTCAAGAGGCCGCCGACGCGCTGCAAGCTGGCTTGGCCCAGTGGTACGAGCCGGCCAAGAACTGCCAGCCCTAACGATCTCTTGCCACGGATTGCACGGATTGCAGGGATGATCTCTGAAATCCGTGTAATCCGTGGCCTGCTGAAATCCTGCGCGGGCGCTCGCGCCCTTTCCTGCGGAGACTTCATGGCGCAATCCACCGCCGCCAGCGAGGCGAAAGGGAGCCTCCACCGCTACCAGCTAGGGCGTAAGCTGATTTGGCTGCTATTCCTGCTGCCTGCGCTGCTGATCTATGTGCGCTTCATGGCGCTGCCGCTGTTCAACTCGCTGGGCTTGAGCTTCTATCAGGGTACCGGCCTGACCCCTGAACGCTTCGTGGGGTTCGACAACTACATCCAGCTATTCACCGTTCCCCTGTGGCGCGATCGCTTTTTCAACGCGCTGGGCAACACCGCCGTCTTCTTCGCCATCCACATGCTGGTGCAGAACACCCTGGGCCTGCTCTTTGCCGTCCTGCTGGCCAGCGGCATCAAGGGCCATGGCCTGCTGCGCACCATCATTTTTTTGCCGGCCACGCTTTCGGTGCTCATCATTGGCTTCTTGTGGCGGCTGATCCTCAACCCACAGTGGGGCGCGGTCAACCAGTTTCTCAAAGCCATCGGCCTTGACCGCTTTGCCCTGCCCTGGCTGGGCGACCCCACCTGGGCGCTGATTGTCATCTCCCTGGTGTCGGTCTGGCAGTGGGTTGGGCTGCCGACCATGTTCTTCCTGGCCGGCTTGCTGACCATCCCTGATGAGCTGACCGAGGCGGCGAGGGTCGACGGCGCGTCCTCCTGGCAGGCCTTCTGGCGCATCAAGTTCCCGCTGCTGCTGCCGGTGATCGGCATCGTCGCCGTGCTGACCTTCGTGGGCAACGTCAACGCGTTCGACATCGTCTATGCCATGGCCGGCGCGCGCGGCGAGCCCGCCTATTCCACCGACCTGCTGGGCACCTTCTTCTATCGCACGGCCATCGCCGGCGAGCATCCGGTGGCCATTCCCAACATGGGCATGGGCGCAGCCGTGGCTACGGTGATGTTCTTAATCCTACTGGTGGGCGTGACGGTCTGGCTGGTGACGACCCAGCGCCGCAGCACGGAGATGTAAGCTATGAAGAAGCTCAAGCTCTCCACCGTTGCGACCTATACCATCCTTGTTGCCTGGTGCCTGGTGGTTTTGTTCCCGGTGTACACCATGCTGATCAACTCGGTCAAGCCGCAGCGCGAGATCTTCCGCAACCCCTTCCTGCCCCATTGGCCGCTGACCTTCGACGGCTACCAGACGGTGTGGAACGCCGGCCGCTTCGATCTCTATTTTCGCAACAGCATCTTTGTGACCGTGGTCTCGCTGACTTTGATCATCCTGCTGGGCTCGCTGGCTGCCTACGCGCTGGCCATGTGGCGCTCGCGCTGGTCGACGGCGCTCTACATCTTCTTCATCGCCGGCCTGATGATCCCCATCCGCCTGGGCACCATCAATATCTTTCAGATCATTCAGTCCATGGGGCTGACCGACAGCGTATTCAGCCTGATCCCGGTCTATGTCGCGATGGGGCTGCCGATCGCAGTTTTCGTGCTGACGGCCTTCATTCGCGGCCTGCCCAGCGATCTGATCGACGCGGCCCACGTGGACGGCGCGGGCGAGCTGCGCATCTACCGCTCGGTGATCATGCCGCTGATCCGTCCTGCCGTGGCCACCGTGGTGATCTTCAACCTGATTCCGGTCTGGAACGACCTGTGGTTTCCGCTGATCTTCATCCGCGCCGAGGATCAGCGCACCGTGATCCTGGGCGTGTCGCTGCTCTTCGGCCAGTATCAGACCAACTGGACCCGCATCCTGTCCGCCCTCTCCATGGCCGCCATCCCGATCCTGATTCTATACCTGCTGATGTCCAAGCAGTTCATCAAAGGGTTGACCGCAGGGGCGGTGAAAGGATAAGGGAAACCCATGTTAACCAGCCTGATTGCTATTGTCGTAGGCTCGGTTATTCTGGTGATCTGGGCTCTTGTTGATTATCTGAGAGAGAGGTCGATCCCGGGCACTGCGTGGCGCGGGTACATGTACTGCCATCGGTGCGGTTATCGGTGGAAGTCACGAAGGCGAACTCCGCCTGCACGTTGCGCAAGTTGTGGAGGTAGACATATCATGGTGGTACGGAAGCAGGACGAACCCATTTATCGCTAGTATTGACGGACATAAAGAGAGTTAGTCTTTTGTGAACACCTGGTGGTTAGGCTCTATGAATGGACGCGAACGCATTTCCCTGGCCATGCGCCGCCAATCGCCCGACCGTGTGCCGGTGATGTGCCAGCTCGCCATCGGGCACTATTTCCTCAACACCGACCTGAAACCGCACGAGATCTGGTTCACCAGCGAGGGCTTTGCCGAGGCGCTGGTGCAGTTGCAGCGGCGCTATCGCTTCGACGGCATTCTGATCAACCTGCCCGGCCGGCCGCCTGATCTGCTGGAGCAGGTGCAGTCGATCCGCAAGACCGACGAGGGGGAACTGCTGACCTGGCGCAACGGCGACGTCACCCTGGTCCCTTGGGACGACAACGCCCAGCACCGGCCGGCCGCCCCTGACCGGCCGGCCCGCGCCGACTTCGCGACCATCGACCCCGACTACCTGGACTTCATCGACGATCTGCGCGGCTACATCTGGAACACCTACCACGTGCCCTGGCTGGACGGCAAGGCCGCGCCGGGTCCGCTGGCCGAGCCGCCCCCTTACTTTTTCCGCACCATCGACCTGGTCAAGGCCAGGGTGGGCGACGAGGTGTCGGTGCATGGCGAGGTCTTCTCCCCCTTCACGCATTACATGGAGCTGTTCGGCTACGAGCAGGCGCTGACCAGCATGCTGGAGGATCCCAGCAAGGCGCTGGCGCTGCTGGAGCGGCTGACTGCAGCCTCGGTGACCTGGGCCGTGGCGCAGGCGCGCCATGGCGTCGATGCCGTGCTGATCTCGTCGGCCTTTGCCGGCGGCCCGCTGCTTTCCCCGCGCATGTACAAGCGCTACGTGCTGCCCTTCGAGCGCCGTGTGGCCGACGCAGTCAAGGCTGAGGGCGTGCCGGTCTACACCCACACCTGCGGTAGCATCGGTGACCGGCTGGAGCTGATGCTGGAGACCCACACCGAGGGCATCGACACCCTGGACCCGCCGCCGCTGGGCAACGTGGAGCTGCGGGACGCCAAGGCGCAGATCGGCGAGCGCGCCTTCATCAAGGGCAACATGAACGCGGTCGAGCTGCTGATGTATACCAGCGCCGAGCAGGTCATCGCCCATGCCACGGATCGCATTCGCACCGGCAAGCCCGGCGGCGGCTACATCCTCAGCACGGCCTGCTCCGTCGCCCCGCGCGTCGAGCCGTGGAAGCTGGAGCTGCTGACGCCGTTGGCGGAGGAGATGGGGCGGTATTGAGTGACGATGGTTGACCTTGCCCGTGCCCAGGCTTTCCTCGCCGCCCGCTTCGCTGGGGATGCCAGCGATGTCGCGCCGCTGGGGGCTGGTGAGTGGTCGCAGGCCTTCGCCTTCCGGCAGGCCGGCCGCGACTACGTCATCCGCTTTGGCCTGCACGGCGACGACTTCGCACGCGACCGGCTGGCTGCGGCCTTCGCCAGCCCCGCCCTGCCCATCCCGGCTGTGCTTGAGCTAGGCGAAGCTTACGACGGGACCTACGCCATCGCCGAGCGCGTCTGCGGCGGCTATATCGACGACGTGGACGAGGCGCAGATGCGCGGGCTGCTGACCGCGCTGCTGGCCGCGCTGGACGCCATGCGCCGGACCGATCTGTCACACAGCACCGGCTTTGGGGGCTGGGACGCTGCGGGCAACGCGCCTTACGCCAGTTGGCGCGCCGCGCTGCTGGACGTGGCCGGCGACCGGCCGGGAGACCGTACCCACGGCTGGCGGGCGCGGCTGGCAGCCTCAGCCGTGGGCAGCAAGCCGTTCGATGCGGCCTACCGCTGCCTCGAGAGCCTGGCGGATGGCCTCCCCGATCTACACTGCCTGATCCACAGCGACCTGCTGCACTACAACGTCCTGGTCGATGGGGAGCGCATCACCGGCGTGCTAGACTGGGGCTGCGCCATGACGGGCGACTTCCTTTACGACCTGGCTTGGCTCTGCTTCTGGCAGCCCTGGTACCCGGCCTGGCAACGTATCGACTTCGAACAAGAAGCCCGGCGCCACTACGCCGCCATCGACCTGGCCGTGCCCGGCTTCGAGCAGCGCCTGCTGTGCTGCCAGTTGCACATCGGGCTGGCCGGCATGGCGTATCAGGCCTATGCGGGCGATTGGACTAACCTTGATGTCACAGTTCGACGCACCCTGGATCTGGCCAAGTCATAGCGGTCTCTGCCCTTTCTCTGCAGTTGCACTTGATCGGCGCCACCACAGATGCCATTTGGCTATCCATTGTCTATGGTGTATGATCCTGTTGCATTATTTAAGTCCAGTGGATTATTGAACATAACGATGGTATAGCGCCATGACAATTGCTTTTCAGACCAAGGACACAGACCGCGGTCAGGTGCGAGTGGATATCCGCATCCAGGCGGACCTGAATGTGTCGGCGTTCGTGGCCAGACAGAAGGTCACAGGCTATGTAGTCGACAACATCAGCGATCACATGGCCGGGGACGAGCCGACGTTAGTGATCGACGGGGATCGCTTCTTGTGGCGTGTCCCAGTCCAGTTGGCTGTGCTGCCGCGGGGACGGCTGGGCCAGGTGGGAACTATCGACGTCGATGCCCAGAGCGGCCAGTTGCTCATCACAAATCGCTTGATAGAGGACGTGCGACGCAATGCCCAGACGCTTGTTGAGCGTGCCGCTGCGTAGGATGCAGCAAGAGGCCGATTGCCTGGCGGCGTGTGCTGCCATAGTTCTCGACCACATCGGACATCCTGTCGCGTATCCGGAGTTGCTGCGCTTGCTCGACATCGGGGAGTTTGGAGCACCAGCTGGTCGGCTTGCCCGTTTGGCAAGTCGCGCTGTCGCGGTCGAGTATGGCGAGGGGACGTGGGAGATGCTGGAGGCTATCATCGACGACGATCAGCCTGTGATTGTCCTGGTGCGCACGGGCGAGTTGCCATACTGGCATGGCGTTGACACCTTCCACTCGGTGGTGATCGTGGGTTACGACCAGACCCACGTGTTCGTCAACGATCCGTATTTCGAAGATGCCCCAAAAGCGGTGACGAGGGGAGATTTTCTGCTTGCCTGGTTGGAGATGGGCTACCGTTACGCTGTGATCTCAGTCAGCTC
This sequence comes from Anaerolineae bacterium, assembly GCA_049294015.1. GTDB lineage: Bacteria > Chloroflexota > Anaerolineae > JAAEKA01 > JAAEKA01 > JAAEKA01. The sequence goes on from JBAQCH010000289.1 coordinate 18,164, forward strand.
AACTGAGCCTGCCAACCGGTGAGGCGCTGCAAATACGCCTCCGTCCGTTCCCACTCGATCATCTCCTCCCAGGCGGGATGGCTGTAGACGGCCTTGATCTCGATGCGGCTGGCCAGTTCAAGCGCTGTGCGCACGCCGTAACGATCCTGAAGGTCGGCGATGTCCAGGTTTACCAGGCGACGTTCGCGTTCGATGAACGCCTCAAGGCTGCGGCGCTCCAGTTCGCTGCGGGACATGGTTAGTTCTCTGGCAATCTGTGCCAATGCGACCGTCATGGTAACTCCTCTTGGTGGGGGCCTATCGTAGGTCCGACGACCATGGTGCATGGATTGTACACCGACAGATTGCATTAGCCAAACACGATATCGGTGGACATGCTTTTTTGTCTCGCGCGCTTGGCACAACGCCCCGTCTGGCGGTATAATCGCGCCATGCAACACCGCCATCTCACCCACGAGCAGTACACCCTGGCCGCCATCGACGACATCATCGCCCGCGGCAAGCGGCGGGACTGGGCCGAGCTACGCCAGGCCGCGCTGGAAGATCGATCGTTGTTCGAGAAGGTGCTGCGCGTCTGCCAGGCGCACGTGGCCGATCCGTACGCGCAACGCTATCATTTCTGGAAGCAATATGCCGGACGATACCTTGCCTGATTGGGAACAGGTGCTGGCTGCCGCTACGCACCTTCAGCGCATCCTGCCAGGGGCAGTCCTTGTCGGTGGAAGCGCTGCCGCTGTGTACGCCGCCCACCGCCTGTCAACCGACGCCGATCATGTCTTGACCGACCTTCGCCTACGCTTCGACCAGACGCTGGCGGACTTGGAGGCGGTTGCGGGCTGGAGGACAGCTCGCGTGCAGCGTCCCGTGCAGATTCTGGGCAGCCTTGACGGAATCGAGACGGGGGTCAGGCAACTGATCCGCGATGAGCCGTTGGAAACCACCAAGATCGACTACCAGGGCGAGATGCTCACCCTGCCCACTGAAGCCGAAATGCTGCGGATCAAGGGTGTGCTGATTCTGCGGCGGAATGCCACGCGGGACTATCTTGATTTCGTCGCCCTGTCTGATCACATGGGACCTGAACAAACGGTCCTTGCCTTGTGCCGGTTCGATCGCCTTTATCCGCAGCCCAACGACGAGTCAGCCTTGCAGCAGTTGCAGGTTCAGCTAGCCGCCCCACTTCCGTACGACCTCGAGGAGATGAACCTGGCCGAGTACAAGAACCTGGACCCGCGCTGGCACGACTGGCAGACGGTCACGGCGGCCTGCGTCGACTGTGCGAACCTGATCTTTGATCAAATCGTTGGCCGGTGAAGCTGCGCCAACAATACCGCCACACCCCACCCTCCACATCCGCCAACGCGCCGCCGGCGAGGCTAGCCTGACCTGGGGGACGAAGCGACGCTGGCGCAGGCCGCATCAGCAGGAATTGACAATCCCTTCGCCACCCGCTATAATCTGCGATATCGTTCACAGCCCTGATCTGCCTGTGCATTTCTGTGGCGCAGATCATCATCAAAATGTCGAAAGAGCGGGCGCCGTGGGCAGGGTAACCTCAGGTCGACTGACCCATCAGCCAGTTTATGCACTCGGAGAGCGCCGATTCGGCTAACTCTGGCTTTGGTGCCTCTTAAGCGAGGGCCGCCGCAGGTAGCCGTCGTCCAGTTTCAGGAGGGTGTAGGATGTTGCGTACAACAGTGTCCCATTCGCTTCGGGTAGCCCGTTCTACAGGGGGTTCTTTGCTATGAAACCTGCGCGCTCTGCCATTGCTCGTCGTTTCTTGGTCGTTTTTTTCTTGCTAGCACTGGCCCTTTCGGGCGCTCCGCTGGGCGAACAGAACCACGTTCCGCCGGCCACAGCTCAAGACGGCAACACTATGGACACGTATACCGTCTTCTTTCCTGCGATCTCGACCGGCGTTACTGGGCCCGAAGAAATGGTCCTCGTCCCTGCCGGAGCCTTCCAGATGGGTTGTGATCCCGCCCACAACGGCGGCTACGATTGCGGATCCGACGCACTACCGCTGCACTTGGTCTTCTTGGATGCATACCGCATCGACCGGTTCGAGGTGACCAATGCGCAGTACGCCGAATGCGTAACGGTCGGAGCCTGTGCGCCGCCGTTGCACAGCTATTCCTCCAGCCGTCCAGTTTACTACGACAACCCGGCTTACGCCAACTACCCGGTGATCTACGTGAGCTGGTACAATGCCAACGATTATTGCCGGTGGGCAGGCAAGCGTTTGCCCACCGAGGCCGAGTGGGAAAAGGCAGCGCGCGGGTCGGGTATCCCACGCGCTTACCCGTGGGGCGATCAGGCACCTAACTGCACGCTAGCGAATTTCTGGCCCGGTCCTGCTTGTGTGAGCGACACCAGCGCTGTGGGCAGCTATCCTGCCGGCGCCAGCCCCTATGGCGCGCTTGACATGGCCGGCAATGTATGGGAGTGGGTGGCGGATTGGTATGACGCTACCTACTACCAATGGTCGCCCCCTAGCAACCCACCGGGACCGGCCAACGGCAACTACCGCGGTCTGCGGGGCGGGTCTTGGGCAAACCCAGACTACTTACGTGTGGCCTTTCGCAACGGGCTGGCGCCAGACAGCCGCCGCAACAATAACGGCTTCCGTTGCGCCTGGGCGCCTTGATACTGGAGTACTGGCCCTGGCTGCTGGAGTGTTGGAACCGGGGATGCACGGGGGCGAAGCCCCCCGCTTGCCGCGAAATGGTCAGACCCTGCGGGTTTCCGAAAACCCACAGGGTCTTGGAGGTGTCATGAGCAAACGATACGATCACGTTTGGCCTCAGGTCGCCAACTTCGGCAACCTGCTGGTGGCTCACTATCTGGCAGGCAAAGGCAAGTGCAGCAGCCGTTGGTGGCGTCGGTGAGACATACCGTATGAAACGCTATTACGTATAATATCCGGTGTCCGAGCACACATTGCCGCGCGATGCAACCATCCGCGATGTCCATTTCGACGACGAGCACATGCATGTCGAGCTGACCGACGGCCGGATCATGTCCGTGCCGCTGCGCTGGATCCCGACGGTCTATCACGCCAGCCCGGAGGAGCGCGCAAAGTACGAGCTCAACCGAAGCCGGACGATGATCATCTGGGACCCGGCCAAGTGCGCGATCAACGAAAAACAGGCCCCACCACACCGGCGGGGCCTGTCTCATTCCGCTAACCGCTCACCGCTTACCGATCACCGGTCACGGATTTCCGATCACGAACTCACTCCCTGCGCTGCGTCCCCACACCTCCGGGAAGTACATCTGATACGCCACCGCCGGCAGGACTTGGAACTGGCCCGGCAGGCTGGCGCGCATCTGGTAGGTGTACTCGTAGGCGCCGGCGGGCAGCTCGGTGGCGAACAGGGCCACCTTCTCGTCCCTCAGGTCGACCGCGGTGGGCGTCCACCAGAACCAGGGCGTGCCCTCGTCCACCCGCTCCAACCCCGGCTCTTCGTAGACCAGGCTGGTGTTGAGCAGGCTGGGATCGATGGCCTCGGCGCCGGCGGGCAGCGGGCTCTCGACCAGCAGGTAGTACAGGTTGGTCGGCGCGACGAGGGTCAGCTTGACCTGGATGGTGTCGCCGATCTTGGCCTCGCTGATGGGCTGGTCGGACGCCTTGCCGGTCAGCGGGTCCACCAGGCGGTACTGCTGCGCCACTACCACGCCGCGGTCCAGCGCTTGCATCTCGGCCGCGGGCAGGAAGGTCTCCAGGTAGGCGCTGTAGTAGAGCTGGCCCGCGCCGCTCTGGCTGCCCTCCGTGGAGCGGCTGATGAACAGGCCGTTGGCCTCGTCCAACAGCATGTCCTGGATGGCCACGCGCAGGTCGATGGGCTCGTCCACGTTGTCGCGGGTGACCGCGCCGCTGGCCAGCTCGTCGCGGTTGAAGGTCACCGTGTAGCTGTAGTCTGCGTCCAGCTCGCCGGTGGCTTCCATCCAGTGGGTCAGGGCCAGGATCGACCAGACGTTCTCCTGCGTGGTGCCCCAGCGGCCGTCGGTGCGGGTGCTCATCAGCCAGCGGACGACGTTGGGGGCCAGGGCGTTGGCCGGGTCGATGCGGGCCATTACGTCCAGCACCATAGCCGTGCTGCGCAGATCGCTGTTCATGGTCCACCAGTCGACGCCCTCCTCTTCCCAGTGCGCGCCGGTGGCCGAGACGATGGCCGCCGCGTTGAGGTCGTCCAGCAGCGTCTTGGTGCGCTGGTCGGAGGTGGGATCGTCCAGCAGGGCGAAGCTCAGGGCCAGCAGCGCCTTGCCGTAGTTGGCCAGCCGCTCGCGCACCTCGTACAACGCCGTCGTGCGGCCCACGTCGCCCTCGCCGGCCTCGGCCAGCACGTAGAGCATGAAGGCTTGCTGGTTCAGCTCGTAGCCTTCGAGCGCATCCACCGGCCGCAGTTGACGCTGCACGTAGCCGATGGCCCGCTCCAGCGCGGCCGAGTCGACTGCGAAACCGGCGTTCTTGGCCTGCACCAGACCGAAGGTGACGTAGCTGCTGACGAAGGCGCGGCTCTCGTCGCTGGCCCACCAGCCCCAGCCGCCGTCGGGGTTCTGGCGCTGCAACAGGCGCTGCACGGCCACGGCGATCTGGTCTTGCAGCTTGGCCTCTAAGTCAGGCCGCTCGATGCCTAGCGTCTGCAAGGCCTCGTAGGTCGCCACGTTGGGCAGGAAGGCGCTGACGATCTGCTCGCTGCACTCGTAGGGGAAGTGCTCCAGCCAGGCGAGGCCCTCCAGCGTGCCGGCCGCCAGGGAAGGATCCAGCCGCACCCGTAACTCGCCCTGGGTCGGATCGACGTTGGCCGGCAGCGCGATGACCTCGGTGCGGGTCTCGTCGGGACCGACTGTGCCGGCCGTGGCCACGGTCTCCGGCGAGCTGTAACGGATCACCGGCAGGGTCAACTCGACCGCGTCGCCCAGCGGCTGCTGGCCGGCGGCTGCGCCGGTTTCGACGGCCGTGAAGCGGATCACCGTGCTGGTCTCGCTGCCGGACGGGGTCAGCACGTCCACCGGCCAGGTGACCTTGGCCTGCTGGCCGGCCGGCACGGCGATGATCTGGCTCAACTGGGCGTCGGTGGCCAGGCCAGCGGCGTCCAGCGTCACCTTCACGGTGCGGTCCAGCTCGGTGTTGTTGTTCACGATCGCGCCGATCTCGGCCCGGTCGCCCACGGTGAAGAAGCGGGGCAGCACCGGCCGCACCAGCAGCGGCAGGCTGGTCTTGATCTCGACCGTGGCCTGGCCTACCTCCGTGTCCACGGTAACAGCGATGCCCTCCAGCCGCCACGTGGTCAGGTTGTCGGGCAGCTTGACGCTGACCTCGGCCAGGCCGTTCTCGTCGGTGACGACGGTCGGGTCCCACAGCGCGGTGTCCTCGAACTCGGTGCGCAGCTCGATGCCCATCATGCCATCGCCGCCGCCGCCGCCCTTGGCCCCCTCCTCCAGTTGCAGGTTGAGGCGGTCCAGGTTCAGCACCAGGTTGCTGGCCGTCTGCACCCCCAGCCCGCGCTGGTTATAAAAGCTGTCCAGCAGCGGCTGGTTGGGGCTTTGCGCCAGGCTGAGGATGGCCTTGTCGATGAGGGCCAGCGAGATCTCGGCCTGCAGCGGCTTGCCCTGCCAGTCGGCCGCCTGCACGGTGAAGGTGACGGTCTCGCCCGGCCGCAGCACCTCCTGGCTGGGCGTCAAGGTCAGGGTGATCTCCTTGATGCGGTTGTCCACCGGCAGCTCAACCAGGCCCAGCTTGAAGCTGCCCAGGTCATTACTGGTATCTTGCTGTGGCCGGTCTGTGCGCAGCCCCCCGGAGGGGCCGACCGAGCCACCTTTGACAATCACCACCGACACGAACACATTCGGCACGTAGTCCTCGGTGATCGGTATCTCGATGGTCTCGCTGTTGCCGTTGAGGGTGATCTGCCGCGTCTCGATGATCGTGCCGCGCTCGATGGTCACCAGCGCCTCCACCGGCCCTTCGTAGGGATGGGGAACCAGCACCTTGGCCGTATCGCCCACCTGATACAGCTTCTGGTCGGCCACAAGCTCGATGCGGTCGTTGTTATCCACCCGCCACGGCACGTAGGCGCCCTGTTCGCCGCTGCTGACCCAGGTGAAGGCTGCACTGCGCACCGCGTTGCCCAGCTCGTCCACCACCGTGGCGTTGATCTTGTACTGGCCGCCTGTTTCTGGCGTCCAGGTGAAGACGGCCTCGCCGCGGCTGTCCGTGGCGACGGTGTCGGTCAGGATGGGCGTCTCCTTGACCTCGCTGGTCCAGTAGAAGCGGCCATCGTCGGCCTGCTTCTGCACGTTCAGCCACTCGGCCTGGCTGACCACCACGGTCAGCTCCTGGTCGGGCACGGGCTGGCTGGCCCAGTCCACGGTGAGCAGGTCGACGGTGGCCGGCTGGCCCACGATGCTGACGTAGCCGCGCGGAGAGACGCCGGGGTAGACCAGCCCCTTGTGCACCATCACCGAGGTGTTCTTGGCCGTCTCCTGGTTGTTGAGGTCGGTCACGCGCGCGTCGATGCTGAAGCGCTGGCTGGCGGTCTTGTCGCTGATGTCGGCCGGTATCTGGAAGGTGTATCCGCCGTCGGCGCCGGTCACCCCGGAGCCGCTGGCCACCACGCCGCCCCAACGCCCTTGCAGCATCGGGTCCCAGCCGGTGTAATCGTTGAAGCTGTACCATCGGCCCGGCGTGTCGCCGCTGAAGGTGAAGAACGCGTCCTCGGTGAACGCAGACCACTCGACCTTGGCGTTGCTGACCGGCCCGCCGAAGAAGAACTCGCCGCTGACCGTGGCCGTGATCACGTCGCCGCCCAGCACCTCCGGCTTCTCGCTGCTCAGCTCGATGGTGAACTCCGGCTTGCGGTACTCGGCTACCTGAAAGCCCAGCCCGAAATAGGGCTGGTAGGTCGCGTCCTGGGGCCAGCCGGCCAGCTGCGCCTCCAGGTTGTAGAAGCCGGTGGTGGCTTCCTCCGCCAGCGGCAGCGCGCCGTCGATGGTCCCGAAGGCGTTAGTCTCGTGCTGCTGCTTATAGATCTCCTCGCCGCGGTCGTTGCGGATCACCACGTTGACCTTGGTTCCCGGCTCCGGCAGGCGCAGGATGGCGTCGTCGTCCACCCGCAGGATGCCCTTCCAGTAGACCGTCTGCCCCGGCCGGTAGATGGGGCGATCGCTGTAGAAGTAGCCCTGCATAGGGGGCGGCGGATACTCGCTGGGCAGGTTGAAATCCCAGGAGGCCAGCCCATTCTGCCAGTCGGTGCTGGCGACGCCGTAGGGGCGGGGTTCACCGGCCCCGGCGGCCGCCGCGTCAGCCGATCCCGCAAAGACGGTGATCGGGTTCCACGGCTCTTTGGTGGTAGCCGCGCCGCGCGCGATGCCGTCGTTGTCGGTGATGGCCTTGACTTCACTGTCGCCCACGATGCGCACCGCCAGATCGGGCACTGGCTGGCCGGACTGCAAATCCGTGGCCCAGACCAGAATTTCGTCAGCCGTTCGCTTGGTGATCAGGTTGAACGGGGAGACGATGAGCAGATGGCGCGGGGCAAGCTGGCCCGACTCGGGTGAGCCGTCGCCGTAGCTGACCTCCGGCGCGCGCATTTCCACCCAGTAGATACCTGACGGCAGCGGCCCGCCGTCCTCAGCCAGCGGCACCTTGATCAGATTGTTGGTGTTGCGCTTTGGGTCCACTGCCACCGACCATTCGCGCAGCAGCGCTTCGGTCTTGGGCGTAAAGGTGCGCATCAGGTCCCAACGGTTCACACCCAACAGCCGCGCGGCTTCGTTTTCGTTGACGCTGGACAGCTTGAAGTCCAGCCGGCTGACGTTGCGGTAGCTGGCCGCGATCACAGTGCTGGTGTAAGCGTTGTAGGTGCCGATGTCGTTGGGTACGTTGAGGTGGGCGAAGGGACGGCGCTCCCCGGTCTGGAAGCGGATGCGCTGCTCGCCCAGTGTGTTACCGAACACGTCCGCGATGTCGCCGGAAAGCGTCATCGTGTAGGCGGTCTCCGGCTCGCGCGGCCAACTGATCAGCCAGCGATTGTCGTAGGCGTAGAAGTAGCTGTAGACCTCGGTCGGCTCGGGGATGATGGTGAACGCGTCTTTGCCCAGGCTGGTCTCGTCGACGATGCCCTGGAAGAGGACGTTCATGGCGTTTTCCACTGCCACGCCGGTGGCGCCGTCGGGCGGCGACGTGCTGACGATGCCGATCTTGGGTGTTGTCTGGAAGCGGGCCACGAACGGCTCGCGCAGGGTCGCCGCGCCGGTCGCCGCGCGCGCGCCGCTGCCCACCTCGACGGTGTAGGCGGCGTCGTACTCCAGAGACGCCAGCGGTTGGAAGCGCAGCACGCGGTCGCCGGCGCTCCAGGTGTAGCGGCCGGCAGCGGACGTCTGGGTCTCGTCACGGCGCAGGATGAAGGCATCCTCGGTGGCCGCGCGGTCCATCGGCTGGCTGAACGTGACGCTGACCGGCCGGGTCGGCCAGGCCATGGGGCCGTCAGGTTGCACGCTGAGCACAACCGGGCTGGCGGTCTGGAAGGTAAGCACCACGTCCTCGGCCAGCAGACTGCCGTCGACGGCGGTCAGGCCGGCCGGCACGGTGACTTTATAGTCGGCGCCGCCCGCCAGCGCCGTGGCCGGCTTGAAGCTGTAGATGCTGGTGTTCAGCCATTGGCCGGCTCCGGGAGTAGCCGGCTCGATGCGCAGCGGGCTGGGCAGGCCGGCCTGCTGGCCGACGCTGGTCAGCGGCACGACGGGCCGGTTGAAGATCACCGTGATGGGCGAGTCGACGCTGACCTCCTCGTTGCCGGCGGCCGGCTGGCTGCTGGTCACCTCCAGGAAGCCGGCCGCGGCGAAGCGCAGATCGACCGGGGCGACCAACGGCTCGCCTTTGGCGCTGCGCGCCTCTTGGCTGACCAGCACGCGGTAGCTCTCGCCGCGCGCCAATGGCTCGCTAGGCGTCCACACCAGCGCGTCGCCGTGCACCACGGCCTGACCTGGCGCGGGCGGCTCGATGGCGAAGGCCGCCGCCGTGCTGGCCTCATCCATGGCCTGGTCGAAGGTGATAGTGATCGGCGCGTCCAGCGGCTGGGTTTGCCCGCGCTGCGGCGCGGTGGACACGGCCACCGGCGGCAGGTCCAGCGGCGGCAGGGTGGGCGTGGGGGCAACCGTCGGCGCGGCAGTGGCAGACGGATCAGGTTGGGCCGTGGGTGTCACGTCCAGCGGGACGGTCTGCGGC
>JBAQCH010000290.1:0-13148 GCA_049294015.1 Anaerolineae bacterium
CCGAGGGAGAGGGGAGAGTTGCGCAGATGAGCTTTGAGGCGGCGGATTTTGTCGAGGCGCTGCACGATGGGCCGTATTTTGCGCAGTTGCCCGGATTGAAGGGGGAACAGTATGCGCTGCTGGCCTATTTGCTGGCGCACGAGCAGGCGCCGGAGCGGGTGCTGGCGCGGTTGGAGGGCGATCTGAGCCGGCGCAGCCTGGTGGACCCGCTGATCGAGCGCGGGCTGCTGACGCGCCAGCGGCGCATCGCCGAACCGCCGCTCAAGCCCAAGACCGGCAAGCAGGTGGCGTTGAGCGCCAACCAGGAGGCCATCGATCAGGCGCTGCCGACGTTGGGCCGCCAGTCTAAGCAGGCAGACGTGTTGGCCTGGCTGGGCGAACACCCGGAGCCAGCGCCGACCCTCGCGGCTGTCTGCGACGCTGTAGGCTGCAGCGCGGCGCCCGTGCGCAGTCTGGCCGAGCGCGGCTGGCTGCGCATCGAGGCGGACAAAACCGTGGCCCTGCTATTGCCACCCGACCAGGTGCGCGAGCGGCTGATCGAGCTGCGCGGCGGCGAGAAATACCGTCGCGTGCTGAATGCGCTGGCAGGCGAGGGCGAGCCGGTCTGGGTCGGGTGGCTCTACGCCGAGATCGGCGCCGACCTGGCCACCCTGCGCGACCTGGCCGCGGCCGGCCTGATTTCCCTGGGCGAGGCCGAGATCTGGCGCGATCCCCTGGCCGGCAGGGCCTTCGTCGCGGACACCCCGCCGGCCCTGACCGACGATCAGGCGCGCGTGTGGGCTGAGATCGAACGAGGGATGAGGAACGATGAAGGCGGAACGATGAACGATGAATCCGGAGTCCGGAATCCGCAATCCGAGACTCATCATTCATCGTTCATCATTCCTCATTTTCTTCTTCATGGCGTCACCGGCAGCGGCAAGACCGAAATCTATCTACGGGCCATCCAGGCCACGTTGGATGCTGGCAAACAGGCCATTGCGCTGGTGCCGGAGATTGCGCTAACGCCGCAGACGCTGCGCCGCTTCGCCGCCCGTTTCGGCGACCGCGTCACGGTCTATCACAGCGACCTGTCGCCTGGAGAACGTTACGACGTGTGGCGCAAGGCACGCGCCGGCGAGGTGCAGGTGGTGGTCGGCGCACGATCCGCTCTGTTCCTGCCCCTGCCCAACATTGGCTTGATCGTGCTGGACGAGGAGCACGACCCCTCCTACAAAGAAAGCCAGCGCTCGCCGCGCTATCATGCCCGCGACGCAGCCCTGCACCTGGCGCGGCTGAGCGGCGCGACGTTGCTTTTGGGCTCGGCCACGCCTGCGCTGGAGACCTTCTATGCCGCGCAGTTGGGCCAGATTCACCTGTTGGAGCTGCCGCGGCGCATCATGGGCCATGCCAAGGCCATCGCCGAGCAGCAGAAGCAACTGCACTTGCACCAGACCGTCTACCGGCCGGTGGACGCGCTGCACCCAGAGACGCGCTACGCTGAGCTGCCGCCAGTGCAGGTCATCGACCTGCGCCAGGAACTGCGGGCCGGCAACCGCTCTATGTTCAGCCGTGCGTTGCAAGAAGCCATGGACCGGGTGCTGGCGGCCAAGCAGCAGGCGATCCTGTTCCTCAACCGCCGCGGCAGCGCCACGTTCGTCATCTGCCGCGACTGCGGGCATGTGCTGAACTGCGAGCATTGCGACGTGCCGTTGACGTATCACGAGGGTGTGGAGCGGTCGGACGTGGCTCGGTCGGAGACCGGCCACAGCAACTTTGACACGCGGGGAGCGGGCAGCGGCCTGATCGTCTGCCATCATTGCGGGCGGCGGGCGGTGCAGCCGGAGCAGTGCCCGGAGTGCGCCAGCCGGCGCATTCGCTACCTGGGCGCGGGCACGGAAAAGATCGCTGAGCAGGTCAGCGCGCTCTGGCCGCAGGCGAGGGTAGTGCGCTGGGACCGCGACGTGACCGGCCGCAAAGGCAGCCACGACGCCATCCTCGAACAATTCGCCAGCCGCCAGGCCGACGTCATGGTCGGCACGCAGATGATCGCCAAGGGGCTAGACCTGCCCCTGGTAACGCTGGTGGGGGTGATCAACGCCGACGTGGGGCTGTACCTGCCCGACTTCCGCGCGGCCGAGCGCAGCTTCCAGTTGCTGACACAGGTGGCTGGCCGCGCCGGCCGCAGCCTGCTGGGCGGCCAGGTGATCGTGCAGAGCTACAAGCCGGAGCACTACGCTATCCAGGCTGCCCGCCGCCATGATTATCTGGACTTCTCGCGCCAGGAGCTAAGCTTCCGCCGCGAGCTGGGCTATCCGCCCTTTCGCCGCCTGGCAAGGCTGATCTTCATGCACAGCGAGCGCGAGCGGGTCAAGGCCGAGGCCGAAGCGCTGGCGCGCGGCTTGCGCTTCGCCATCCACGAGCGCGGCGCCAGCGGCGTCGACCTGATCGGCCCGGCGCCCTGCTTTTTCGGCCGGGAGCAGGGCAAGTATCGCTGGCACATCATCCTGCGCGCCGTCGATCCAGCGGCCTTTCTGCGCGCCTTCGACATCCCGGCCGGCTGGCGGGTGGACGTGGACCCGGTCAGTCTGTTGTGATTCATTTGACAGCCAATGGCTTCTGTGTTACCATCCCGCCACTCTCAACTGAAGGGTTTCTACGTCGATGGTTAGTCTAGCAACGCCACAGCAGCCCAGTCAATCGACCGCTCACGTCGAGCGTGCTGTGTTTGCGTTGGCCCCGCGCCTGGATGGCTCCTGGCGCGGTTTTTATTTCGGCTACTTTAGCAGCCATGCCAGCGCGCTTCACGCCAGGACTGACACGACCCCTTGACCCAACGACGAGCCAGGAGACCGATCAGAAAGCGTGGAGCGCACAGCCCACGCTTTTTTTCTTGCCATCCCAGCGAGGACTGACAGTCCTGCCACCAAGACACCGTAGTGCTCATGGCACAGAGGACTGTCAGTCCTAGACCAATGGAGACACCCATGCCCTGTCGAGGCGTGCGCGGCGCCACAACCGTCGACGATAACACATCAGAAGCGATCCTGCGGGAAACCCGGCGTATGCTGGCGCTGTTGATCCACCTCAACGGCATCCAGGTCGAGGACGTGACCAGCATTTTCTTCACCACGACGCGCGATCTGACGGCCGAGTATCCTGCTCTGGCGGCGCGCCAGCTTGGCTGGCTGGACGTGGCGTTGATGTGCGGCCACGAGATGGACGTGCCTGGCGGCCTGCCGCGCTGCGTGCGGGTTCTGGTGAACTGGAACACCGACAAGGACCTCCATGACATTGTTCCAGTCTATCTGCGCGGCGCGCGCAACCTGCGGCCCGACAAGGCCGATCTGCCGCCGGTTTCTGCGGACAACGAGGATCTGGACGGCTGGATTCAACAGCAGGTCGATCACTGGCGCGATCAACGTTCAGCCAAGAAGGAGACACGAATGAAAATTGTTGCATTCCAGGGCGAACGCGGCGCATATTCCGAGCAGGCTGCACGCCAGCACTTCGGCGCCGACATCGTCACGCTGCCCTGTGTGGCCTTCGAGGGCATCTTTGCGGCGATCGACAGCGGCGAGGCTGACTTCGGCGTGTTGCCGGTGGAGAATTCCCTGGCCGGCTCTATCAACCGGGCCTACGATCTGCTGCTGGAGCGAGACCTGCGGGCCTGGGGCGAGATCCTGCTGCGCGTGCGCCACAACTTGCTGGCGCCGGCTGGCGCGACCTTGGAGCAAATCCATACCGTGCGTTCGCATCCTCAGGCGCTGGCCCAATGCGAACGCTGGCTCAACCAGCGAGGCCTGCAGGCTGTGCCCTGGTACGACACGGCCGGCAGCGCCAAGGAACTGGCCGCCCATCCGGAGCCGGGGGTGGCCGCTATCGCCAGCAGCCTGGCCGCTGAGACCTACGGGCTAGAGATACTAGCCAGCGGCATCGAGGACCTGGCCTGGAATTACACCCGCTTCTTCGTCATCGGCCGCGGCGACGCACCCATCAGCGCCAAGGCCAAGACCTCGTTGGTCTTCGCCGTCACGCACGAGCCGGGCTCGCTGGTGGCCTGCCTGAACGAATTCTCCAGCCGCGGCATCAATCTGACCAAGATCGAAAGCCGGCCGCGGCGCAACCGCCCCTGGCATTATGTCTTCTATCTGGACTTCGACGGCCACTGGCAAGACCCAGCCTGTCAGCAGGCCCTGGTGGGCCTGCTGGCCCGCGCCGCCTTCGTCAAATTGCTTGGCTCCTACCCCGCAGCGGAGATGCCGGCCGGGAACGGCGAGGCCGGGCAGAGTGAGCTGTTGCAGATTTAGCGTAACGAGTAAAACGTAACACGTAACCCAGAGTGTGCGACGACGGGTGTCTATTCCGGGTTACGGGGTACGGGTTACGCATGACTCGTCACGCCCTAACACGCAACCCGCCGTGCGCACAAACAGGCGTCCCTTCCGGATTACGAGTTACTCGTTACGTGTTACCGCCGTTTCCATGGCACACCCATCGAACTCATAGAACCCCTTCCCATTTCCCAACAAAGCAGGTGTACTTATGATCGTCGTCATGAAACAAGGCGCAACGGCCGCCGAGATCGGCGCTGTGATCGCCAGAGTCGAGGAGCTGGGCTTGACGCCCCATCCGATCTACGGAGAAAACCACACGGTGATCGCCGTGGTGGGCGAGGCGGTGACGCTGGAGCCGGATGTCTTCCTGAGCATGGGCGGCGTCGACACTGTCACACGCATCGGCCATCAGTTCAAGCTGGCCAGCCGCCAGGCCAAGGCCGAGGACACGGTGATTGCGCTCAACGGCACGGCCATCGGCGGCCGCAAGCTGGTTGTGATGGCCGGCCCGTGCAGTGTCGAGAGCCGCACGCAGATGCTGGAGACCGCACAGGCGGTCAAAGAGGCCGGCGCCAGGCTGCTGCGCGGCGGCGCCTACAAGCCGCGCACCTCGCCCTACGCATTTCAGGGCATGGGCTTGAAAGGGCTGGAACTGCTGGCCGAGGCCAGGGAGATCACCGGGCTCAAGATCGTCACCGAGGTCATGACGCCTGAGGCCGTGCCGCTGGTCAGCCAGTACGCCGACATCCTGCAGATCGGCGCGCGCAACATGCAGAACTATGGCCTGCTGAACGCCGTGGGCCGCACCCAGCGCCCCGTGCTGCTCAAGCGCGGCATGATGAGCACCATCCAGGAGCTGCTCATGTCGGCCGAGTACATCATGTCCAACGGCAACTACAAGGTCATGCTGTGCGAGCGGGGCATCCGCACCTTCGAGCCGATGACGCGCAACACCTTCGACCTGAACGCCGTGCCGCTGCTCAAACAGCTCAGCCACCTGCCGGTGATCGCCGACCCCAGCCACGGCACCGGCCGCTGGGATTTGGTGTCGCCCATGGCCAAGGCTTCCATCGCCTGCGGCGCCGACGGCTTGATCATCGAGGTCCATCCCCACCCGGAAGTAGCCGTCTCCGACGGCGCGCAGAGCCTCAAGCCGGAAAAGTTCGCCCAGATGATGCGCGAGTTGAAGCCGTTGGCCGAGGCGCTGGGGCGGGAGCTGTGAACGGTGATCGGTAAACGGTGATCGGTGAACCATGCGCGTAGCAGGTCAACCTGGCTTTCGGCGCTAGACCGATTACCGCTCACTGGTTACCGATTACCGTCTTGCCAGCCAACTTGATGTAGAATTTCACAGACAACAGCAGGAGAATGTGGTATGATCATAGTCATGAGGGCCAGCGCCAGCGTCAAGGAGATCGAACACGTGACCAGCCGCATCGACGAGCTGGGTTTTCAGGTACACTTGAGCCAGGGCGCCGAGCGCACTATCATTGGCGTCATCGGCGATGAGCGGCCGCTGGACCGCGCTATGTTCGAGGTGATGGAGGGCGTCGAGCGCACGGTCTCGATCCTGCCGCCCTATAAGCTGGCCAGCCGCGAGTGGCGACCGGAGGGCAGCGTCATCACGGTCGGCAACGCATCCATCGGCGGCCCGCGCCTGGCTATGATGGCCGGCCCATGTAGCGTCGAAAGCCGCAGCCAATTGCTGGAGATCGCCTATGCCGTCAAGGAAGCCGGCGCGACTTTTCTGCGCGGCGGCGCGTTCAAGCCGCGCAGCTCCCCGTATACCTTCCAGGGACTGGGCGTGGAGGGGCTGGAGATCCTGGCCGAGGCCAGGGAAGCGACCGGCCTGCCGATTGTGACCGAGGTCATGGCGCCGGACAAGGTCGATCTGGTGGCCGAGTACGCCGACGTCCTGCAGATCGGCGCGCGCAACATGCAGAACTATCCCCTACTGCAGGCCGTGGGCAAGACCCGCGTCCCGGTACTGCTCAAGCGCGGCATGATGAGCACCATCGAGGAGCTGCTGATGTCGGCCGAGTACATTCTGGCCGGCGGCAACTACGACGTGATGCTGTGCGAGCGCGGCATTCGCACCTTCGAGACCTACACCCGCAACACCACCGACATCAACGCCATCCCGGCCCTGAAACACCTCAGCCACCTGCCGGTGATCGGCGACCCCAGCCACAGCACAGGCAAGTGGCCATTGGTTGTACCCGTGGCACGCGCCATGGTGGCGGCCGGCGCCGACGGTTTGATCGTCGAGGTGCATGGCGACCCTGAGCACGCCCTGTCCGACGGCGCGCAGAGCCTCAAGCCGGAGCGCTTCGCTGCACTGGTGCATGAGGCGCGGCGCATTGCCGAGGCGGTGGGGCGGATGGTGTAGGGTTGGTAGATTGGTAGATTGGTAGATTGGTAGATCGGTCAACACCCTGGCCTGCTCGGGCCGGTCTCCGACCGAGCCCGCCCATTTTGCCATCGCTCGGGCCGGTCTCTGACCGTGCCCGCCGTTTGATAATCAACAACTCATCATGGCCCAGGCCCGACCTTGGTTCGAGAAATCACTCCCCGACTGTACCGTCGCCATCGCCGGCCTGGGGCTGATGGGCGGTTCGCTCGGCTTGGCCCTGCGCGGCCACGTGCAGCGAGTCGTCGGCATCGCCCGCCGCGCCGAGACCGTGCAGCAGGCGCTGGCCATCGGCGCGATCGACGCCGGCTGCGCCACCCTGGCCGAGGGCGCGGCCGAGGCTGATATCATCGTGCTGGCCACGCCGGTCAGCGTCATCCTGGCGCAAGTCGACGAATTGGGCCGGCTGGCCCGCCAGGGCCGCCTGCGCCAGAGCGCGGTGATCACCGACATGGGCAGCACCAAGGCGCAGATCTGCGACGCACTGGATCGCCTGCCGGCCAGCGTCCAGCCCATCGGCGCCCACCCCATGTGCGGCAAGGAGACTTCGGGGCTGGACGTGGCCGAAGCGACGCTTTACCACGGCGCGCCTTTCGTCCTCTGCCCGCTGCCCCGCACCGCGCCGCAAACCGTGACCCTGGTCAAATCTCTGGCTGAGACGGTGGGCGCCTGCCCGCTGGAGCTGGATCCCATGCGCCACGACCGGCTGGCCGCGGCCATCAGCCACGCCCCCTACCTGGCCAGCCTGGCGGCCTTCGCCGCCGCCAACGACGTAGCCCAGGCCGATGCCCTGGCCTGGCGGCTGGCGGCCGGCGGCTTCCGCTCCACCACCCGCCTGGCCGGCAGCGACGACCAGATGATGGCCGACATCCTGCTCAGCAACCGCGCTGCCGTGCTGGCCCAGCTCGATCACATGCAGGCGCACCTGGCCCGTCTGGCCGCCCTGCTCACCACCGAAGACGCCGCCCGCCTGCGCGAGTTGCTCGCCGCCGCCCGCGCCGCGCGCAGCCAGTTTCTGGAGACATACGGAGGGTAGATTGGTAGATTGGTAAACTGGTAGCCGTGCTCCGGCGAACACCCGACCAACCTACCAATCTACCAATCTACCAATCCCCAATCTACCATGAACCTCCTCATCCACCCCACCCAAGAGCTCTACGGTTCCACCGCCGTGCCCGGCGACAAGTCCATCTCTCACCGCGCGGCCATGTTTGCCGCGCTGGCCGAAGGCCGCAGCCAGGTGCGCAACTTCCTGCCCGGCGGCGATTGCCAGGCCACGCTGGGCGTTTTACGCAGTTTGGGCGTTGCCATCGAAGCAGTCTCGCCCAGTGAGCTGCTGATCGACGGCGTGGGGCTGCATGGCCTGCAAGAGCCTGCCGCGCCGCTGGACTGCGTCAACTCCGGCACCACCATGCGGCTGATGGCGGGTTTGCTGGCCGGCCAGCGCTTCTTCAGCGTGCTCAGCGGCAGCCCGCAGTTGACCAAACGTCCCATGGGCCGCGTCGTCGAACCGCTGCGCCAAATGAGCGCGGCGATCTGGGGCCGGCAAGGGGGCAAGCTGGCGCCGCTGGCTATCCAGGGCAGCCAACTCCACCACTTCGACTACAAGCCGCCCGTCGCCAGCGCCCAAGTCAAATCCGCGCTGCTGCTGGCCGGGCTGTACAGCGACGGGCTGGCCGTGGTGCGCCAGCCCGGCCCCGCGCGCGACCACACCGAGCGCATGCTGGCCGCCATGGGCGCGCCGATCCGGGTGCTGGGGCTGGTGGTGACCAGTGAACGGCCCAAGCGGCCGCTGGCGCCGTTGGACACCACCGTGCCGGGCGACATCTCCTCGGCCGCCTTCATTCTGGCGGCCGGTCTGCTGGCGCCCAAGAGCCACGTCACCGTCACCGGCGTAGGCGTCAACCCGACCCGCACCGGTATCCTGGATATTCTTCAGATGATGGGCGCGGATATTCGGCTAAACAACCCGCGCGAGGAGGCCGGCGAGCCGGTGGCCGACTTGGTGGTGCAGCACAGCGAGCTGCGCGGCGTCGAGATCGGCGGCGACCTGATCGTGCGCGCCATCGACGAGCTGCCGGTGCTGGCGGTGCTGGCCACCCAGGCCCACGGCCGCACCGTGGTGCGTGACGCGGCCGAGCTGCGCGTCAAGGAGACCGACCGCATCGCCACCGTCGCCGCCGAGCTGCG
Source organism: Anaerolineae bacterium (assembly GCA_049294015.1). GTDB lineage: Bacteria > Chloroflexota > Anaerolineae > JAAEKA01 > JAAEKA01 > JAAEKA01. The sequence continues at coordinate 8,917 of JBAQCH010000290.1, forward strand.
CAAACTGGGCGCGCACGTCGAGGAACACCCCGACGGCTTCGCAATCGAGGGACCAATCGAGCTGCGCAGCGCGCCCGTCTGGAGCCACGGCGACCACCGCCTGGCCATGGCGCTGGCCGTGGCAGCGCTGGTTGCGTCGGGTCCGGTGCTGGTGGAAGACGCCGAGTGCGTCAGCGACAGCTTCCCGGGCTTCGAGCGGGTGTTGCACATGTTGGGGGTGGAGATGGAGCGAACAGAGTGAGGAACACATGACCCTCCGCACCGGCCTGCTCGGCTATCCCCTGGGACACAGCGTCAGCCCGGCCATGCACAACGCCGCGTTCCAGGCGCTGGGGCTGGACGCGCGCTACGACGCGCTGCCCACGCCGCCGGAGCGCCTGGCGGAGACGGTGGCCGGGTTGCGGGCGGCCGGCTACCGCGGCGTCAACGTGACCATCCCGCACAAGCAGGCCGTCATGCCGCTGCTGGACGGGCTGAGCGAGGCCGCGCAGGCGATTGGGGCGGTGAATACCATTATCGTACAACGATTTTCCAAATCGTTGGCCGGGTATGGGGGCACGAACGATTTGGAAAATCGTTCTACGGTGCTGCGCGGCGACAACACCGACTGGCTCGGCTTCCTGCATCCCCTGGACGCGGCCGGCTTCGACCTGGCCGGCAAGTCGGCGCTGCTGCTGGGCGCCGGCGGCTCAGCCCGCGCCGTGGTCTACGCGCTCATCCAGCGCGGCCTGGCCCACCTGGCCGTCTGGGCCCGCAATCCCGCCCGCGCCGTCGACCTGGCCCATCACGCGCATACTCTCGCTCCCTCATTAACCATTCACCCATTCACCCATTCACCATTCACCATTTCCCCCGACCTCATCATCAACACCACCCCCCTGGGCATGTGGCCCCACGTCGACGCCTCCCCCTGGCCAGACGACCTGCCCCTGCCGGCCGGCGCGCTGGTCTACGATCTGGTCTACCGGCCGGAGCGCACGCTGTTCCTGCAACAGGCTGAGGCGGCCGGCTGCGCGGTGCAGGGCGGGCTGGAGATGCTGGTGGTGCAGGGCGCGGCTGCGTTCGAGCTGTGGACGGGGCAAAAGCCGCCGCTGGACGTGATGCTGACCGCGGCGCGGGCGGCGCTGGCCGGCCCTGGATGAAACATGAGGGAGCTCTGGAGAAGTTGACAGCGACAACAAGGCGTGGCACACTCCCGTTTGATGTAAGCTGCATGATTTATTGAGGTCAGCGATTATGAGAGCAACGGCATTGCCAGATGTATTGACCCTGGAAGAAACCGCTAGCTATTTGCGTGTGCCCACCGAAACCATCGAGCGGGTGGCTACAATCGGTCAGCTTCCTGGCCGGCGCATTGATGATTCTTGGCGCTTTTTGCGTGAAGCCATCGATGAGTGGCTGCGCAGCAACGACAGTCGAACCGTCCTGCTTCAGCAAGCTGGCTCGCTCGCAGATGATGAATCAATCTCACGATTGCTGGCTAGTATTTACGCTGCGCGAGGCCGGCGCGAGGTTGAAGAGGATTCTGACAGCTAATGCACCTGCTTGACACGGACACCCTGACCTATCTTCATGCAGGTCATCCACGGGTGGAGAACCGTCTCCGTGCGCTGGCCGATCCCAATGTTGCCACCTCGGTGATCACCAGGATCGAAATACTGCGCGGCCGGTTTGATTTTGTCCTCAAAGCTGCCACAGGGACTGAGTTGGTTAGGGCTCAACGCTTGCTAACGCGCAGCGAAGAACTGTTGGCGCAGGTTGTGACGTTGCCTCTCGATCAACGCGCTGCTAACGAGTTCGACCGACTGCGAACCATGAAGAACCTGGGGAAGATCGGACGCGCCGACCTCTTGATCGCCAGCATCGCACTATCTCATCGGGCAACACTGGTCACCCGCAATGTGCGTCATTTCGCCCAGATTCCTGATCTGATCGTTGTTAACTGGATTGACTGAGGACCCATGCTACGCTTCCTCACCGCCGGCGAATCCCACGGCCCTGCGCTGACCGCCATCCTGGAGGGCATGCCGGCCGGGCTACCCCTGTCCGCTGCTGACCTGGCCCTTGACCTGGCGCGCCGCCAAACCAGCTACGGCGCGGGCGGCCGCATGAAGATCGAGCAGGACGCGGCCCGCATCCTCAGCGGCGTGATGGCTGGACAGACCACCGGCGCGCCCATCGCCTTGTGGATCGAGAACCGCGACTTCGCCAAGTGGCGCGAGCGGGACATTCCGCCTATGACCACCCCGCGGCCCGGCCACGCCGACCTGACCGGCGCGATCAAGTACGGCTACCGTGACCTGCGCCTGGCGCTGGAGCGGGCCAGCGCGCGCGAGACGGCCGCGCGTGTAGCGGTCGGCGCGATCTGCAAGGCGCTGCTGCGCCAGTTCGGCGTCCAGGTGGGCAGCTACGTCACGGCCATCGGCGGCGTCGAGGCCGACCCAGAGCGGCTGGCCGAGCTGAACTACGAGCAGCGCTTCGAACTGGCCGAGGGCAACGATCTGCGCTGCCCCGACCTGCCAGCCGTGGAGCTGATGCGCCAGCGCGTCTGGGACACCATGCAGGCCAAAGACACGGTGGGCGGCGTCTTCGAGGTCATCGCGCTGGGCCTGCCGGCGGGGCTGGGCAGCCACGTCCACTGGGACCGGCGGCTCAGCGGCCGGCTGCTGGGCGCGGTCGGCTCGATCCATGCCATCAAGGGTGTGGAGATCGGGCCGGCCTTCGAGAACGCGCAGAAATGGGGGACGGAAGTGCATGACGAAATTTTCTTGGAGGGGGAGATGGAAAAGGGGGAAACCAGGGAAACGAAGGGGACGGGCGGCCGGCTGGTGCGGCGGACGAACCGGGCCGGCGGGCTGGAAGGCGGCATCACGACCGGCGAGCCGCTGGTGTTGCGCGTGGCCATGAAGCCGATCTCGACCACCCTCAACCCGCTGCGCAGCGTCAACCTGGCTGCGGGCGAGCCGGACGCCACCACCTACGAGCGCAGCGACTTCAACGCCGTGCCGCGCGCGGGCGTGGTGGCCGAGGCCATGGTCGCCTTTGTGCTGGCCGACGCATTGATCGAGAAGCTGGGCGGAGACAGTCTGGATGAGATGCGTCCCCGTTTCGACGCGCTGCGGCAGGCGCGGCTGCAAGACCTGCCCATGGACGATGCGCCGTGGCGCTTTGGGATTGAGTGAAGTCAACTCGCGCCGCTATCCGGCCGCACCCGCACCACCCGTTCTCCCTCCACCATCACCATCCCAGGATGCCGCTTGCCCGGCGGTCGCCGCACGCGCCGCCTCTCCACCACAATCACGTCCACCCACGCCTCGTGCTGCGCTTTGGAGTAGAAGGCCGCAAGCCGGGCGGCTTGGGTTACGGTCCCGTCGCTAACCGGCTGGCCGCCGCTGCGGATCACCACGTGCGAGCCCGGCCAGCCGCGCGCGTGCAGCCATAGATCGTCCGGCCCGGCCAGGTCGAAGGTGATGTGCTCGTTCTGCCGGCTGTTGCGCCCCACCAGGATCGTGTAGCCCTCGACGCTGGTGAAGCGCCGCGGGCCCTGCACCTGTGCCTTGCTCGGGCCGCTCTCCGACCGTGCCAGTTTGCGCTGCCGCGCATAGCCGGCCTCCGCCAGCGCCGCGCGCACCGCGTCGATCTCGTTGCGGTCAGCCGCCAGGGCCAGGTCGACGCTCAACTGCTCCAGATAGCTCAATTCTGCGTCCAACGCCTCCAGCCGCGGCTGGCCCATCTCGGCCGCGCGCCGGGCCTTGCGATAGCGCTTGAAGTAAGCTGCGGCGTTTTCGGCCGGCGACTGGGCCGGGTCCAGCCGGATGGGGGGCAGCTCGACCCCTTCAGGTAGGGCCAGCTCGGTCTGCCGGGGAGCAATCTGCGTGGCCAGGGCCAGGATCCACTCGCCGCTGGCCCGCAGGCGCTCGATTTCTCCGGCTGGTCGTAGCTCGCGCTGGATGGCGGTCCGGCGCTTTTCTAGCCCCTGTGCGGCCCGCTGAATGCTGGCATCGACCTGCCGCCGAGCCGCTGCGTAGGCATCGCCGGCCGATTGTGTCTTCTCGCCGTAGAACTGCTCCGCAGCCTGGCTGATGCTGTCCAGCGATTCCAGGTGTAAATCGCTGCGATGCGTGAGCCGGTAGGGGGCGAAAGCTACGGGCGCGCCGGCGGCGTCGCGCGCCAGGCAGGGCTGCCAGCGGCCGCTTTGCAGCATCGCCACCCACGCAGCCGTGGTCTTGACC
>JBAQCH010000291.1:0-6008 GCA_049294015.1 Anaerolineae bacterium
CGTTCGAGCAGCCTTTTTTCGTGCATTTCATGCCTTCCGCGACCTCCAGCGCACCCTATGCCGACTCGCCGAATCGCGTCTATTCGCGCCTATGCGCCGCCATGCGCCCTTTGCGGGGCAGAATCAATTTCGCGCTGCCGGTTTGATGCCCGGCGTGCTGCGGCGCATACCGCAGACAGCCCATAGTATAACCGGTTTTGCTCTCTCTGTCAACGCCTTCCACCAGAATCGCAGGGCTTCTCATTTGAATGCACCCCTTTGCGAAGCCCTGCCAGAATCGTTCATGGGTTTCGCCAGACCGTTGACCGGCGGCCTGGTCCACAGCCCCTCAGGCTCACTGTAACACCAACCATCTGTCTCCAGGCGCATCCTGTGCCGCGGCCAGCCGCCAGCCACGCGCGCCTGCGTCTCCTGCCACGACCGGATGCCGCTCAGCGCGTCGGCGGCCTCGATGTTGCACGCGCCGACTGCTACGGCCATGAGGACGGCCTGCTCGGCGTTGAGGCCGCGCAGCAGGGATGCCAGGAAGCCGGCGATGGTGGCGTCGCCGGAGCCGGTCGTACCGGCCACATCCACCTGGAAACAGGGCGCCCACAGTTCCTTGCCAGCCCAGCCAGCCAGATCAGCCGGCTGGCCGCGGCCAGCGTCCCGCCACGCCGCTGCGCCAGCCGTGCGCAGATACAACCCACGATGGCCCAGCTTCAGCCCCGCCGCCTTGACGCCCAACGCCAGCAGCTCAGCGCTCACGTCCGACAGCAGCTCCGGCGTGACCAGATCCACGACGTCGCAATCGGCCGCCTGCCGCAGCCGCTCATAGCTCGGCCGCCGCAGCGCATAGAGCGTCTCCTCGATGCTGGGCAGGAAGATATCGACATAGGGCAGCGTTGACCGCAGAATCGCCTGCCAGTCGGCCCGGCCCGCCGCTGAAGCCGGATCCGGCAGCGCCATGTCCAGGCTGGTGGTGATGCCGGCTGTCTTCGCGCGACGGAAGATCTGCGCCAGCTCCGCGCCGTCGGCTTCATACATGCGCCGCATCAGTGGCGGATAGCCAAAATGAAACAGCCGCGCGCCGGCCAGCAGATCATAGCGCAGGTCGTCGGCGCCGAAGGTATCGTTGGCGCCGGGGCAGTGCAGAAAGATGCGGTCGATGCCGGGCGGGTTGATCACCACGGTGTAGGACGACACGGCTGCACCGTCAACAATCATACCGGCCGTCAGTTGCGGGTCGAAGCTGGCGATCACCTGGGTAATCGCCTGGCCGAACAGATCGCGGCCGATCTTGCCCTGTAACTGCGTGCCAATGCCCAGCCGGTGCAGCGCCAGCCCGACGTTGGAGACCGCGCCCCCGGTGGACAGCGCCGCCGCGCCCACCTCCAGCAGCCGGCCGGGCGCAAAGGTTTGCTGGAATTGCCCCGCGCCGGCGGCCGACAGGTCGGGGATGACGTCCAGGCAAAGGTGGCCGGCGACGATGGCTTGGGGTGGGATGGGCATGGGAACCTCGGAAGAATGGTTAATTGGTGAATTCGTGAATGATGAATTGTGAATGAAAGCGTCGTGACGTGACCACTCTCCGGTCATTAACAATTCACCAATTCACCATCACCAATTAACCATTCCTGTAATACCGTGCATACTCCGTACACAGCAAATACAACGGCGGCTCATCTTCCTCGATCTCTGGGAAACGGCCCACCGGCTCGTAGAAGCGGTTGTCGCGGTTGTCGTCGTTGACCAGGGACACCTCGCCGATCAGCACCCGGCTTTCCTCAGCCCAAAAGGCGTGATACAGCCGCGCCGGCAGCGTGATGCTCTCGCCCGGCTCCAGCACGACCTTGCCGCCGGCCGGCAGCGTGCGCCGCACGCCGTCGGTGCTCACTGTCACCGGCGTGCTGTCGAGCTCGTCGTCCGCCGTCGAGTTGAAAAGCTGGATCACCAGCCGGCCGCCGCCGCGGTTGATGATATCCTCGACTTTGCGCCAGTGAAAGTGCAGCGGCGTGACCTGGCCGACGTCGGAGATAAGCACCTTTTCGGCGTAGAGCTTGCCGCTGCCCCGGGCCAGGTTGGCCGGGTCGCCGTTGCGCACGGTGAAGATGAACAGTCCGCGGTGAGCGTAGTCGCCTGAGCCAAAGTCGGTGATGTCCCAGCCCAACTGCCGCTGCACGATTTCCTGCACCTCGTCGCCCTTGGCAGCCCAATCGGCCGGCGACCAATAGGCGAAGGGCGGCAGGTGAAAGCCGTGAGCGCACATGAACGCGTCGGCATCCCGCATAATGGCGTTGATCTGGGAGCGTTTCATGGGGATCTCCATCGGAAGATTGGTAGGTTGGTAGATTGGTAGGTTGGTAGATTGGTAAGACGTGAAACCTGACAGGTCCGACGGCCGACCAATCTACCAATTTCCCAATCTACCAACCTACCAACCTACTTCCTCAACACCTCCGCCTTCAACGCCTTCAGCCGCTTCATGGCGTCGTTGGCGCCGCGGCCGAAGTAGTCGTGCAGGGTGACGTATTCGCTGTAGAGCCGGTCGTAGACAGTCTTGGCGGCCGGGTTGGGCGTGTACTGCTCGGCGCGCAGGCGGGCCATGTGCTGCGCGGCTTCAACGATGCTGTCGTAGCCGCCGGCCGCGCTGCCGGCCGCCACCGCGCCGTGCATGGCCGAGCCCAGCGCCGGCCCCTGCCCCGACGCGCCGACCTTGATCGGCCGGCCGCTGACGTCGGCGTAGATCTGCATCAGCAGCTTGTTGCGGTCGGGCAGGCCGCCGGTGGCCACGATCTCATGCACCGGCACGCCGTTGGCCGCGAAGGTCTCGATGATCATCCTCGTGCCGTAGGCCGTGGCCTCGATCAGCGCGCGGTAGATCTCCTCCGGCTTGGTGGCCAGGGTTGCGCCCAGCAGCAGGCCGGTCAGGTCGACGTCCACCAGCACGCTGCGGTTGCCGTTCCACCAGTCCAGGGCCAGCAGGCCGCTCTCGCCTGGCCGCAGCTTGCCGGCCTTCTCCTCCAGCAGCTCGTGGATGCCGACGCCGCGGCTGGCCGCCTCCTTTTCATACGCGGCCGGTACGCAGTGCTCGGTGAACCAGGCGAAGTGGTCGCCCACGCAGGACTGGCCGGCCTCGTAGCCGAACAGGCCGGGCACGATGCCGTCCTCCACGTAGCCGCACATGCCGGGCACGATGTGCTCCTGCTCGCCCAGCACCATGTGGCAGTTGGAGGTGCCCATGATGATCACCATGCGGCCCGGCTCGGTGACGGTGACGGCCGGCACAGCCACGTGCGCATCGACGTTGGCCACGGCGACGGCCGTGCCGGGGCGCAGGCCGGTCCAGTGGGCGGCCTCGGCCGTCAGCCCACCGGCCCGCTGGCCCAGCTCGGCGATCTGACGCGCCATCTTCTCGTCCACCAGGGTCTCCAGCCGCGGGTCCAGCGCCTTGAAGAAGTCGTTGGGCGGGAAGCCCGCGCGCTTGCTCCACAGCCCCTTGTAGCCGGCCGTGGTCAGGTTGCGCGTCTCGACGCCGGTGAGCTGCCAGACCACCCAGTCGGCGCCCTCGATCAGCCGCTCGGCCGCCTCGTAGATCTCTGGATCTTCGTCCAGGATCTGCATCACCTTGGGCACGAACCACTCGGAGCTGATCTTGCCGCCGTAGCGGTCGAGGAAGTCATAGCCCAGCTCGGCCGCGATCTGGTTGAGCTTGTTGGCTTCCGGCTGGGCCGCGTGGTGCTTCCATAGCTTGACCCAGGCGTGCGGGTGATCGCGCCACTGGGGCAGGAAGCGCAGCGGCGTGCCGTTGGCCAGGGTGGGCAGCATGGTGCAGGCCGTGAAGTCGATGCCGATGCCGATCACGTCGTCCGGGCTGACGCCGCTCTGCTGCAGGACGGCCGGCACGGCGTGCTTGAACACCTCCAGGTAGTCGTTGGGGTCCTGCAAGGCCCAGTCGGGCTCCAGGTGGATGCCGCTGCCCGGCAGCCGCTCGTCGATCACGCCGTGGGCGTAGGCGTGGACGGCCGTGGCCACCTCGCGGCCGTCGACCACGTCCACCAGCACGGCGCGGCCGGACTCGGTGCCAAAGTCGATGCCGATTGCGTATTTGCTCATGTTCAACCTCCGAAGTTGTTCACTTATGTCATGCTGAGCGGGTCAATCAGCTAGCTTGTGAGTAGTAAGGCGCACTCCATCGGCCAATTATCGTCGCAGGAGGCGCTTCCAGCGAAGCATCCCCCTCGTATGACGCGCGCAGGGGATGCTTCACTGGCTTCGAATGCGCTTGAGATCATTGGCCGATTGCCAGGTTTTGTGCGCTAATCCCTTTGGCCATTTGACCCGTTCAGCATGACACGAATGTGGCGTTATCCATGCAAGTACATCTGCCAACCCAGATACTTGCTCAACGCCTCGTTGACCGCCGCTGCCGTGTTCGACAGGTTGATGGAAACGTGATGCTCGTAGCCGTTCTCGCAGATGTAGGCCAGCAGCTTCTGGAAGTTGGGCACGCGCACCACGCCGTAGCCGCCGAAGGTCATCAGCGGATCGTCGGTCAGCTCGCCCTCGCCCACGTATCCCATGATCTGGCCGTGGTAGTCGTCGGTGGACAGGCGCAGGTAGGTGAAGGGCTCGGCGCGCACGCGGCCGTGGATGGTGCCCCAGGTCTGGGCGCGCGGCACGGTGTTGGACAGGATGTCGTGGTCCTTCATCACCGGCACGTCCTCGGGGATCAGCGATTCGGCCTTGAACACGTCCTTGGGCAGGTTGGAGCAGTGGAAGATGACGCCTTTGTCGGGGTCGTCGCCGTAGTTGTTGTTCCAGTCCACCAGCGCGCTGGGCTTGCCGGAGGCCAGGGCCATCACCTGCATGGCCAGCGCTCCCGCTACGTCGGTCTCGCAGGCTGAGGGCATCAGGTTGTTGCTCATGATGCTCATCAGCGTGCAGGGCACCACGCCGAAGTATTCCTCCATGGAGGTCCAGCACTGGATCGCCGAGGCCTGCAAACGGCTCTCGGCCATCCAGTCGTCCACCACCACGCCGAAGCGCGCCATGCGGTCCAGCGAGTGGGCCGGGGTCTTGGCGGCGTTGACGTACTGCTGGATCAGATCGAGCTTGGCCCTGACGCGCGCGTCGTCCGCGCTCAGGCGCTCGACTCGTCCGTATACGTCGGAGAGGTCCAGCGTCTCCACCGAGATGCCGCTGCGCTCCAGCAGCTTCTCGCTGAAGCGCACGGTGTTGAAGGCCGGCGGCCGCGCGCCCAGGAAGCCGATGCGCAGGCCGCGCAGGCCGCGCACCACCCGGCAGACCGCGGCGAAGCGGTGCAAATCGGCGCGGAAGGCCGCGCTTTCCGGGTCCATGGTGTGGCGCGAGGTCAGGCTGTACTTGATGCCGTACTGGTGCAGGTTGTTGCAGGCCGACATCTTGCCGCAGAAGGAGTCGCGGCGCCAGTGCAGGTCCATCTTGGTCAGGTCGTCGTCGAAGGCGTGGATCAGCACAGGGACGTCCAGCGCGGCCCAGCGCAGCGCGTTGGCGATGGCCCGCTCGTCGCCGAAGTTGGGCAGGGTCACCAGCACGCCGTCGATGCGGTCGCGCTGCTGCTTGAACAGGTCGGCGCAGCGCTGCGCGTCGTTCAGGCTCTCGATGCTGCCGTAGGGCGACTCGTCAGCCCCAAGGGCCACCACATCGAAGCCCTCCTGCGCCAGCACGTTGAGCACCGTCTGGCGGCCGCTCTCGCACAGGTGGCTAGGGAAGAAGCCGCGGTTGCCGACGATCAGACCAAGGGTCACTTTGGTCATGGGGACGTACCTCCTTGTACGGTGGGTAAGTTGGGAAAGGATAGCGGAAGGGCAACGAGGGAAACGCAGGTTGGTTCCAACTGTTCAGGCGGCGGGCCAACCGTTGGGTGAGTAGCCGTGGGTTGAGTAGCCGTGGGTTGAGTAGGCGCGGGTTGAGTAGGCGTCTGCGCCGTATCGAAACCCGTCTGCGCCGTATCGAAACCCGTCTGCGCCGTATCGAAACCCGTCTGC
>JBAQCH010000292.1:0-1633 GCA_049294015.1 Anaerolineae bacterium
CGTTCGAGCAGCCTTTTTTCGTGCATTTCATGCCTTCCGCGACCTCCAGCGCACCCTATGCCGACTCGCCGAATCGCGTCTATTCGCGCCTATGCGCCGCCATGCGCCCTTTGCGGGGCAGAATCAAATTCGCGCTGCCGGTTTGATGCCCGGAGCGTTTCGGCGTATACTCCAGACGAGACACAGTATAGCCGATTTCGCTTCTTCTGTCAACGCTTGCTGCTGGAGTGGACGTTCCCCGTGCAACTGGTCGAATGCCTTCGCTGCACACCCCTACGCTCCTTGCTGGCGCTTTGCCAGGCCAATGGCTTCGCCTGCTCACCGCGCGCGCCCAAGGCCGAGCTGGTCGCATACCTACACACCCGCCTGGCCGGCCGTTGCCGCGCCGCCTACCTGGCCCAATTGCCCTCTGACCAGTTGGCCATCCTGCACGCGCTGGCCCAACAACCAGACCCTTGGCCGCTGCCCCAGTTCGAGTTCCGCTTCGGCCAGATCCGCCGCCACCGCCCCTGGCGCCAGGACGCGCCCCGCTCCCCCTGGCGCACGCCGGTCTCGCTGGCCGAAGCGCTGCTCTATCGCGGCCTGATCTTCGTTATCCGAACCGCCCAGCAGCCGCCCCATGTGCTTCTCCCCGCTGAGATCGCCCAGGTGCTCCGCCAGCCCCAGCCGGCCGCTCCTCCTTTCGTTCCAGCGCCACCCGTGGCCCGCGCGCTGCTGGACCTGGCCCTCTTGCTGGCTTATCTCCAGCAGGCCGAGGTGCGCCCACTGCACGGTCGCTGGCTCAGTCCTCAGCACTGCCAGCGCCTGGGCGCCTGCCTGGCGCCGCCGCTGCCAGCCGAGAAATTGCCCAGCCAGCGCCACAGCCCGCGCCTGGCCTTCGCCCATTATCTGGCCGAGCGCTTGCAGTTGGTGACTGTGGCGGCCGGCTTGCTCAAGCCCACCCCAGCCGCCCTTGCCTGGCTGGAGCAAAGCGTCGACGCTCAGCTCAGCGCCTGCTGGCAGGCCTGGCTGGCGCCCGACGACGGCAACCGTGACATGTGGCGTCGTTTCCACCTGCCAGGCCACACCCTGCGCGATCCTGCTGGCTTCGCCCGCCGCCTTGTCGATCGCCTCGCTCTGGCCAGTTGGGGCGATCTGTCGGATCTCCTGCCCTGGTGGGAGCGCGAGCAGGCTCACGACCAGATGGTGCAGGACCTGCTGCACGGCCCGCTGGCCGGCCTCGCTGTCCTCCCGGATGAGTTCGATTTGTCCTCGACCCAGCCCCCGGCCCTGACGGCTATCGGCGCCTGGCTGGCCGCTGGCCACCCTGCCCCTGCGCTGCCAGCGCCGCACCCCCTCGTGGTCGCCGACGACACGGCTCTCGGTTTGCCCACTGCCGCGCCCCCTTTGTTGGCGGCGCTCCTCGTCCTCGCCCCCTGGACCGATCTGGAGCCTGGCCCGCGCCTGCGCTTCACGCCCGCTGCACTGGCGCGCGCCGTCGGCCAGGGCCAGTCTCTATCCGGCCTTTGGCCCTTGTGCCGGCGTTTCGTCCAGCCGCCCCTCGACCCGATGCTGGTTGTGCAACTGCAAGGCTGGGCCGACCAGCAGCGCTGGGTCGAGTTGCGCCCGGCTCTGCTCCTGCACGCCCCTTCGC
>JBAQCH010000293.1:0-11823 GCA_049294015.1 Anaerolineae bacterium
CTCCAACTGCCACTGCCAGCCTGCGCAGCCGGCCGGCTGGTCAGCGCGCCGGTAGCGGCCGTCAACATGCCGCCCAGGCCAGCGCTCATCCCTGCCAGCCCGGCGCCCATGCCGCGCGATGCGTCGCTCATGGTGGGCATGCCTGGCCCGCCGCCTTCCGGCCGCGGCCCTGGACCCATGGAGGGCCCCATCATCTGCCCAGCGCCCCACCAGCCCCAGCCGCGCGGCCGCGGTCCCATGTAGGGCCCGGTGTGATACCAGGGCGGCGACGGCGCATCGACGCGCGCGAACTTGGCGATCCAGCTCCGCTCCAACCCAAAGGCGATGGCATAGGGCAGGAAGCGGTCGAAGATCTCCTGGACCTCCTCGACCTTGGTGTAGCGCTCGATGTTCTCCATGTAGCGTTTGAAGGCCAGCCACTTGGCGGCCTCTTCGGCGCCGTTGGCCGACTTGCGCGGCATATGGCGCGCCAGCACGATCAGGCCGATGGCCGGAATGGCAAAGGCGATGGGCAGGCAGATCGCGACGCCGCTCCACTGCACCAGGAAGATGGTGGCAAAACAGCCCACCACAGCGGCCAAGACCAGCGCGGCCACGCCCAGCCCGGCATAGGTGGTGCGCACGCGCTCCGGGCTGGCGGGGAAGTAGCCATCGTCTACCACGGCCTGATACAGCCCTTTTTGCACCTGGCCCATGGTGACGTAGAACTTGTCGCGCAGGTCCGAGAGCTTCTTGCTTTGCTCATCGCCGAACAGCTTGTCCACCAGCAGCTTCTCGTAAGGGCGCATGGGCAGGGCGGCGTTCTCCAGGTGGTAGGTGAACTCCTGCGTCTTGCCGATGCCGAACAGACCGGGCTGGCTCTCCTCCTGGATCGCCAACACGCCGCGCCGCGCCAGATCCACCAGTGTGGCGATCACATCCTTGGTATCGGCGCGCTCGTCGACCAGCGTGCCAACCATGCCGGCTGGCAGATCGCTGGGCGGCTCCGGGATCCATTCAGCCGGCAGCTTGACCGGCGCGTCGCGGCCCTTGCGGTACCACAGCAGGTACAGCCCCAACAGGCCGACCACCAACACGAAGATGGTCAACGCCAGCACGCCCAGATTGGCGATCGGCTCGATCTGGTCCTGGCGGTCCATGGCCACCTGCCAGCTTGCCGGCTGGCCGGCCACCAGACCGCTGGGCCACTGAACACGCACCGCGAAATCGCTGCTGCCAGGCCGGATCGGCTCGCTGGCCGTGAAGCGCACCCCCTGGTTGTTGTCGAGCAAGGTGGCTGTGCCGCTTGGGCCGGTGGCGTCGTAGTTGTCAATGGTGACGCCGTCGGGCAGGCGCACCGTCACAGAGGCGTTCTGGATCGGGAAGCTGCCATTGCTGGGCACCGCCTTCCAGACCAGTTGGTCGCCGGCAGGGTAGTAGAGCAGCCCGCCGCAGACCGTGTACTCGATCACGATGGTGCGGCTGTCGTCGCTGGTGGGCGGGAAGTTGTAGCGGATGTTGAGGTCGCCGCCCGTCTGGCTCACGTCGAAACTGTACGGCTGGCCGCTGGACGAACGCGTGTAGACCTGGCTGCCCAGCTCGCTCACGCGCACATCGTCGAAGCTGGACGTGAACTCGGTGGGAATGGTACGTATACCGTAACGAAACTCTCCCACGGTGAAGACCAGCTCCTGGGTCTCTACCACGCTAAAACAGCCATCAGGCTGCACCGTGATGGCAACGTCATAGTTTCCCCAGTACAGGCTTCGATCTTGCGCCTGGGCTGGCAGCGCCGCCGGTGACACCAGCAGCCAAGCCAGGATTATCCAACAAACAACACGCATCGCGCCGCGCATAGGTATTGCCTCCAGAGTGGCCATAGACAGAAAGTGGACTGAGACAAGGCTATAGTAGCACAGATCACGCTAATTTGAAAGACGGCGCTTTCAGAAACCGGGTTTTGCGTCGGTTTCTGGCCGCCAACCTAATCTACGATCTGGTTTGTTCATTCGTTTCACCTGTGGCATAATCGCAGCGTCGCCTATCCGGCAACCAATGATCTCAACTCCGATCCGTGCAATCTGCGTAATCCGAGTCATCCGTGATAAAGATCAGCATCGAATACTGCGCCGTCTGACACTATACCGCCCGCGCCGTCAGGTTGACGGAGGAACTGCTCGCCGCGTTTGAGTTCGAGATCGCTGAGTTGACTCTTGTCCCCAGCGATGGCGGCAAATTCGAGGTCACAGTGGACGACGACTTACTTTTTTCCAAGAAGCGCAGCGGACGCCACGCCGAGCCTGGCGAGGTCGTGGCGCTCGTGCGCCAACATGTACCGAGGTAATCTTGACCCAGACCCGTCCCATCCTGCGCTGTAGTGTCGGCATTACAGCCTACAACGAAGAGGACAACATCGGGCCGCTGCTGGATGCTATGCTGGACCAGCACCTGCACGACGTGGCCATCACGGAGATCATCGTTGTGGCCAGCGGCTGCACTGACAACACCGTGCCGATAGTGCGCAGCTATCTGGCGCGCGACCCGCGCCTGCAACTGATCGAGCAGCCGGAGCGGCGCGGCAAGACTTCCGCGATCAATCTCTTCCTCAAAGCGGCCAGCGAGGACATTCTGGTGTTGGAAAGCGGTGACACACTGCCGCACGAGAACGCGGTAGAGAACCTGGTGCGAGTGTTCTACGATGAGACCGTCGGTATGACCGGCGCTCACAAAATCCCTGTCAACACGCCCGATCACCTGGTGGGCTTGTTCACCCACCTGCGCCTGCGCATGGAGCACGAGCTGTGTCTGGACATCCCGCGGCTGGGCGAGATGATCGCCTTCCGCCGTGAGCTGGAGCAGATCCCGCCTGACGTGGCCATGGACGAAGCCTTCGTGGAAGCCATCGTCATCAAGCATGGGCTAAAGGTGGTTTACTCGCCCGACGCCATCGTCTATAACACCGGCCCGGACACGATCGGCGACTTCGTGCGCCAACGCCGCCGCAACCACGCCGGCCACCTCTACCTCAGCCACAAATACGGCCATCAAGTCGCCAGCATTCAGAACACGCGCGTGGCCAAAATCGCGCTGCGTGAAGTCGTAGGCGCCATCAAGCTGGTCTACAGTTTGGCGCTGCTCGCCTTGCTGGAAGGGTGGAGCCGGCTGCTGGGCTGGTACGATTTTGCCGTCAAACGGGACCGCCACGTGGTTTGGGACATGGCGTTGACCCAGAAGCAGAATGTACAAGAGCTGCGCGAGGACGACACCGGCGACCCGGCGCTGCGGCCGATGGCGCTGTCGCAGCGGGGCAGCGGCCAGCAGCAGGTGATCCATTAAGTGGCAGGCAACCATCGCTTGAAAAACCATCTCTTCACCATCGCAAAGATCGCGATCACCCTTGGGTTGATCGCGTATGTTTTTTCTACGGTCAACTTGAACGCGGTCAAGACCAGCCTGGCTGCGGCCAACCCGTGGCTGATCCTGGCGGCGTTGGGCTTCTATCTCATTGCCATCACCATCAACGGCATGAAGTGGTACGTGCTGTTGCGGGCGCTGGATGTGCTGATCCCCTTCCGCGCCGTGTTGCAGTTCATGTTCGTCGGCTTCTTCTTCAACAGCCTGCTGCCGGCCAACATCGGCGGCGACGTGATGCGCGGCTACGGCGTGGCCCGTTACACCGATCGCACGGCCGAGGCTGCCGTCTCGGTGGTGGTAGACCGCATCGTCGGCCTGCTGGCCTATATGAGCACTGCGGCCGTGACAGCTATTGTGGTGGTGCGGTTGATGAACCACACTGAGCTGCAATGGCTGTTCAACCTGGCCGTGGTGGCCCTGGTCGGCATTGCCCTGGCGCTGGCCGTGATGCTGAGCCGGCGGCTGCGCTTGCAGATTGGGCGCATCTTTCAGCGTGGCCCACTGACCCGCCTGGCGCCAACCTACGAGGGTGTTTCGGGCGCGCTGGACGCCTACCGCTTTCGCTACCGCGCCCTATTCACTGCCTATTTGCTGGGCTTAGCCGGGCTCATGGCGGCCAATGTGGTCAACTGGCTGCTGTTCGAGGCGGTGGGCGGCGGCGTCCCTTTCGTGGACGTGATGCTGTTCAACCCGCTGATTGCGCTGGTTTTGCTGGTGCCCATCAGCGTCGGCGGCCATGGCGTGATTCAGGGCGCTTATCCTTTCTTCTACACGCTCTTGGGCGTGCCCAAGGAACAGGCTGTCGCTGTCAGCGTGCTAATGTCCTTCATCATCATCGTGGGCAGCCTGCCCGGCGGCGTGCTCTGGCTGCGCATCCGGCGCGCTGGCAACGGCCAGCCTGCCCCTGCGACTGAGATGTAGCAGGTGACAGCGTGACTGGGTGACTGGGTGACTGGGTGACTGGGCGACAGGCGGTGCCCCAATCGACAATTCATCGTTCATCATTCATCGTTCACGGTTTATCGTTCATCACTCATCATTCATCATTCATCATTCATCATTCCATGATCTCTATCGACGACGCCCGTGTGCTTTATGACGGCGCAGAAGCGGCTCACGCTTTCGACCACGTGCTGCGCGTGCTGGCGCTGGCCGAGCGCATCGCCCAGGCTGAAGGCGCCGACCTGCTGATCGTGCGCACAGCCACACTGCTGCACGATATCGCCCGCCTGGAGCCGGACCATCACCTGCGCGGGGCCGAGCGGGCGCGGGCGCTGCTGGCCGGCCAGCCAGCCGGCCAGGTAGACGCCGTCTGCCACGCCATCGAGGCCCATCGTTTTCGCCAGGGGCCGGCGCCGGCCACGCTGGAGGCCGCCTGCCTGCACGATGCGGACAAGCTGGACGCGATCGGCGCGATCGGCGTCGCGCGCGCCGTGGCCTTCAGCGCCAGCCACGGCCACCGCCTCTGGTCGCAGCCGTTGACTGAGATCGACGCCCGCCAGCCTGCGCCGGCCGGCATCGACTACACCCCCAGCCATGAGTTCGTCTACAAGCTGGCCCAGCTTCAAGACCGTCTTCTGACGCCCACGGCGCGCCAGATCGCCGGGCAGCGACACGCGGTAATGGCCGCGTTCTTCCAGCAGTTGGACGCCGAAGTGCTGGGCGCGGCGTAAGGAGCATGTGATGCAATACGTCGATGGCATTCCCGTGTGGGGCGACCTGACAGAGGAGGGTGCGCTGCGCCAGATCAAGAACTGTGCGCGCACGGCTGACGCGGTGGCGCTGATGGCCGATCACCACCTGGGCTACGCCGTCCCCATCGGCGGGGTAGTGGCTTATGAAGACAAAATCAGCCCGTCGGGCGTTGGCTATGACATCGCCTGCGGCAACAAGGCGGTGTTGACGGACCTGCCGGCTGCCGAGGTGCGCGCCCACATCAAGACCATCATGGACGACATCTGGTCGCACTTGTCCTTCGGCATCGGGCGCAAGAACAATGTGCGCGTCGATCACGACCTGTTCGACGACCCGGCGTGGAAGATCCAGGCCGTCGCGCCGCTCAAGCGCACGGCCAGCGAGCAGCTAGGCACCATCGGTTCGGGCAATCACTACGTCGACCTGTTGGAGGATGAACAGGGCCGGCTCTGGATCGGCGTCCATTTTGGCTCGCGCGGTCTTGGCCATAAAACCGCCACTTACTTTCTGGAGGCCGGCGGGGCCAAGGACAGCATCGATGCAGACCCGCTGGTGCTGCACGTCGATTCGCACCTGGGCGCAGACTATCTGGCCTGCATGACCCTGGCCGGCCGCTATGCCTACGCCGGCCGCGATTGGGTGTGCAGTGAAGTTGCGCGCCTGCTGGGCGCAAACATCCTCGACGAAGTGCATAATCACCACAACTACGCCTGGCGTGAGACGCACCAGGGGCAGGAGATGTGGGTGGTGCGCAAGGGCGCGACGCCGGCCTTTCCCGGCCAGCGCGGCTTCGTGGGCGGTTCCATGGGCGACATCTCGGTCATTCTGGAGGGGGTCGAATCCGAGGAATCGGAGCTGGCCCTCTACTCAACGGTGCATGGCGCCGGACGTGTGATGAGCCGCACCGCGGCGCGCGGCAAGATCAACCGTAAGACAGGCCAGGTGATCTCCCCGGGTCAGGTCTCGCGCGCGATGATGATGGAGTGGATCAAGCAGCAAGGGGTGGAGCTGCGCGGCGCGGGCACCGATGAGTCGCCGCACTGTTACAAGCGCCTGCCCGACGTGTTGGCGCACCACAGCCCGACCATCCGCATTCTGCACACGCTCCAGCCGGTGGGCGTTGCGATGGCGGGCGAGAACGAGTTCGATCCCTACAAGGATTAGACGCCCATGCGCTTGGCGCACAACCGTGGATGAAAATCGGCGGGCCCGGTCGAAGACCGGCCCGAGCGGCTATTTCCAGGTCAGGAGCGTCAGCTTCGCTGAATAAACTGCCGGATCGCGTTGGAGCAATCCGGCAGTTTCAGTATTTCACAGTCCCACGCAAAGCGCCAGGGGGATATGCCTTTCTTTGCGGTCTTTGCGCCTTTGCGTGAGCCAAAATCGGGAGGTGCTGAGTTTTCTCTTTCAGTGCTACGGCGTCCAACTGGGGAAGCGGTCCATGGCGGGGTTGTCGGTCACACGCAAGATCTCGCTGCCGTCGGCCTTGAGCAAGTAGATTTCCCAGTTGACCAGGTTGGTGGAGTCGCGGTCGGAGCTGATGTACAGCCAATCGCCGTTGGCCCAGCCCGGCGTGGAGTTGTTGAAGCCGGGGAAGGTCAACATACGGACGGTGTTTTCCTGCACTCCGTCACTGGTCGCGCCCTCGGGTGCGTCGATCAGGAACAACCCGTAGGTGGAGCCAACCCGGTTGCTCTCGAAAACGATCTGCTGGCCATCGGGCGACCAGCGGGGCAGGCTGTTCTCCCAGTTGCCTCCGGTCAGTCGCACCTGGTCGCTGCCATCGGCGTTCATCACGTAGATCTCGCGGTTGCCGTCGCGCTGCGACACGAAGACGATGCGCTCGCCGTCGGGCGACCAGTCAGGCATGAAGTTGTTGCCGGGGGTGTCGGTCAGTTGGGTCAGGTCGCTGCCGTCCGGGCGAACCTTGAAGATGTCGAAGCGCGGCAGGTCGCCCACCAGTGGGTTGCTGTGGAACAGGATCCACTGCCCGTCGGGCGACCAGCGGGCCCCCACCTGGTCGTCTGCCAGGGCAGGGATCAAGCGGCGCTGGTTAGCGCCGTCGGCATCCATCAGGTACAGCACGGCGTTGTTCGGGTCGTCCCGGTCCGACGAAAAGACGATGGTCGAGCCGTCAGGCGACCACGCAGGCTCGAAGTCGCGGTCGGCCGCGTCGGTCAGCCGCTTTTCGGCGCTGCCGTCAGCGTTGGCCGTATAGATATCGATCTCGCCGTCCCGGTCCGAGTGGAACACAAGCCGGCCGCCGATGGCTGGAAACGGTGGGGCTTCGAGGGTGGCGGTGAGCACCGGGCTGGGCTGCGGCTCGGCCGTGGGTGTGACCTGCTGCACCATCACTGTCGGCGTAGACTCCGGCTCGACCGGGGCCACCGACGCAGCCTGGCTGTAGACCAGCAGGGTCGCGGCCCACAAGGCAACGCCGGCCACAGCCAGCACGACGCGCCGGTTGCGCTGTTTGCCAAACGTCGCGCCGCCAATGGCAGCCAAACCAAGCACGAAGAGAATCGCGGCTATCGTATAGTAGACAAAGGGGTTCACAAAGCACTCCTCTTACGTAATCGCCGGGCCAGCCAGCCAATCATAAGCGATGATCGGGTCGTCGTGGGGGATGCGCCCCTCGTCGCTGGGGTCGTAGGTGTTGCTGGTGATGTAGAACAGGTTAGCCTCGGCGCTGAGCACGCGGTAGCCGTGGGCCACGCCCGGCGGCACTTTGAGCACGCACGGCTCTATCTCATCGCCCAGCAGCAATTCTTGCAGTTGCCCGTGCGTCGGCGAGTCGGCCCGGGTGTCGTAGAGCGCCACCTTGATCCGCCCGCTGGCCACATACCACCAATCCACCTGGCGCTGGTGGATGTGCCAGGCTTTGACCACGCCCTGGTAGGACTTGGTGTGGCTCCACTGGCCGAAGCCCTCGCCGAAAAATGCGTCAGTGACCCGAATGACCTCGCGAAAGAAGCCGCGTGAGTCGGGGAAGGTCGTCAGCTGTTTGATCTCAACGCCATCGATTTTGGCCATGAGTGTGTCGATCCTTGTTGGTGTCAGGGTAGTGCGGCGAGCAGCACGGATCGCCAGGCCCCATGATACCATTACTCCCCGCTGTGCCCAAAGAGCGCACGCCTCTGGAATGGACCGTTGACAAGACAAAGCCCCGTCCTGACAACGGGGCTTTGCCGGTCAGCCGCCAGAAATGACTTTTCTTCCGAGAAAAATCATTTCTATCTGCGGGCCGCAACGCCAGAAATGACTTTTCTTCCGAGAAAAGTCATTTCTCACGGATCACGGAATACACAACACCTCACCCACAAACAGCACGTAGCTGGGCGGGCGCACCTTAGTGGGGTTGGCAGCGTAGAGCGTGTTCACCGGCACCCCGGTCATGCGGGAGATGGCGAACCAGGAGTCGCCCCTTTGCACCGTGTAATGATAAGAGCAGGTGGGCGGCGGAGGCGGCGGAGGCGGCGCGCCGCAGGGTATCCACAACGTGTGGCCCGCAATCAACCAGTTGTTGGGATGGATATGGGCCGGGTTGGCGGCTTGCAGCGCGCTGACCGAGACGCCGGTCACGCGGGAGAGACTGCTCCAACTGTCGCCGGGCCGCACGGTATACCAATAGCCGCAGGGCGGCGGCGGCGGGGGAGGCGGCGCGCCGCAGGGAATCCACAGCGTATGGCCCACGATCAGCCAGTTGTTGGGATGGATGTGAGCCGGGTTGGCGGCTTGCAGCGCCGCCACAGAGATGCCGGTGCGAGCCGACAGGCGAGACCACGAATCGCCCGGCTGCACGGTGTACCAGTAGCCACAGGACTGCACACTAGACTCTGCTGGGGGAGCTGCCTGGGCTATGGGCGTAACTACCAAGACCAAAAGCAGAGCCAACGACAAGCCAATGAGCCATCGGGATCGCATAGCAATACCTCCTGAGTAGTCTCCTAACCACGCTGAACGACGTTACACAGATAAAGACGTGGCCAGAGCGGGGAGGTTACGGGGAAGGGTGCTAATCCAGCGAGTCAGCGCCGCAGGCATGCTGCACGCCACAGGCGCGGCAGCGGGCGGGGTCGCGATGGCTGCGTCTCACGTCGTCCCTGCCGCGGCTGGCGCGCAGCTCCTCCAGTAGTTCCAGTAGCCTGCTGCGCAGCGTTTGCGTGTAGTCGATTTGGATGGTTGCGTTGGTGTAGCGGATAAGTCCGTAGGGAGGCGCCTCGCCGTGCGCCTCCTCGACCAGCAGGCAGTAGGCGGCGAGCTGCATGACGTGCGAGGCGTAGGCCTGGCCGCCGGCTGGCGCGGCCGTGTGCTTGACCTCCACCGGCACCAGCCCCTCGTCGCTGTCCACCAGATAGTCCGGCTTGCCGGTCAGGCGGTGGCGCTGGGAGAAATAGGGCTGCGCTACGGCCGACCAGCGCCCGGTGTCGGCGTAGACCAGCCGGCCCTGAGGCAGACCGCTTTGCTGTTGGCCGCGTCGGGCGCGCAGCGCCAACCACAGAGCGATGGCAAGCAGTACAAAGCCAAGCGCCAACAATGCCCAAGTCATGAGCTACCTGGTTCTAGCCACATCATCTGCAGCAGCGCTCAATCCGCCCACAACAGATCCTTGCGGCGGAACAGCCAGGCGGCCAGCAGGAACAGCCCGACTGCGTAAACCACCAGCACGGCCAGGCTCGACGCATACGACGCCAATGACGCAGGCAGCGCCGGCTCTTGCAGCGCGACCATGATCGGCTTGCTGATGGCCAGCACGGCGCGCGTGATCCCGGCCAGGCTGCCGCGCAGCAGCACCCCCTCCTGCTCCACCACGGTCGCCATGAAGGCCAGCAGGCCCAGCGCGACCAAATGGGAGCCGGCGCGGCTGATCAACCGGCTCAGGTGCAGTCCCACCACCGCGAACAGCGCTGCCAGCGCCAGCCAGCGCGGCGCAATAATCGCCAGGTGGGCCGCCGTCATGGCCACTTTCGCTTGCCCCAACGCCAGCCCGGTGAACAGCACGGCCATGCCTGCGGTCACCACCAAGGCGCTGGTCACGATCGCGCCTAGCAGCTCAGAGCGGCGCAGCAGGCGCACGACCACCACCGTGCTGCTCATGCGGTTGGCCTGGCTGGCCAGCAGCAGGGTCGTCACCAACGCCGCCACCAGCAGCACGAAACCGCCCGTAGCCGCGAAATAGTCCACGTCGCCAGGGAACTCGAAGAAGAGCCAGTACAGCGCCAGGGTAATGGTCGTCGGCGCGGCGATGGCGAAGGAGCGCACCAACTCCTTGAGCTGAAAGCGACTCAGCGCGACGATCCGGCTCATGCTCGCACCGCCTCCAGATAAACTTCTTCCAGGCTCAAGCGCTGCTGCGTCACGTCCTGGATGTCAACCCCTGCCTCCAGCAGCAGGCTCAACGCGGCGGCTTTGCTGGCTAACGCCTCGCCAGCCAGCGCAATCGCGCCGCCGCCCACGCGAATGTCTGGGTGCAGGCTGGCGAGCGCTGCCCGCAGCCCATCCGGCACCCGGTCAACGCCGATGATCACCTGCCGGCGCGGCGGCAACACGTCCTCCAGCGCGCCCGCGGCCTTGAGCTGGCCCTGCGCCAGGATCGCCACGTGGCTGCACACCTGAGCCACATCGCTCAGGCGGTGGGTGCTGAGTAGCACGGTCTTGCCTTGCCGGTTGAGCTCGACCAGCAGGTCGCGCACGGTCTTTTGCCAGGCGGGGTCGAGGCCCTCCATCGGCTCGTCCAGCACCAGCAGCGGCGGATCGGCGATCAAGGCGACGGCCAGGCCCAGCCGCTGCAGCATGCCCTTGGAACAGGCGCCGATGCGAATGCCGGCCGCCCGCCGCAGCCCCACCTGCACGAGGCGCTGCTCGACAGTGGTGTGTAGTCTCCTGCCACCCAACCCGCACAAGTGGCCCACCAAGGTCAGATACTCCCCGACGTGGCTGCGGATCGGCATGGCCGGCCGTTCGGGCAGATAGCCGATCTGCTGACGCGCGACCCCCTCGCGCTCCAGGCGTCCGCCGTCGGGCATGATAAGTTCTAACAGAAGCTTGATGAAGGTGGATTTGCCCGCGCCGTTGGGACCCAACAGGCCGAAGGCTGAGCCGGTCGGGATGGCCAGGTTCAGCCGGTCCAGCGCCAGCGTCGAGCCATAGCGCTTGCTGAGCTCATGCGCCTTGATCACTCAGCCCTCACGGCTGGTGCCGCTGTCCCAGGGCAGGACGACGATCGGCGTGTTGTACGGCCCCCAGGCGCTGAACCAGGCCGCGTCTTCGGGAGCGATGCGGATGCAGCCGCGCGAGGCTGGAAAGACGCCCAACTCATCCATCCCCTGGTAAAGCTTGCTGCCGTCCGGCGCCAACGTGTAGGGCGAGCTGTGGATCAGGATCGAGCCGCCGGCCTGGAAGAGATACCACGCCTCGTCAGCCGAGGCGCCGTTGGCCGTGAAGGTGCCCCAATACTCGCCGATGCGGCCCGACCAGGCCGGGGTGAACCAGCCGCGGTCAGGATCGCCGCTGCTGATGGGCATGGTGCGCAGCACGCGGCCCTGCTCGACGATGGTCATGCGTTGGGCGTTCTGGTTGACGATCACGTAGGAGCCGGCTGGGTCGATGCCGTGGGCCTCGGCCACCTCGACCAAGAAGGGATCGGGAGTCGGCTCTGGCTGGGCCGGCGGGGCTTCCTCGGCTGGCAGTGTGGGCGTGGCCGTGGGCCGCGGCGCGGCCGCCGGCTGCAGCGCC
>JBAQCH010000294.1:0-6519 GCA_049294015.1 Anaerolineae bacterium
CCGGGTCGAGCCGCCGCACCAGCGGCGCTGCCGCCTCGCCGCGCAGGCAATCCACCAGCGCCGCATAGGCCAGGTCGCGGCCAGCCGCGTAGCCGCGCAGCACAGCAACGGGAATGCCCTGCTGCTCGGCCCAGCGCAGCATCTCCTCAGCCAGGCGGGTCTTGCCGATGCCCGCCTCGCCGCTCAGGGCCACACAGCGCACGGCGCCGCGGTTTGCCGTGCGCCAGGCCGCCTGCAATGCCTGCCACTCAAGCTGCCGGCCCACCAGGCTAGGAACGGCGTCGTGCGTCGTGGGTCGGGCCGCCAGCCCTGGCGCTTTGACCAACCGCGCGCATAGCTCGCGGGTAGCCGCGCCAGGCTCCACGTCCAACTCCCGCTTCAACGCGGCCACGCAGGCGTGATAGACGCGCAAGGCCGCCACCCGGTCGCCGTCCAGCGCGTGCAGGCGCATCAGGTGGCGATAGGTGGCCTCGTGCAGCGGATCGGCCGCCAGCAGCCGCCGTGCGACGTCGATGGCCTCCTGGTAGGCGCGGCGCTCCTCGTGCAGCAGTACGCACTGCTCCAGGGCGGCCACGTGGGCTTGGGCCAGCCGCTCGCGCTCGCCCGCGATCCAGTCGTCGTAGCAGTCGGGCAGCAACGCGCCCCGATAGGCGTCCACCCCTTCCTCCAACGCTTTGAGCTGTTCGGTCCCGCTGAGCCGTTGGGCACGCGCCAGTGAGGCCTCGAAGTCGGCCACGTCCAGTTGGATGGCCGCGTCCGCGCGCCAGCGGATCGTGCGTTCGTCGCTCACAAGGCTGTCGGCCAGGACGGGCAGGCGGCGACGCAGGGTGTGCAGCAGTTGGCGCAAGTTGGTCTGCGCCTGGCTGTCGCTAGTGTCAGGCCAGAAGAGAAAGGCCAGTTGCTGGCGCGACAGGGGCGCCGCGCGGTTCAACAGCAGATAGCCCAGCAGCGCTTGCAGGCGCGCGCTGTTCAGGCCGCCGACGGCCACGCCGTCGACAGCCACGCTGAACTCGCCAAGGAGCCGTATCTGGACCGCAGGGGACATGGCGGAGGCATCCCTCCTGCTGTGGAAGGCGTACAAGCAACACCGTGCTCTGACTCATTGAACGTAACGACGGCGCAAACCATGCAAGCGCGCCGTCGGTGTTTTCCCACTCACCGGTTGCCCGCGTGAGCAGAATTGCCATCGATGCGCACCCCATGCCGACCCGCCGCCGCGATGCTCTGGCGCTTGATTGTCAGAAACAGAGATTTCGAGTAAAATTGAGCCATCGAATGCGGGCGTGTCTGGCAGTTGAATGAATAAGGTGGCTCATGCAAAGCACAGTGACCTTGAACGAAATCTTCAACCTTACGAAGAAATTATCGCCTCGTGACAAGTTGCGCTTGATCGAGCAAATGGCCCCGGAGATCGAACGCGACATGCTGATGGCCCAGCCTGAGCCGCGCGAGTCCCTATGGGGCCTGTGGGCCGACCTGGGTTCGGCGCCGTCAGCGGAGGAGATCGATGAGGCCCGTCGCGAGGCATGGGCCAATTTCCCGCGCGAGGACATCTAATGGTTCGTGCTGTGGCCGACACCCAAGTTATCTGATTGGGGGTTCCTCTCATTAGCCGCGATCGCAAGATCCAGGTGTCAGGCGTCAGTACAGTGTGGTAAGGCCGCCGTCGCATCCCAGCGATTCGGCGTCCGCTGGGGCGTGCGGGACGAGAACCTCATCGAGTCGGCGCTGGCGTGGCCGCGCAACCTGGGGGCTTATGACGGCGGGACCGACATCGCTGCCCTTGCGGCCACGTGCGGCTAGGGCCTGACACGCGGGCACGGCTATGTGGACGGCAACAAGCGCATTGGCTTCGTCGCCATGGCGGTCTTTCTGGATATCAACGGATGGGCACTGGAAGCGCCGGAGCCAGAGGTCGTGCAGGTCATGATGGCCGTCGCCGGTGGTGACCTGAGCGAGACCGATTTCGTCCGATGGGTTCAAGGGCCTATCCAGGCGCTTGAGGAAACGCCTGGATAGCCCACAAAGATGCACTTACCCCAGCGCCGGCAGGTGGCTCAACTACATCAGCAGTCCCAGTTGACGCATCAGCGTGCCAGTGTCCCAGTAGGCCCGCATGGCCTGGATCTTGCCGTCGCGCAGCTCGAAGACCTCGGCGAACTTGAGATCGATCGTCTTGCCGGTGGGCGGGATCGCGCCGGCCGGGGTGTTGAGCGGACCGGTATGGGTGCCGCCGCCGGAGTGTTCCGTCACCACTGTGTCGCCTTGGGCCGTGATGGTCTCCAGATGCACCTGAGCATCGGGCATGGAGGTGGCCCAGTTCTGCAGCCACTGCCCCCAGCCGGCCTGGCCGCGCCAGGACCTACCCAGGGCCACATCCACCAGCTCGAAGTCGTCGGTGACCAGGCTGAGCAGCAGCGGCACATCGCCGGTATTGAAACCGGTGTAGACGGCGCGAACCGTCGCGATGTTTTGGTCGAGAGACATGGTTCAGTCCTTATGACGGGATCACGCCGAGTTGCTGCATCATGCCCATCAGGTCGCCGATCGTCCAGCGTTCTTTGATCTGGCCGTTCGCGACGTAATCGATCGTGATATCCTCGTTGTGGAACGGACGACCGGTCGGCGGAATGCCGTTAAACTCACCGGTGTGGGTGCCGGCCCAGCGCACCCGGCTGACCACCTTGCCGTCCTCTTCGATCTGATCGAGGATGGTCACGTTGATATCCGGAAAGCCGGCCAGAAACGCGTAGCCTACCTGCTTGTAACCCTCGAAGCTCAACGGCGCGGGCGTGTTGTTGAAGTGGATCACGGCGTCATCGGCAAACAAGGGGGCGCAGCCTTCGACATCGTGCTGATTGCCGTAGGTCTCGAAAAAGCGGGCGGAAACGGATTTGTTGGACATGGTTGGGACTCCTTGTTGGTGAATTGGTAGATTGGTAGATTGGTGGATTGGTGGGTTGGTAGATTTGGTGAGGCGGGTCAGGTTGCGCTGACGATTTGGCCGTCGTGCCATTCGGGGTCTTCGAGCAGCAGCGCGCGCAGTTGCATGAAGCGCTCGTGCTGTTCGGGGCTTTGGGCGTTGGCCCAGTAGGCCTCCTTGCTCTCGAACACAGCCACCAGGAACAGCTCGTCGGGGTCGGCGTCCATCTGGAAGACGTAGCCAGCCACCTCGCCTGGGGCCCTGCCAACGCCTATGCTGTCGCCCACTGTCTTCAACTCCTCGATCTTCGTGGGGTCGATCTTGATCCGTGCAATTGTGCCGTACATGGTTGAGTCCTTTTTCGTCCCTGTCGGGCGTTGGATCGTGAGACAGAGTTCTGTCGCACTTGGATTGTCGATAGCAGCATACACCGGTTGGCTGCTCAATTTCCAGATCGAAAACTGCTCACTTGTTGCTCGTTTTGCGCGGCCGCCGGCTGCACTGAGCGATAGGCCTGCTGCAAAAGGCGCTCCACCTCCCGCCAGTCCGCGGCCACGTCGGTCGAGTAGCCGCCGGTGATGCGATCCACCACCAGCGCGGCCTGCGCGCGCAGCTCAGCTGAGGGGCGCATGGCGGCCGGCGGGGCATCGAACAACGCCGCGTGCAGCGCTGTCAGCGCCTCAACCATCGGCTCGATGTCGCCGGCGTGGTTGGGATCGTCGCGCCGCGCGACGGCTAGCCGGCGATGCACCACCCAGTAGTCCATCTCCAACTGGGCCAGCGTGGCCGCGTCGGCCTGGATGCCGGCCGCGCGCCGCGCCCTGGCGTAGTAACGTTGCAGGTGCGCCGCGGCGGCCGGCACATCGTTGTCGACCGGCGCAAAGGCGACGGTGGCGCGCACGATGTCCAGCGCCGCGGCTATGGCGCTCGGCAGCGACATGCCGAACTGCTCGCGGTTGAGCTGCACCATCAGCCACAGCACGCGCAGCCAGCGGCGGTCGTAGTAGGCTTGCCAGCCAGCCTTCTCGAAGTAGGCGACTTGGTCGGGATCGAAGGCAGCCTGAAGCGGCGTTGGCGGCGCTCCTCGCACGTGGGCGGCGATGCCGCCAACCAGCAACGCCAGAACGGCGATGCCTTTGGCAATCAGCCCATCGGACGGCAAGCTCGGGCTGGCCGCCTCGAAGCCCACCAGCCTGACCCCGGTCGGCGGCAGCGTAACCACACTGATGGGACCGAACAAGCTCGTCACCCCGCTGAAGTCCACCGCCTCCAGCCAGTAGTACACGGCGGCGGCTGGCGGAGATGTGTCGTCGCGCCACTGGTACACGGCCCCCTGGCTGCTTCCTGGCGCAGTCGATGGCACAAAGGCCAGCAACTCACGCGGCCCATCCGGGTCCAGACCGCGGTACAGGTTGAAGCCCCTGTTGTTTAGCTCGCTGACCGTCTCCCACGTCACCAACACCGCGTTGCCCTCGAAAAACGCCCCGAAGCTGGCCAGCGTCACCGCCAGCGGCGCCCCTGTCACCAGCACCTCTACGTCCTGGCTGAAACGGGGCATGAGCTGCTCCCCTTGCGCCAGGGCCGAGACCGTGCGCGAGATCGGCTCGGTGGCCAGACCTTGCCACTGGATCGTCACTGGCTGCCCTGGCGCAACCATGCCTTGCCAGGAAACAGGCGCATTCAGGTTGAGCAGCCCGCTGCTGGCGCTGCCGTTGGAGGGCGCCACGGCCTTCATGCTGAATGGGAACAGCACTGTCGCCGTCATCGCTTCGCTGGTCGTCACGACCGCGCTGTATGCCACCACACCGTTGACGGCCGTCGTGGTTGGCGTGACGCTGAAGGCGATGCCGTAGGCGACCTCGCCGAACGCGTCCACCAGGTCGGGCGCGCTGGGGTTGCCGGCTGCATCCAGCGCCACGGCCTGGATCAGGTTCGATCCCAACGTCGCCGTCATCGTCGCCGTCCAGGTATTGCCCGCCAACGCGGCCGGGACGCCGTTGACCAGCACCGTATCGATGGCCACGTCCTCGGTGAACACCCCGCTGACGGCGATCTGGTGACTGCCGGGCAGGGCGACGGCCTCGCCGTTGGCCGGCGAGAGGATCTTGACTTCTGGCGGCGTTGTGTCGAAGCTGGCGGCGACCTTGTAGGCTGACTGGAGCGACGACGCCAGCCCGCCGCTGTCGGTCACTGTGCCGATCAGCACCTTATCGCCCGCGCTGGCCGTCGGGATGGCGAAGGTGTAGGCATGGAAGCCGCTAAGCGTCACGTTCTGGTGCAGCAACGCCGTCCCGCCCGATGTCTCCACATGCACAGTGGCCGCGCCCTGGCCGAAAGCGACCAGCGTGCCGATGCCCGTCTGGCCGGGGCTGTAGACGCCGTGATCGGTGCTGAGATCAGTGATGACCGCCGCGCCCACGTCCACGAAGGCCGTGTCGCCGCCCAGCAGAGCCAGCGTGGCCGCGTCCATCACCCGCAGCTCGATCTGATGCGTCCCCGGCGGCAGGGCGGCCTGTGGGCTGTGGGTCGAGTCCGGCAGCACGCCGTGCAGGGTGATCGGCGTCTCGCCAGCCGGCAGCGCCGTGACGAGGCTGGCCTGAGCGCCCAAGCTGTAGCGATTCCCGTCCGGCGCCAGGTCGGATGCTATGATCAGCAGCGGGCCGGCTGGGGCATCCAGGCGCAGGCTAGCTGTCAGCGTCAACGGGTCGCCCGGCTGCAGCGGCGCGCCCGGCGTTGGCCCCGCCACCGCGTAGTCGCGCGTCAGCAGCGACACGCCGAACACGTCGATGGGCAGCGAACGCTCCTCGCTGTCGTAGGCGTAGACGAAGTGGTAACGGCCGGTGCGCAGCGTCGCCGGCAGCGCGTAGTCGATCGCGAAATCGCCCATGGTCAACGGGTTGGTGATGGTCCAGGTGGAGGTCAGCAGCACGTTGCTCCACAGCAAGGGGCTGGCAGTCGACTCGATCTCCGCCGGCCGCAGCACGTAGGCCGCGTCGGTCGGCCGCAGCAGGTGCATGGTCAGATGCACCGTCTCGCCAGCGTTGTAGCGCGCCTTATCGCTCTCCAGCCAGGCGTAGGGGTCCTCGATCACCGGCACCCACTGGCTGTCGATGGCCAGCGCAAAGGGGGTGTTTTCGTCGTTTTCGGAGACGTGCGGCCGGACGATGACCTGCGCGCGATTGCTGGCCGGGCCGACGTCGAAGGTCCAGGGCAGGTGCAGCGTCTGGCCGGGGTTCAGCGTTACCGTGTCGCTGGTAGCCTGGGTCACATAGCGCCGGATCACGTCGTAGGTCGCCGGTCCGCCAACGCCGTGCAGATGCACGGTCCAGGTGGCCAGGCTGAAGGGCTGGTAGCTGGCCGCGTCCAGCGACTGCGTCAGCTCGACCTGCGCGCCGCTGAGCGTGATCTCGGCCTCTGCCGTCTGCTCGCCCAGGCGCGCTTCGGCCGGGTAGCTACCGGCCAGCAGGCCAGCCGGCGCCGTGACGACCAGCGCCGCCGTGCGTGATCCGTGGGCCGGCAGGTCCGCCAGCACCTCGTAGGTCTGATCGAAGGCCAGGAAGGTCAGCGGCGCGTCGCCGGCCGGGCCGTCGTTGGCG
>JBAQCH010000295.1:0-26014 GCA_049294015.1 Anaerolineae bacterium
CGCCCGGCCTTCGAGCGGGTTCACGGCGGCATTAGACCGGCCGGCCCTGGCAAGCTGGAGCGGGAGCGTCCACACTTGGCGCCGGCCAGCGCCGCCGAAGAGCTGTGGTATCGCGGCCTGCTCTACCCGACCATGGTCGAGACGCCCGACGGGCTGGTCGAGTTCCTGCACGTGCCGGCCGAGCTAGCCGACTTGCTGCCGCCGCCGCCGCCGTCCGACCCGGCTTTTCCACCGCCGGCCCTGGTCGCGCCGCCGGCTGTCCGGCCCGCAGTGGACCTGCTGCTGCACGACGCCTGCTCGCTGCTCTGTCTGGTGCAGGCGGGGCTGGTGTCGCTGCACGATCCGGCCAATCTGCTGTCATGGCAATCCACACCGCTATACGAGTACAGCCGGAGTTCGTTGCAGCCTGTCGAGGATCCGGCCTGGATCACTGGCGACGGGCCGGGTAATTCGGCCGCGCTGGCGTTGGCGCTGGCGCTGGAATTGGGCTGGCTGCGCGCCCGCGGCCGGCGGCTGGAGTTGGCGCAAGGGTCGGTGCGCGCCTGGCTGGAGGCCGAACGCAGCCAGCAGCGCCGTGTATTGCTTGACGCGTGGCTGCATTCCCGGCTCTGGAACGACCTGTGCCGCACGCCCGCGCTGAGCTGTGAGCAGACCGGCTCCTGGGCCAACGATCCGGCCGCAACGCGCCAGCGCCTGCTGCCGTTGTTGGCCGCCTTGCAGACGGGGGCATGGTATGATCTGGACGCCCTGGTCGCGGCCATTCAGATCCACATGCCCGATTTTCAACGCCCTGACGGCAACTACGACACCTGGTACATCCGCCTGCGCAGCGCGCCCGCCTTCCTACGCGGCTTCGAACACTGGGAGCAGGTGGAAGGGCAGTTGCTGCGATTCCTGACGACCGGGCCGTTGCACTGGCTGGGGGCTACGTCGCTGGCCCAACCCGGCGACGGCCAGCCGGCCAGCATCAGCCTGACCGCCGCCGGCCAGGCCTGGCTGCACGAGGCGCCTGCCCCGGCCGAGCCAGAGCCAGCCCTGCTGGTTGTGCAACCTGACTTCACCCTGCTGGCCCCGGCCGGCGTTGCGCTGCTGGACCGCTTTCGCGCCGCGCGCTTCACCACCTGGCTGGAGACGACGTGGCTGGACGGCCAGCCCACTTTCGTCTACCGTATCTCCCAGACGGGCCTGCAGCGCGCGGCGCGCCAAGGCATCGACAGCGGTCGCATCCTGGATTTTCTGCGCGCCCGCGCCGTCGAGCCGCTGCCGGCCAACGTGGTGCGCGCGCTGGAGCGTCGGGCGGAAAACGCCATACCACAGCGGATGAAGAACAGCGGATGAGGAGCGAACGCAGCGGATGAAGAACAGCGGATGAGGAGCGAACACAGCGGACGAAAAACAGCGAATGAGGAGCGAACGCAGCGGATGAAGAACAGCGGATGAGGAGCGAACGTAGCGGATGAAGAACAGCGAATGAGGAGCGAACGCAGCGGATGAAAAACAGCGAATGAGGAGCGAACACAGCGGATGAAGAACAGCGGATGAGGAGCGAACACAGCGGACAAAAAACAGCGGATGGGAACAGCGAAGGGGCAGACCAAACAGCGGGCACTTTCTCATTCGTTGTTCTTCATCCGCTGTGGTATCCCGTGGTATCTCCTCCCCCACATTTGGACAATCCTGCCCGCAGTGCGATAATCCCCGGCATGGAAGCTGGATTTACTCTCTTTATCTTCATCGTGCTGGCGCTGATCCTGGCCTTAGCCAACCTGGAGCGCCAGGTTCCCGCCATGCGTTGGTTGGTGTTGTTGGCGCTGGTCGGCCTCAACCTGCTGATGGCCTTCTTTGGCCTGCTCAGCCTGGCCATGTCAGCCACGCCGGCCACTGCCCTGCCTGGCGGCGGCTCGGCCGAGGCGATGACCGCCCTGGCGCGCGCCGTCGGCCTGACCGGCCTGCTGGCCTTCGTGCCCATGATTCCGGCTGTGCGCCGCCTGCTCGCCCGCTGGCTGCCCATCGACCCGACCTCGGTGGTTACGACGACCGCGCTGGTCTATGCGGTCTATCTGGTGGGCACGGGGATCGGCCAGCAGCCGGTGATGAGCGACCCTGCTGTGCTGCAAGAGCTGGGCGGGGTCAGCGTCAGCATGGCAGCGATCTGGGCGCAGGCCATCGGCATGATGCTGATCGCCGTGTCGGGCGTGGGGCTGTTCACGCGGCGCACGCTGCGCGAGACAGCCGAACGGCTGGGGCTGCGCGTGCCCACATGGCGGCAGGTAGGCTTCGGCCTGCTGGTCACGGTTGGACTGCTGGCCCTGCAGATTGCCTTTTCCCAGGCCTGGCTGGCGCTCGACCCAGCGGGCATGCAGCAGATCGACGAGGCCGGCACGCTGCTGCTGGGCGAACTGACCGGCCTGGGCGGCGCGTTGACCATCGGCCTGGCCGCGGCTCTGGGCGAGGAGATGGTCTTCCGCGGCGCCATGCTGCCTCCCTTCCGCCTGGCGCTGACCTCGGTGCTGTTCACGATCATCCATAGCCAGTATGGCCTGTCGCCCGCTTCGCTGTTGATCCTGGTCATCGCCGTGGTGTTGGCGCTGGTGCGCTACCGCACCAACCTGACCATCGCCATCCTGGTCCACTTTGGCTACAACTTCGCCAGCGTGCTGCTGGCCGGCCTGGGGCAGTAAGCCATGGAGGGCGAGGAGGCGGCCAGCGCTGCCGAGCGCCTGCGCCGTTTGCAACAACTGGGGGTGCGCCGCGGCCGGGCCGGACTGGTCGCGCCCGCGGACCCACCCCCGTCCCCCGCAGCGGATCCAGCCCTTGATCTGGCCGCGCGCATCGGGGCGCAGGAGATATGGACGCCGGCTGGGCCATGCCTGCTGGCCACGACCCGCTACCCGCTGGACGAAACGCGTGGGGGCTGGGCCGTGGGGGCCTTGCTGGGGGTGAGCAGCGCGGCCGCGGCCGCGTGCGGTCGTGACGCGCGGCTGGCCGAGTTCGATTTCGGCCGCGCAGCCTTCCTGGACACCGAGACCACCGGCCTGAGCGGCGGTGCGGGGACGTTCGCCTTCATGGTCGGCGTCGGCCTGTTCGAGGATGGCGGCTATGCCGTGCATCAGGTGTTCATGCGCAGCCCGGCTGAGGAGCGCGCGTTATTGCACGTGGTGGGCGAGCTGCTGGCGCGCGGCACTGGGCTGGTGACGTTCAACGGCCGTTCGTTCGATGCGCCGCTGCTCAACACCCGCTACGCCTTGCAGCGCCAGCCGTCGCCCTTGGCCGACCTCTTGCACCTGGACCTGCTGCCGGCCGCGCGCCAGCGCTGGCGGCTGCGCCTGCCCTCCTGCGCGTTGGGCGCGCTGGAGAAGGATGTGCTCGGCTTCCAGCGCACGCAGGAGGACGTGCCCGGCTGGCTGATTCCTTCCATCTACCAGGAGTACGCGCGCAGCCTGAGCCGGCCGCGGCCAGAGGTGATCGACGACATGGCGCGGGTCTTCTACCACAACAGGGAGGACATCGTCAACATGGCACCGCTGGCGGCCATGCTGTGTGCGCCCTTCGAGCAGGCCGGCGCGTGGGCGCCTGATGCCAGCCTGCACCCGGCCGATTGGGTCAGCCTGGGCCGCTGCTACGAAGAGCTGGACTGGCTGGAGGTCGGCGAGGCGGCCTATCGCCGTGCGCTAGGGGCTGCGCTCGCGCCCGAGTTGCGCCGCGTGGCCTTGCAGCGGCTGGGCTGGCTGCTCAAGCGCCAGGAGCGGCGGGCCGAGGCCGTGGCCGTGTGGCACGACTGGATCACCAGCGTGCCCGGCCCCGACGTGACCCCCTACGAGGAGCTGGCCAAGCACCACGAGTGGCAGGAAGTGGACCTGGCCGCCGCGCGCAAGTGGACGCTGTGGGGGCTGCACACGGCGAGGCAGTTGCCGCCGGGTCCTGCGCGGGAGGAAACGCTGTCAGGCCTGCAACATCGTTTGGAGCGGCTGGAACGGAAGATGACAGGGATGGAATAGCCAACAGATGGTCGGGGGGGGTGACGGTCAACTGGTCTTGCTGCCAAGATCAGCAACGTGCTGTTGGATCTCGCGCCACTCGCTAGCCAGGTCAAGGGCTTGCACCCAGCGCTCGATATAGGCCACGTCTAGCGCTTCGGCCTGGTATAGCACGATGCTGGCGATATCGCGCACGTGTTTGGTCTGCTGGCTGATGCGGTAAAAGCGCAACTTGTTGAGGATCAGGTCCTCGGGCGAATGGACGTAGACCTCGCCCAACGCCGGCCCCAGTTCCATCAACTGGCGGCGGCGCAGCCCCGCCTCGCGCAGCGCGTTACCCGGCTTGAGAAGAAACATCTCGGCCTTGTAGCCGCTGGTCATGTGAATGGCGTTGATGGGCAGGTCAGCTCGATCCTCCAGCCACAGGTCGAGCATGATGTCCACCGGCACCAGCATGGCGCGGCGCTCCAACTCCAGCGACAAGGCAGCCATCGACTCGACGGGTAGCTCGATCACAAGATCAAGATCCCGCGTCGTGCGCGTCTCGCCCCAGGCGGCCAAAGCGACCGCGCCGCCAATCAGGTACGTCACATGGGCAGCTTCCAGCGCGTCCAACACCTCGCGCACGAAAGCGTTGAACGACAGCGCGGGTTCAGATGTCGACATGGCGGCTCCGGATGATGCGCAGCGCTTCAGCCTCGCTTAGCTCTGGCTGGCGCTGGCGCAAGCGGTAGGCGGCCACGCCCTCGACCAGATCGATCATGGACTGCATCTGCTCCAGACGCTGCGCGGGGGTCAGGTGACGCGAGATTTCCACCTGCTGCAAGTCAAGCTCGGCCACTGCGCCGGCGATCTGGGCTCGGCGCAGGGCTGCGGCGTCTGTCGTTATGGCTGTCATGTCTTGTTCACCTCATCGTCGATGACTCCATCTGCAACCCCATTATAGCCTGGTTCTATGCATCGTCCAACCCAACTTGTTTTGCGCTGAACGCTGTTGTGGGCTATCATGCAACCGTTCATCTTCCAGCCGGAGGTCAAGCATGGCAGTCGTTGAGTCAATTCTCATTGCGCTCGGAACCGATGTTGCCAAATACTTGGCGAAAGAGGCGCTGCCAAAAGACTGGCAGGATCAGATCGCGGCCGAACTGGTTTCGTGGGGTGTGCGGCAGGTGTCGGCGCGTCCAGAGGACGACCTGGTGGCAGCGACCATCGGCAAGCGGCTGAAGACCCTGTACGACCGATCCACGTTGGCGGAGAATGATAAGAACGCGGTGATGATCGAGGTCATTCGCACGCTGGGGGGCGCACGAACCGACGTGTATCATCTGGTCGAGCAAGACCTGGACCCGAACGGCCTACGCCGGGAAATGTTAGCGCTGCGCTCCGAGGCAACCAAGCGCTTCTCAGCCGATGAAACGGCGCTGTATGAGCAGATGCTGTGGGAAGCCAGCCAGGGCATGGTGCAGGTCGCCGGTCGCCTGGACGGTTTCGAAACAGCCCAGGCGCGGGCGCAGTTGGGCAATCAACGGGCCATGCTGGAACAGCAAGATGCTATGCTGGCGCTGCTGCAATCGCTGACGCCCAGCCTGGTGAGCTGGCTGGAAGGACCCAGCCAGCAGGCAGCCCGTTTCGAGCAGCAAGTGTACCGGCCGGCCGTGGTTGGAAAGCTCAACAAGCTGGAGCCCTTCGGCATCGACGAGCCCGATCGCTTCAGCGGTACGCTGCGCTTGACCGATACCTTCATCGAGCCTGACCTCCTGCTGACCGTCTGGGAGCGAGACTCCGAGAAAGGCCCTGGGATCGGCGGCGATAGGCAAGGCCAGCGCATAGTCAAGCAGGAACGGCGGCGGCCGATTGCCCAGGCCCTGGCGGGCATCCAGCGGCTGATGGTGGTGGGCGCGGCCGGCTCTGGCAAGAGCACCTTCGTGCAGTGGCTGGCCGTGCGCGCAGCGCAGCAGGACTTTCCCCCGGCGCTGGCCGACTGGAACCGGCTCGTGCCCTTCTTCATCCGCCTGCGCGACTACCAGGGCGAGGGCTTTCCATCGCCAGCGCACTTTGCCGACAAGATCACCCTCATGGGAAAGGACGAAATGCCCGACGGCTGGGCGCGTGAGGTCCTTCAGCGAGGGGATGGTCTGGTATTGATCGACGGCGTGGATGAGATGCGGCGGGACGACCGCGAGGGATTGCTGGAAGCGCTGACCGAGTTGGCCCGGTTGTATCCCCTGTCCCGCTTCGTGGTCACATCGCGGCCGCCGGCGGTGGACGAGCTGGCCTGGCCGGCCTGGCAAAACTGGCTGCGTGAGGCCGATTTTGCCGAGAGCTGGCTGGCCGACATGCACCCGCCGCAGATCGAGGCCTTCGTGCGTCGCTGGCACGATGCGCTGGAGAAGGTGACAACTGGCGCTGACGACCGGCGAACGGTCGGTCAGAACCGCGACGGCGCGATCAAGCTGTTGCAGCGCGAGCCGGCGTTGCGCAGGCTGGCTGCCACCCCGCTCTTGTGCGCCATGATCTGCGCGCTTTATCAGCGCCAGGGAGACCACATTGCGCCGCAGCGGCTGGAGCTGTACCGCAACTGCGTCGACATGCTGCTGTGGGAGCGCGACCGCAGGCATCCGCGGCGCAAGGTGCCCGCGCTGGCCGACTATCACGAGTTCAAGAAGGACCAACTGCTCCGTCTGCTCAGCCACCTGGCCTACTGGATGATGGACGAGGGCGCGTCGGCGGTGAGTCGGGAGCGGGTCGCGGCGCAGTTCGAGATGTACCTTCCCCACCTAGGGCTGGACCCTGCGTTGAGTGAGGGAGCCTACGAGTATTTCGACGAGCGGGCCAGCATGTGGGATCAGCCCTCGGCCGGCATGGTGGAGTTCCGCCACCGGACCTTTCAGGAGTACCTGGCTGCAGGCTGGGCCATGCAGCAGGACAAGGTCGGCGCGCTGGCCGGACGAGCATCCAACCCGACGTGGCGCGAGACCATCGTGTTGGCGGCCGGCCTCGGCACGCCGACAAAGACCTGGGCTTTGTTGCGCAAGATCTTGCAGCGGGCCGACAAACTGCGCCGGCCGTCGGACAAATGGCGCTATCTGCTGTTGCTGGCGCTGGACTGTCTGGAGACGTGCAGCGAGTTGCCAAAGCCGGAGCACTGGCAAGAGGTGGTGGATCAGGCGAAAGCGGTCTTTCCACCCCTTAGCCGCGAGGAAGCGGAGATGGTGGCTAACGGCGGGGTGCGCGCCATCGACCTGTTGGCCTACGATCTCGACTATCCGGAGGAGATCGCGGCCTACTGCATCCAGGCGCTAGCTGCTATCGGCGGCGATCGAGCGATGGGCGCAATTGCCGCCTACGCTGGGGACAGGCGGTGGAAGGTGCGGCGAGCTATCGGGGACGCCTGGAGCCAGTTCGGAACGCAGCGCTACGCCGAGCAGGTGCTGGCCGGGCAGCACTGGATGGCGCTTACGGCTGCTCTGCCAATCGCAGATCGATTGCGCTGGCTGCCGAATCTCACACGGCTGTCCCTGAGCGGACCATCCGTCGGTGATCTGAGCGCGTTGGCCGGGCTGGCCCAACTAACGTGGCTCAAACTTTCCCTGAGTGATATGTCGGTCAGTAATCTGGGCGCGTTGGCCGGGCTGACCCAACTAACGCAGCTCACCTTTTCCCTGAGTGACAAATCAGTCAGAGATCTGAGCGCGTTGGCCGGGCTGACCCAACTCACACATCTTATCCTTCTCCTGAGTCACATGTCGATCAGCGATCTGAGCGCGTTGGCCGGGCTGACCCAACTCACACAACTCTCTCTTTACCTGGGTAGTACACCGATTAGCGATCTGAGCATGTTGGCCGGGCTGACCCAACTTACGCAACTTGCCCTTGACTTGGGTGGCACGCCAGTCAGCGATCTGAGCGCATTGGCCGGGCTGACCCAACTTACGGAGCTTTCCCTTGACCTAAGCGGCTCGTCAGTCAGCGATCTGAGCGCGCTGGCCGGGCTGACTCAACTCACGCAACTTACACTCTATCTGAGTGGCTCGTCAGTCAGCGACCTGAGCGTATTGGCCGGATTAACCCCACTCACTGAGCTTTCCCTTGATCTGGGAGGCATGGCGGTTAGCGATCTGAGCGCATTGGCCGGGCTGACCCAACTCACGCAGCTTTCCCTGAGTGGTATGTCGATCAGCGATCTGAGCGCATTGGCCGGGCTGACCCAACTCACGCGGCTTTCCTTTGACCATAGTGAAGCGTCGGTCAGCGATCTAGGCGCATTGGCCAGGCTGAGTCAGCTCACTGAACTTTCCCTTCAATTCAGTGACTCGACGGCCAGCGATCTGAACGCATTGGCCGGATTGACCCAGCTCACGCAACTCTACCTTGATCTCGGTGGCACGATGGTCAGCGATCTGAGCGCATTGGCCGGGCTGACCCAACTCACTGAGCTTTCACTGCGTGGTATGGCGGTTAGCGATCTGAGCGCGTTGGCCGGGCTGACCCAACTCACGCAACTTGACCTAAGGGATACGTCAGTCAGCGATCTGAGCGCGTTGGCCGGGCTGCCAAATCTGACGACGTTGGTCATCGACAAAAAGCTCGCTGCCGATGCCATCGTCGCCTTGGGCGCGCGCCGCCAGCGCGGCGTTGCGATCTATACCAACTACATCGGTGGAGATCTGTATCGCTACTTGCCGCGCAGCCGTTGACCCCCTCGGAAGCTCTGTTCGCTTGCTTGCACCGCCACTGCCCACATCACCTCATTCCCCCGCTGATCGATCACCTTCACGGCGATCCGCCGGTGTGCGCCGGGTGCCGCGCGGCATCGTGGCGGTAGTCGCCGGCGCTGCGGCTGCTGGTGGTGGTGCGGCGGGGACGGGCCATGGGCTTCCCTCCGTGTTGGGAGATGATGGCGGATGAGCCGTTTGCGTGCGGCCCTTTTTCACTGAAATACCGTCGACAGCAGCATTTTAATCGACAAGCAACTGTTTGCCAAACAGTTGTGCGTTGCTCAGGCGAGGGGCGCAGTGCGATCAACCGCCTTGAAGCGCGTCAAGCAGTGATTGAACTCCCCAAAGTTGTACACCGTACCTAGCCATGGCGCTGCGCAATGCATCATCCGCCCGCAGATCGTCGTCGCCGGTCACAATCGCGTCGGCCCGACCATCGATCGCTGTTGCCAACACCGGGTGGTCCTTGGGATCGCGGCAACAGGGTGGGACGGTCTCCAACACAACCACCTCTGATCGGGCGCGCATCTGGCGGTGCAGTTTCTGCGCTTGCTGCTCATCGATGAGCCTGCGCAATCGGGGTCGCTGCCAAACTGCTTCATACTCATCTAACAGAGGCTGGCTCGTGACCAACTGGAACTGGTCCGCTTGCCACGCGGTCAAAATGGGTAGGGTGGCACGACCACGCAACAAAATGCGTATCCAAAGGTTGGTGTCAACGACGATGCGCAGCATGATCGATCAATGGACTTGCTGCCGCACTGTGCGTACTTCAGCCAGAATATCCGCTTCAGAGATCTCCGTCACGGGTGGTTGGCGGTAAAGCTCGGCGATCAGTTGTGCCAACTCATTGTCTAGTTCGGCATCCGTGAGCGCCTGGGCGATCTTGGCTCTATCCCAAGGCTCTAGCTGGCGCACGGCTGTCAGCAGCTGTTCAACGGTCAGTTGCACCTTGATATTGGGGATGGTTACGGTGGATGTGGTCATGGCAATGTCTGGAGCTGATGGCGGGACGGGTCGTTCGCATCTGAGGATGCGAACTCCGCGGTTACTTGGGCCGTATTGTACCACAGCCGGCCGCTACGCACTAAACAGCTCCGGCACACTCGCCCGCGAACAGCATCCGCCTCGCGGGCGCCAAGCTGACCACCTACGCCACACGTACAACTTGCAACCTGCCACCTGCCACCTGCACCCCCGCCCCCCATTTTGCCCTGCCCTTTGTTTCGTGGTATAGTGCAATCGAACTTTAGACGCAGCGCGTCATGATACCAACCACACACCCTTTGCAGGAGGATATGATCTATGGCGATCCCGTTTTTGTCCGATGAATGGGCAGTGGCCTTCAAGGATGCCGTCAACGGCAGCGCGGCCTATAAAGCGGCTGCGACAACCTGGGAAGGCGATTTTTATTTCATTGTCGACCTGGCCGACGGCGGGCAGCGCACCATGTACCTCGACCTGTGGCACGGCGACTGCCGCGATGCCTACATCATGGCCGACCCCGCCAGCAAGACGCCGGAGTTCGAAGTCAGCGGCAAGACAGCCTCATGGAAAAAGGTCATCGACAAGAAGGTCGATCCGATCCAGGCCCTGATGACCCGCCAGCTCAAGCTCAAGGGCAACATGGCCAAGGTGTTGAAATCGGTCAAGGCTGCGCAGGAGCTGGTCAACTGCGCCACCCAGGTGCCAACGGAGTTCCCCGAGTAAGCAAGCCAACATGCGCACCGAGACGGTTCGGGCGATCGTAGCACGATCTTCCAAATCGTGCCCTTCGGCGTAGGCGCCAGCGGCGGCCGGAGGGGACGATTTGGAAAATCGTCCTACGAGACGCGCTCAGGAGGAAAGAGATGTGGATTTTCAGCAGCCCAAAAGTTGTTTTTGGCGATGACGCCCTGGAATATCTGGAGAACCTGCAGGGCCGGCGCGCGTTCTTCGTCACCGACGCCAACATGCTGGCCTTCGGCTTCGTCGAGCGAGTCCAGCAACATCTGACGGCAGCCGGCCTGGAGAGCGCCGTCTTCGCTGAGGTCGAGCCCAACCCCTCCTTGCAGACCGTGCGCAGGGCTGCGCAACAGATGGCAGAGTACCAGCCCGACTGGATCATCGGCCTGGGCGGCGGCTCTGCCATGGACGCGGCCAAGGCGGCCTGGCTGCTCTACGAAAACCCCGACGCGGACCCGGCGGCCATCAACCCGATGGAGGAGTATGGTCTGCGCCAGAAGGCGCGCCTGATCGCGATCCCTACCACGTCCGGCACCGGCTCTGAGGCCACCTGGGCCACGGTGCTGACCGACACAGACTTGCAGATGAAGCTCAGCATGGGCACGCCAGAGCTGCTGCCCGACCTGGCCATCGTCGACTCGAGCCTGACGCTGGGCCTGCCGCCGCGTATCACCGCCGACACCGGCCTGGACGTGTTGACCCACGCAGTGGAGGCCTACACCAACACCATGCGCAACGACTTCAGCGACGGCATGGCGCTCAAGGCCGTTGACCTGGTCTTCAAGTACCTGCCGCGGGCCTACGCCGACGGCGCCGACGCCGAGGCGCGCGGCCACATGCACAACGCGGCCGCCATCGCCGGCCTGGCCTTCGGCAACTCCATGCTGGGCCTGGCCCACGCCATGGGCCACTCCATGGGCGCGGTGCTGCACGTGCCCCATGGCCGCTCAGTGGGGCTGTTCCTGCCCTATGTCGTCGAGTTCACGGCCAACGGCGGCAACACCCGCTACGGCGACATCGCCCATCACGTGCGCCTGCCGGCCGAGGACGAGGAAACCGGCACGGCCGCGCTGGTCGGCGCGATCCGCGGCCTGTCGGCCAGCGTCGGTTTTGCGACCCGCATCCAAGACTTGGGCATCGAGCGCGCCGCCTTCGAGCAGGCCCTGCCCAAGCTGGTGGCCAACGCTGAGGCCGACAACCAGCTCTTCTTCAACACCCGCTTCGCCGAAAGCGACGACCTGGCGAAGCTGTTCATGTGTGCGTATGAAGGGCGGTCGGTAGATTGGTAGATTGGTAGATTGGTAGATTGGTAGATTGGTAAGGTGGTCGGGCCACGTCGTCTGTTGCGGCGCACGCGACCAATTTACCAATCTACCAATCTACCAATCTACCCCCTCTGATGACCTATGACTACAACTCTCCCCGGCTACCTCGGCAAACTGCTGCGCGTCGATCTGACGGCGGGCCGCTGGTGGGATGAGCCGCTCAACCCGGAGTACGCCCGTCAGTTCGTGGGCGGCAGCGGGCTGGGCGCGCGCTATCTGGCCGACACCATCACGGCCGATACCGACCCGCTGGGTCCCGACAACCCGCTGATCTTCATGACCGGGCCCTTCGTGGGCACGCAGACGCCCGCGGCCGGCCGTTACAGCGTCGTCGCGCGCTCGCCGGCCACCCGGCTG
Organism: Anaerolineae bacterium; assembly: GCA_049294015.1. GTDB lineage: Bacteria > Chloroflexota > Anaerolineae > JAAEKA01 > JAAEKA01 > JAAEKA01. Next base: position 12,103 of record JBAQCH010000295.1, read on the forward strand.
ACCGGCGAGGCCAACAGCGGCGGCCACTGGGGCCCGGCCCTGCGCCACGCCGGCTACGACGGCATCATCGTCACCGGCCAGTCGCCCACGCCCGTTTACCTCAGCATCCTGCACGGCCAGGTCGAGCTGCACGACGCCGCGCACCTGTGGGGCCTGAACCACTACGACACCCAGGACCGGGTCGAGGAGGAGCTGTCGTCGCGCGTCAGCAAGCTGCGCATTCGCGTGGCCACCATCGGCGCGGCCGGCGAGAACCTGGTCAAGTACGCGGCCGTGATGAACGACCACGGCCGCGCGGCCGCGCGCACCGGTCTGGGCGCGGTGATGGGCAGCAAGCGGCTGAAGGCCATCGCCTGCGGCGGCAAAGCCGAGATCCCCACCCACGATCCGGCGGCGTTCAAGGAGTACCTGCGGGCGGCCATGCGCTTCGTGGTGGACGACATCTTCGTGGTCGGGCTGCGTATGACCGGCACCATCCTCGGCGCGGACGTGGGCTTCATGTACGGCGACACCCCGGTGCGCTACTACACGGCCAGCGAGGACCCCGGCATCGAGGCGCAGATCAACAGCGCCACACTGATGGACACCATGCTGGACCGCCAGGTGCCCTGCTACCGCTGCCCCATCTCCTGTGGCCGCGAGGTGCATCTGGACAACTACACGGTGGAGCGCAGCGCCGTGACCGGCAGCCCAACGCCGCGCGTCGATGGCCCCGAGTATGAGACGGCCATCGGCTTCAGCGCGCTGCTGGGCTCCGACGACCTGCAAGGCGCGGCCTACGCCGGCCACCTGTGCAACCTGCACGGCCTGGACACGATCTCCACATCGCACACCATCGGCCTGCTCTACTACCTGTACAACCAGGGCATCGCGCGCGCCGCCGACGTGGAGGGCTACGACCTGAGCTGGGGCAACGTGCAGCCGGCCATCGAGCTGGTGGAGAAGATCGCCCACCGCCAGGGCATCGGCGACCTGCTGGCCGAGGGCGCCGACGCCGTGGCGCGCCATTTCGGCGTACCGGAGCTGGCCGTGACGGTCAAGGGGCTGGAAGCGCCCTACCACGACCCGCGCGCCTTCTCCGGTCAGGCGCTGGTCTACGCGACCACCAGTCGCGGGGCCGACCACATGGCCGGCGACTACTACGAGGTGATCCGCGGCCGCATCGTGCCGGAGCTGGGCATGGATCTGCTGGAGCGCCACGAAGAGAGCCGCGAGGTGGCCGAGCTGGCCGCGCGCACCATGGACTACCGCAGCTTCACCAACTCGGCCATCATGTGCCACTTCGAGGACGTGCAGGCCGAGAACCTGGTCGGGCTGCTCAACGCCCTGACCGGCTGGGGCGTGGACTACGATGAGATCAGCCGGCTGGGCGAGCGTATCAGCGTCATGAAGCGGGCGCTGAACTTCCGCCTGGGCGCCACCCGCGCTGACGACCGCCTGCCCAAGTTGCTGCGCGAGAAGATCGAGGCCGGCGGCACCGAGGGCTACGTGCCTGACATGGACCACCTGCTCAGCCTGTACTACGACGTGCGCGGCTGGGATGCGGCGACGGGCAAGCCTGCACCCGACGTGCTGCACCGGCTGGACCTGGACGCGTGGCTGGACGAGCTCTGGCCGCCGTCGTAGGACGATTTTCCAAATCGTCCGCCCACGATTTGGAAAATCGTGGTACGAAATCGGAAGCAATCGTCCATGTGGAAGCAGCGTAAACGCCTCGGTCTGGCTCTTTCCGGCGGGATGGCGCGCGGGCGCGCCCATGTAGGCGTGATCCTGGCGCTGGAGGAGGCCGGCATCCACGCCGATTTCGTCAGCGGCGTTAGCGCCGGCGCGATGGTGGCTGCCGCCTACGCCGCCGGGCTGGATATGGCCGAGCTGGCCCGGCTGGCCCGGCAGTTCAACTGGCTGCGGATCGCCACGCCGATCCTGCCGTTGCCCGGCCGCGGCGGATTGAGCCGGCTGGGGCTGCTGGATTTCAGCAAGATCGAGACATTCCTGATCCGGGCCATGGGCGATCTGACTTTCGACGAGCTGGCGAAGCCGCTGGCCATCGGCGCTACTGACCTGATCACGGGCGAGCGGGTGGTGATTACCAACGGCCGCGTGGCCCATGCGGTGCGGGCCAGCGCCTCGGTGCCGGGGGTGGTGGCGCCTGCCCGCTGGCGCGGCCGCCTGCTGTGCGATGGCTTTGCCAGCAACAACATCCCCATCCAGGTGCTGCACGACATGGGCGCCGATGTGGTGGTGGCGGTCAACCTGATGCCCGTCGCGCGCCGCGTGCCGTCCAACTTGTTCTGGGCCGGCAGCACGGCCGTCAGCGCCCTGGTCATGCAGGCCGGCGATTCTCTGGACCGGGCCGATATCGTGATCGAGCCCGACCTGGCCGAGATCGACTACGTCCTTCCCCGCTGCGACGATCTGCTGGCCCGCGGCCGCGCGGCAACGCTGCCCATCCTCCCCCAACTGCAGACACTACTCATCTGACCGTGAGCGCGTTTGGTCCCTGCCTGCCTCAGTGCTATAATGGCGCTTCGGCGCCTTGCGGCGCCCGGCGCTTCGGCGTCGATTCACACAGAGCGGCTAGCCGGCTCCAGCGCCGGACGCCCGTAAGAGCTTTATGGACCTTATCGGACAAATCATAGATTTCGTACTGCACATCGATGTCTATCTGGCTGACATCATTGCCCAGTATGGCGCTTGGACCATGGCGATACTGTTTGCTATCATCTTCATGGAAACGGGCCTGGTAGTTACGCCCTTCCTGCCGGGCGATTCGCTCATTTTCGCAGCCGGCACCTTTGCGGCGCGCGGCGCGCTCAATCCCTGGGCCTTGTTCATTGTGCTTTCGGTCGCTGCTATCCTGGGTGACACCGTCAACTATTCAATCGGCCACCGGGTTGGGGCCAAAGCCTATTCGGGCGAAGTGAAATGGATCAAGCGCGAGAGCATGGAGCGCACCCATGCCTTCTTCGAGAAGTACGGCGGCAAGGCGATCTTTTTGGCGCGCTTCGTGCCGATCGTGCGCACCTTTGCGCCCTTCGTGGCCGGCGCCAGCCAGATGCATTATGGCTTCTTCATCCGTTGGAACGTGATCGGTGGCATCGTCTGGGTGGCTATTTTCACCCTGCTCGGTTACTTCTTCGGCAACATACCTTTCGTCCAAAAGAATTTCGAGCTGGTCATTGTGGCAATTGTCCTCATCTCGGTCATTCCAGCCGTGGTGGAAGCGTTGAAAGCGCGCAGGGAACTCCGCAAGCCAGCTCCGAACACGGAAAGCTAGCTCTTCAGGTTATCAGGAGGTCCCATGTTAGTTGGCGAACGCATGTCCCACCCGGTCTTGACGGTTTCCCCCGATATGTCAGCGCTGGATGCCCAGGCTTTCATGCGCCGTGAGCACATTCGCCGCGCGCCGGTGATTCACGACGGCAAACTGGTCGGCATTGTGACGGAGAGCGACCTGCTCAACGCCTCCCCCACGCAGGCCACGTTGTTGAGCGTCTGGGAGATCAACTACCTGGTCAGCAAGATCAAGGTCAGCCAGGTGATGACCAAGAAGGTGCTGACCATCGGCGAGGACACCCCGATTGAAGAGGCCGCGCGGGTGATGATCGACAACAAGATCGGCGGCCTGCCCGTGCTCCGTGACGGCAAGGTGGTGGGCATCATCACCGAGACCGATCTGTTCAAGGTCATGCTGGAGATGCTGGGCGCGCGCCAGCTGGGCGCGCGCGCCAGCGTGCTGGTACCGAACCAGGCTGGCGAAATCGCCGCGCTGAGCAGGGCTATCTTCGAGGCGGGCGGCAACATCATCGCGCTGGGCACCTTCGCCGGCGACGACCCCAGCACGGCCGAGCTGGCCTTCAAGGTGACCGGTCTGGACGAAGCGACAATGCGCGCCGTGCTGACCCCGCTGGTGAACAAGATCAAAGACATTCGCACCTATTGAGCGCGCTGCGGCCCGCCCTCGCCAGACCTTCAAGGCTTTCTGGGCATGGTTCAGTCTGTTTCAATCGAGCTTTACAATTCATCGCGGAGCGAGCACCCCCAGGTGCGACTTGTGCGCGCAAAACCCGCACGTGGGCGTGCTCGACTCCGCGGAGATTGTAAAGCTTCACACGTCAGTCAATGAACCAAGCCGCCAGTCTCCAGCGCTACCCCATCACCGCTTTCAACATACGGGGGTTCACCAGCCAGATCAACTGGCCTGAGTTGGCCTGCACCTCGTTCCAGGTGTCCACTTGCAGCGCCAGATGGGCGGCTCCGGCCGTGGGCATGCGCAACCCCGAAGCCATGCCGTACGCGTCAGCGCCGATCAGACGCGCAGCCACGTCCTCGAAACCTGGATTGTGGCCCACCACCAGCACGTGGTTAGCCTCATCGGGCAGATGGCGCAGCAGAGACATCAGCTCGCCCGCGCTGGCTGCATAGATCGACTCTTCCCAACCAATCTCGCGCGTATAACCGGCGGCCGGCGCCAACAGCTCGGCCGTTTGGCGCGCGCGTGCGGCTGGCGAGCTGATCAGCAGATCGGGCGTGGCGCCGATGGTGGCCAGGAACTTGCCCATCATGGGTGTGTCTTTGCGGCCGCGGTCCTTCAACGGCCGGTCAAAGTCGTTCTCGGCGCCGGTTTCCCATTCAGATTTGCCGTGACGGAACAGGGTCAGTAGCTTCATAATGATACCTCCGAGACGTACCAAGGGACAAGACCCTTTGGGTTCTTGTGCATCAACGATGCTTGCGGTAAGCCGCGACACATGCAACGGGGCTACGCGCGTCACTCTTGCCGCTCGCTGGGAACCGGTTCGGCCACCGGCCGGGACGAGATGGGCCGCGTCTCTGGCACGCTGGCCAGCGCCAACGCGCCGGCCGCCATGGCCAGCGCCAACACGAAGAACAGCAGATCGTAGCCGATGCCAGCCCGCAGCGCGTTGCCGCCGTCGATGATGGGACCGGCCACCAGTCGACTGAGCGCGCTGGCGCCAGCCGTGGCCAGGTTGCTCAGGCCCAGGTAGCGCCCAGCCTCCTGGGGTGGGGCCAGGTCGGCCGCCCAGGCCCAGTTGACACTCATAAAAATGCCGGCCGACGCGCCCACCAGCCCGCCGACGATCACCAACTGCCAGACGTTGGCCACGAACAGCAGCGCGGCCGTCGCGCCCGCGCCCAGCAGCGCGGCGAAGACGTTCAGCGGCCGCCGGCCCATGCGGTCAGCCAGGATGCCGGTGGGCACGGCCAGCAGGAAGATCGCCGCACCCATGACCGCCATCAGCAGCGCCGTGACGCCGGCGGGATTGGGCAGCCCCAGCTTGTCGGCGATGAAATACTGGGCGAAGCCTTGCAAGGCAAAGTAGCCGGCCATCAGCAGCGCCCGCCCGCCCAGCAGACGGGTATAGCCGGGAGCCACATGGCGGTCGATGCGAAAGCTGCGCCGCAGCGCGCTGGCTGTGCTGACGCCTTTGCCCTTGACGCGCGCCGCCGGCTGTTCACGCACGCCCAGCAGAGTCCACGCCACACTGGCGCCCAGAGCGACGCCGGTGGCCGCCAGCGCCAGGCCGATCTGGCCGCGGCTGGCGAAGAAGCCGCCCAGGCCCACGCCAGCCACGAAGCCGGCGATCTGGGCCGCGTTCTTGTAGCCGGACGCCTGCCCGCGCTGCGACGGGGCCACGCGGTCGGGCATCAACCCCTGCAAAGCGGCCTCGGCGAAGCTGGAGGCGATTTGCAGCGCAGCGTAGAGCAGGGCGACCAGCAGAAAATCGCGCGCGATGGCCAGCAGCGCCAGCAGGCCCAGATCGATGGCCGTGCCCAGCGCCATCCAGGGACGCCGCCGGCCATAACGGCCCAGCCAGCCGCTGCGATCGCTGATGGCGCCGGCGATGGGCTGGGCGAGCATGGCCAGCACCAGCCCGAAAAAAGTCAGCGCGCCGAGGTAGGTAGCCTTGAGCGCCGTGGGCGCCAGGCCGACCAGAATCAGCGGCAGCAGCATGGCGTGCAGGCCGTTCCACAGATAGGCCTGCCCGAACCAGGCCGCGCTCAGGTGGACCAGGTTGGTTGCGCCGGGCGCCTGGGGGGAGGACGGCCCGGCCTCAGCTCCGGTCACGGCCGGTCGCGATGTTGCCGCAGCGGGGTTATCCTGGGGTTTCAAGGATGCCCTCCCCAGAGCGGGCCAGCTCAGCGCTGAGGCGGCGGGTTTGATAGATCAGCACGCCCAACGCCGCCAGCCAGGTGAGCGCCAGCAGTCCGACGAGGACGGTGACGCCCAAGCCGCTGGCCGTCTGGAGCGCCACGCTGCCATCCAGACCGACAAGGCCAGCCAACGCGACCAGCCCGCTGAGCCCGTTCCATACGCCATGGATAGCGACGCCGCCGGCTGCATAGAGCCAGAAGCGGGCCGGCCGGCGGGCCATGACCTCGTACCAGCCCAAGGCGAACAGCCCGGTGGACGCGCCGTGAATTACCGCCGTCAAGCCGCGCAGGACCACGCCGCCGGCCCAGCCATGCGGCAGCAGTTGGGCTGTGTAGAAGAGCGCCTCAGTGAAGCTGAAGCCGACGCCAGCGATCACGCCGAAGGTGAAAGCCTGCGCGCGGGTTAACCTGCCCTGCACGATCCCGTTGATCCAGGCGCCTAACGACTTGATAGCCTCCTCCAGCAAGGGGATGGCTGCGGCCACCAGCAGGCCCAGGCCCAGCGCCACAGCGGGCGACAGCAGCGCGCGCAGCATCTGCAGCGGATCTGGGCTGGCGGCGCCAGTCTGCAGCACGGCCGTCAGTCGCGCGAGATCTGCCCGGCTCTCTGGCAGCAAGCCCAGGCCAAGGAACACCCAGACGAAAACGCCTACGAAGGCGGCGATCTCCAGCATGATGGCCAGGAAGGTGGCGACCAACCCGCCGTAGGCAAACTGGACTACCAGGTTACGTCGAGTGAGGCCCGCGCCGGCGCGCTGCATGGCTGGCGTGATGGCGGCGATAAGGAGCAGGGGAGGCAGCACCGATGCGATCACGTGCAAGGGCGGCAGCAATACGACGTTGACCGGCACGCCCAGAAGGAGCTGGCCCAGCGCCAGCACGCCCAGGAAGATCAGAACCAGCCACCAGGCCGGCGGCAGGCGCAGCGCGGGGCTGGGACGCCGCTGCCAGGAACGCCAAGCCGCCGCTGCCAGCGGTAGGCCGAGTCCCACGCCCAGAGCGGCCACCGACACCAGAATGGTCAGAGGAGCCAGCCGCAACGCGCCGTCGCCTAGCACAGCGAGGATGGCCAGCAGCAGTGCGGCTAGCAGGCTGAACACGGCGACCAGCAAGCCATAGACCAGAGCCGCGCCTCGGAGTGTGTCACGCATGGGGCAGTTCCTTGGGCATGGGGAGGGGTAGATTGGTAGATTGGTAGATTGGTCGGAGGGCGCTTAGCGGCGGCGTTTGTTGCCTGGGGGGCGCTGCTCGTGGGGCAGGGCGTAGCCCAGCTCGCGCAGCCGGCTGTCCTTCTTGCGCCACTGCTCCCAGACTTTGACAAATAGTTCCAAGTAAACCTTGCCGCCGACCATCTCCTCGATCTGGGTGCGCGCGCCTTGGCCGATCCGTTTGATCATGTCTCCCCCCTTGCCCAGCACGATGCGCTTCTGCGTGTCGCGCTCGACGTAGATGGTGGCGCTGACGTAGACCAGGCCGTCGGGGCGCTCCTTGTACTCGTCCACCAACACGGCGACGCTGTGCGGCACCTCCTGGTAGGTCAGAAGCAGCACCTGTTCACGGATCATCTCGGCAGCAATGAAGCGCTCTTGCAGGTCGGTGACCTGATCTTCGGGGAAGTAGCGGGGGCCGTAGGGCAGCAGGCGCACGACGCGCTCCAACAGATCGACGCGGCCGGCCTCATCCAGCGCCGAGATGACGGTCCAATCAGCCGCGTTGGGCAGCATCTCGCGATAGGTGGCCGTTCGCTGCTCCACCGCGCTGGCCGGCATCAGGTCGACCTTGTTGATGGCCAGCACCACCGGCACGCCAGGCGCGCGCGCCGCGATATCTTGCGCTACCAGACGGTCGGCCGAGCTGGGCGTGGCGCTGCCGTCCACCACCAGGCAGATCACATCGGCGTCGGCCAAGGTTTGCTGCGCCTGGTCGACCATGAACTCGCCCAGCCGGTGTTGCGGCTTGTGCAGGCCGGGCGTGTCCAGGAAGATCACCTGCGCGTCGGGGCGGGTGAGGATGCCCATCAGACGCTGGCGGGTGGTCTGTGGCTTGGGGCTGACGGCCGCGATCTTCTGCCCCAACCAGCCGTTGACCAGGGTGGATTTGCCCACGTTGGGTCGTCCCGCTACGGCCACGAAGCCGGAGCGATGGTCCGCGGGCGTCTCGTCCAGGAAGCGCATTTCGTCAGTCAGGCCGGGCTGGCGCAGGATGGCGTCGAAGTCGATTTGTTCTGGGTGTTCAGACATAGTGCGTGCAGTGTACTCGATAACCGCCGATTTGTTCAATTTACGGGGGGAGGGATTAGTTCACGGATCACTGGGATTGCACGGATCAGATTCCACACGTGTCTGGTGGGGCCGCTCTGTGCGCAGCCACCGTGCCCGCCCGTCATGGATAACGCCGCCGCACCAGCCAGCGCATCTCCGTCTGATCCGTGTCATCTGTGCTATCCGTGAGCCAATCCCTTTGGGTGTGTTCAAAGTAGGTTGAGTCCCCCTCCGGCTCGTAGGACGATTTTCCAAATCGTCCGTTCTTGCGACCGTGAGGCGGACGATTTGGAAAATCGTCCTACGCAGGCTCAACCCATGTTGAACACATCCAATCCCTTTGCGGTCAGTTTTTGGGGGCCAACTGGCGACAGACGCGCACGCTGCCCGGGTGAAGCCGGGCAGCGTGTTGCCAGCATGAGCAGGAGGCCAGTTCAGGCGCCGACGATCGCGCGCAGCTCTTCGCCCCAGCGGTAGGCCGACGGCAGGTCAAGCAGGTCGAAGCCCTGCAACGGCTCGCGCATCAGGAAGCGGTAAAACCACTCCAGCATGCCGCGGTCGGAATCGTCCAAGTCCTCAGGAATCAGCCGGCCGCCGAAGCCGCGACAGCCGATGACGTCGCCGCCGGCCAGATGGGCCAGGCCGTCGGCGTATTCCTGCTGCGTGAAGAGCAGCTCGTCTTCCTCACCGGTCAAGCCGGGGCTGCGTTCCCAGTTGGCGGCGGCGGTGATGAAGGCGGCAATCTTACGCTTGGCCAGGTAGGGTTTGTTGGCTAGCAGGAACTCCTTCATGGAACCCAGGTAATCGCCGCCGTAAATCGGTGAGCCCAGCACGACGAAATCGTAGGGGCGCACGTCGGGGTCGTCAGCGGCCTCCGCGATCTCAGCTCCCAGGCCATCGGCCACAGCTTGGGCGACTTCCTTAGTCGACCCATACTTGCTGGCATAAACGACCAGGCACTTAGCCATCGTAGTCTCTCCTTGAATCGTTGGTCGAGTAGGCCGCCGTAGCGAGACCTACCGCCACATCAATCGTTGGTCGAGTAGGCCGCCGTAGCGAGACCTACCGCCATTTTATAGCTCCAGGGCTGCCATGCTCGAGCGGATCAACGCCGCTGACTTCTCCATCGCGGCCTGCTCGTCGTCGGTCAGCTTGATCTGGATGATCTGTTCCACGCCCTTGCGGCCCAGCTTGACCGGCACGCCAAAGCAAATGTCGCTCAAGCCATACTCCCCTTCCAGATAGACCGAGCAGGGCAGGATCATCTTGCGGTCTTTCAGGATGGACTCTACCATCTGCATCGTGGCGGCGCTGGGAGCGAAGAAAGCGCTGCCCTGCTTCAGCAGCGAGACGATCTCGCCGCCGCCCTTGCGGGTGCGGTCCATGATGGCCTCGACGCGCTCCGGCGGCAGCAGCTCGGTGATCGGGATGCCAGCCACCGTAGAGTAGCGGGCCAGCGGCACCATCTCGTCGCCATGGCCGCCCAACACAAAGGCATGGATGTTCTCCACGCTAACGTCGAGCTCCATGCTGATGAAGGCGCGCATGCGGGCGCTGTCCAGCACGCCGGCCTGGCCGATGATGCGCTCGCGCGGTAGGCCGCTAACCTTCTTGGCCAGATAGGTCATGGTGTCCAGCGGATTGGTCACTAGAATCACGATGGCGTTGGGCGAGTGGGCCACCACGTTCTCGATCACGCCCCGGATGATCTTGGCGTTGATGTTGACCAGGTCCTCGCGCGTCATGCCCGGCTTGCGCGGCAGGCCGGCCGTGACTACCACGACGTCGGAGTTGGCCGTGTCCGCGTAGTCGTTGGTGCCGAGGATGTGCAGGTCGTAGCCTTCGACCGGGCCGGCCTGCAGCAGGTCCAAAGCCTTGCCTTGGGGCATGCCATCGACAATGTCGAACAGCACCACGTCACCCAGTTCCTTGGCTGCGCACCAGTGGGCAGCCGTTGCGCCGACAAAGCCGGCGCCTACGATGGTTATCTTGTTACGCATAGGCGAAACCTCCAGTGAGTTGTTCAATGAGAGTTGCCGGGCACTTGAATATACGCTCGAAAGAACGCACTGACCCACGTTACTTGCATAATTTCGTGATCAAGTGCCCGGCAACTGAGCGGCTAGAAATACAAAAAGCAGAGCGCCGTTCTGGCTCAAATCAAGCCAAAACAGCAAGCTCTGCTGAATTCTGGTGAGGCGACGTTGCCTGCATGACTGCTTTGCCTTGCATGATTTGGGCGGGGCTCGCTGGCTAGGCGGGCGCTGCGAACTCCTCGCGCACTTCCGGCTCACGCATGGCCGGCCGCGCGGCCGGCTGGGCGACCTGGATGCCGTCGGCTGCCAGCACCGGAGCCAAGGCGGCAATCGCGCACTCCAGCATCGACAGGTCCGGCTCGCGGGTGGTCAACCGCTGCAAGGCCAGCCCGGGTGCGATCATGACCCTGACAGCCGGATTGCTGAGGTGGCTGGCCGAGTAGCGCAGGAACTCGTAGCTGATGCCGGCCACCACAGGGATCAACAACAGCCGTGACAGCAGGCGCAACGCCACGCTCAACAGCCCATCGACGGAGTTGAAGTTCAGCGGCGCAAAGAGGATCATGCTCAGCACCAGCACGATCAACAGGAAGCTGGTGCCGCAGCGGGGATGCTGCACCGAGAACTCAGCCACCTTGGCCGGCGTCAGCGGCACGCCTGCCTCGTAAGCGTTGATGGTCTTATGCTCGGCGCCGTGGTACTGGAAGACCCGGCGGATATCGGGCATGCGGCCGATCAGCACCAGATAGAGCACAAACAAGGCCAGGCGCAGCAGTCCCTCAAAGAAGGCGCCCATCCAGGCAGCCATGCCAAACTGAACCTCGACCCACTTGGCGACGGCGGCCGGCAGCAGAATGAAAATGGCAACGGAGATGGACAACGACAGCGCCACCGTGGTCCAGGCCACCGGGCCGGTGAACTTCACGTCCTCTTCTTCGTCGCTCATGGCCACGTCGGCCGACCAAAGCAGCGCACGGGTGCCCAGCACCAGCGCGTCCCACAGCATGCTGATGCCGCGCACGAAGGGCCACTTGGCCCACGGCTTGGTGTAGACGGCCGCGGTCAATTCTTCTTCGTGTACGACGATTTCGCCTTTGGGGTTGCGCACAGCCACAGCCGCGTGCTTGCGGCCGCGCATCATGACGCCCTCCATCACTGCCTGTCCACCGTAGTAAAAATTGCTCATGTCGGGCATTGTACCTGAGAGCGGAGTCTGTGTCAACAATCTTGGGAAGTTGTGCGAGGGAAGAACAAGAACCGTGGCATGATGCTACAGGTTCACCGGCTGCACGCTGGCTTCAGGCATGGGGAAATGTTTGGCGTTGGTGGTTACGAGCGTCAAGCCGTGAGCGAAAGCTGTAGCGGCAATGATCGCATCTGGGACGGAGAGTTGAATGCCGCGCCGGGCGTAGGTGTAAATCCATCGGCCTGCTTGATCCGCGCTGGCAACATCTACGGGCAAGTTGCTCAACGACGACAGCAGGTCCATCGTGCGCCCCTCCTCGCTGGGGTGCATACCAGCCAGAATCTCTGTACGCGTTACGATCGAGATATGAAGCTCGCCTTCTGCCTTGAGGCGCTTGAGCAGGTGGATAGCCTCGGGACGCCTGCGCAAAGCAAGAATGAGGAGATTGGTGTCGATCAGCGTGTCAGCCATCGGTCTCGGCCTCCGTTTGGCTCTCTTCCCAGGCACGCGGCATCCACGCCTCGCGCAGCGTGCGTACATAATGATCCACATCCTCGACTGACATCAGATCAGGGTGATTTTCATCGGTCCAGGCGGGCTCTTCTAGCAGAGCGTTCAAAGAACGATCAAGCCGAGCATCTTGCAGGGCACGAGCAGTTGCGTCCACGATGAAACGGTTGCGTTGGCGCGGGGCGAGTAGCTTTTCCAAGCTCTCTAGTACTTCAACCGGAAAGGTCACGTTGACACGTTGGGTCTCTCTCGTTGTAACAGTCATTGGTTAAAGCTCCTTCAGATGATGTTGTTACTATACACCAATCGTTGGCACTAGTCAAAGATGTAAGATGACCTGCTCGCTGCAAGACCAATCTGCACATCATTGTTGGAGATTTGGTGCCGCGAAACCTCCTGCTTTTTCGTTCAACCGATGTGTACGTCCGGAACTTCTGTTGGATGACGTTGGAGGAAACCAAGCCGTATGGAAATAGCCCCTGGCATCTACAGCATGACGCAGCGCAAAGGCGCCTACGTTCACGCCTTTCTGCTGGACGACGGCGACGGACTGACCCTGGTCGATACGCTGTACGACAGCGACGCCCACCGTATCCTGGCCGAGCTGGCGCGCATCGGAAAGTCAGTCAGCGACATCAAGCGCATCGTGATGACCCACTGCCACCGCTCGCACCTGGGCGGGCTGGCCTTGCTCAAGGAGCAAAGCGGCGCGCCGGTTTACTGCCACGAATGGGAGGCGGATCTGATCGCGGGCCAACGCAAGCAGCAGCCGGTATCCTGGCGGCCTTACACGCCGGTTCAGGTCTGGCCGCTGCAAGTCGCGCTCAATCTGGGGGTCGCTAAGCACCCGCCGGCCACGGTCGATCACTTCGTCCATGAAGGAGATCAGGTCGGCCCGCTGCGCATCGTCGCCTGTCCCGGCCATTCGCCCGGCCATCTGTCCTTCTGGTGGGAAGCGCGCCGCCTGCTGATCGCTGGCGACGCGATCTGCACCTGGCCGAGGCTGATGCTGGGCTGGCGCGGCTTCACGCTCAACCCGACGCAGCACCGCGCCTCCGTGCGCCGGCTGGCCGAGTTCGACAGCCAGATCCTGTGCGTCGGCCACGGCGAACCGCTGGCGTCCGGCGCGGCCCAGGCGATCCGAGCCGCCCTGCCGACGCTCGACCGCTGAAGGGGAGGAAATACCCAATGGCGCAAACTAAGGAATACTGGCTACAACTGGAGAACCAGCCCTGGGACGCCTGCCCGTGGGGCGTCGACCGGGCTACCGGCCAGACCGTGCCGGCGGGGCTAGGCGGCGCGCATCGGCCCACGGCGCAGGAGACGTTGATCATCCGGCGCACCACACCCAACTGGGCCCAGCCGGCGGGCGCGGCCATCAATCTCTGGGACCTGAACGAGCCTGACCTGGCTCAGCCGCGGCCTAGCATCCCCGGCGCCGTCCTGGAGGCGAAGGTCGCCGATGAGATCATCGTCCACTTCCGCAACCTGGACCGGCGCGGCGGCGTCCCCGACGCCGAACGCCTGCACAGCCTGCATGCCCACGGCGTTCAGCGGCTGCCGCTGTACGACGGCGCCTTCCCGCTGTCGCCGCCCGATCCCGACCAAAGCGGCCGGCGCGGCGACCGGGTTGTGCCCGGCGAGAGCTTCACCTACCGCTGGACCTGCCCGCAGCGCGCGGCCGCCGGCGCCTGGTTGATCCACGATGGCGGGCCGGCCGCGTCCAGCAGCATGGCCTTGGG
>JBAQCH010000296.1:0-4268 GCA_049294015.1 Anaerolineae bacterium
CGGCGTCGTGGCCCTGGCCCGCAGCGCCCAGGACGCCGACGCCCTGCGCCAGCAAGCCACGCGTCTGCCTGAAATCGAGCGCCCTGCCGTCCTGCAAGGCGAGCTCGATGCCCTACCCGCGCTGTTGGGTGCTCACTACGAGCCATCTTCCTCCGCATCCGACACTCATGATTCATCGTTCATCGTTCATCATTCTCCCCATTTCGACGCCATCCTGGGCCGCAACGCCCTCACCCGCCACTCCGACAAGCCGGCTGCGGCCCGCCTGCTGGCCTCGCTGCTGGCCGAACATGGGCGCATCAGCCTGGCCGAGACCGTACCGGCGCACACGCAGCGGCTGTATCGGTTGGTCGATCTCACAACGCTGGGCGATGAGCTGGCGCAGCAGGTGGTGGAGGCCGAAGAGGCCATCTACCGCCAGGCCGACGATCCGCTGGTCAACTGGGACGAGGAGAGCCTGCGGCAGGCCTTCGAGGCCGCCGGTCTGGCCGTCCAGGTCAGCGTCGAGCGGGAGCGCAGTGAAACGCAGGTGACGCCGGCCCTGCTGGCCCGCTGGTTCACACCAGCCGGCGCGGGCGAGCGTCCCAGCTACATCGATCGACTGCGCCAGCGGCTGGACGCTCAGGAATGCGTTCAAGTGGAGGCCCTCTTCCGCCAGCAGCTTGCCAACCGCGCGGTGCCCTGGGAGACGACGACGGCCTATGGGGTAGCTCATGCGCCTCAGCCTGCTTGACGAAGCGCATTTCCTGTGTTATTATTCATCTCGTGAATAACTTCTATACAGCATCTGTACCATATTTTCAACGTTGGCTAACCCCGCTGCTACGCTCAGCCAGCGAGACGCATCCTGTGGTAGTTGTGACCGGCGCCAGACAGGTGGGCAAGAGCACTCTCCTGCGCCAAGCCGAGCCTTTTCGCAATTGGCGCTACCACACCATGGACGACTTCGACGTCTTGCGCCAGGCACGCGACAATCCTGCCAGCCTCTGGGCCGGTGTGGATGCAGTGGTGTTGGATGAGGTTCAGAAAGCCCCCGACTTGTTGTCAGCCGTCAAAATGGCCGTGGACAGCCGGCCAGGACACACCAGGTTTATCCTGTCCGGCTCTGCCAACCTGTTGCTGATGCGCCAGGTGAGCGAAAGCCTGGCTGGACGAGCGGTCTATTTTGTGCTCGATCCCATCACGCTGGGGGAGGTCAACGGGCTCGCTCCGTCCACCCTGTTAGCCGATGCTTTAGCGCAACGTTGGCCTGAGGAGAAGGAACTCTCAACACCTCCGCCGGATCCGATACCTCTCTTGCTGCGTGGCAACATGCCGCCGTTGCTCAGCTTGCCCACGCCTGATGCCTGGCTACGCTGGTGGGAAGGATACGTCGCCACCTATCTGGAGCGCGACCTAAGGCAGCTTTCCCAGATCGACGGCCTGCTGGACTTCCGGCGAGTCATGGAATTGATGGCCTTACGCAGCGGCCAACTGCTCAACCAGTCGGAGGTCGCACGCGATGCCCGGACCGCCCAACCCACCATCCACCGCTACCTCAACCTCTTGGAAGCCACGCATCTGTTCGAGCGCTTGCCCGCATACGCGGCCAGCCCCTCAACCCGACTGCTCAAGTCGCCCATCGCCTATTGGACCGATCCAGGGTTGGCGGTATTTTTGTCCGGCTACTACGACGAGGAGAGCCTGCGCCGCAGCCGGCAGGTGGGCGCCTACTTCGAGACCCTGATCTATCAGCACCTGCGCGTGCTGGCTGGCCTGTTGACTCCTAAGGCGCGACTCCACTTCTGGCGCACCACCAGCGGCGATGAGGTCGATTTCGTGCTGGAACATGGCCGGCGTGTCCTGGGTGTCGAGGTGAAGATGAGCAGCAAGCCGAGCTATCGCGACGCCGCTGGTCTGAGCAAGTTTCTGAAGGAGTACCCCACGGCCGCCGGTGGAATCCTCCTGCACGGCGGGACGAAGGTCCAGCGTCTGGATGAGAACATCATTGCAGTTCCCTGGACCGAGTTGACCGGCTAAACCAGGTGCGAATCTATGACGCTCTTTCAGATCGCTAACCGTTTCTCGTTCCTGATTCCCGTGCTGCTGATGTTTGTAGCAGCGGCTGTGCTGTTGGCGCGGCGGCGGGCCAGGTGGCCGCTGTGGGCTGGGTGGGCAGGGCTGCTGGCGCTGTTCCTCGTCTTCCTGCTGACCTCAGGCCAGGTCAACACAGAGCGCTACGATTCGCCTGAGACTATCCGCCAAGCGCTGGCCACCGACGGCGAGCCAACGCTGGTCGAGTTCTTCTCCAACTACTGACTGGCCTGCGTGCAGAACCGGCCGCTCGTGCAGCGGCTTGAGCGAGATTGGAGCGAAGGCCGCGTCGTTGCGCTGGACATCATGAAGCCTGCCATCCGCCAGTTCGCCTACGAAGTTGGCTTCGAGGCAACGCCGACCTTCATCTTGTTCGACGCGCAAGGCAACGAACTGCGCCGTTGGGTCGGCCGCGCGCCCGGTTTGGCCGAACTGCAACAGCCGGCACGATAACCCGAAAATAGCTCACGGATCACATGGATTGCACCGTTCGAGAAACTGGACGCTGATTTGCGCTGATTTTCGCTGATCAGAGGGGAAGAACAGCAGGCTTCTGTCTTCTGATCTGCGTTTTTCAGGCAAATCTGCGTCCATATCGAGCAAGTGCAAAACAGGGTGATCGAATCACTGCGTGGAGAGTGAAAATGGTCAATCGCGAGGAGTTCGAGCAGTTGGTGGCCGATGCCCTGGCAACGCTGCCGCCCCAGATCATCGACCGCATGGACAACGTGGCCATCACGGTCCAGGAATGGCCGTCGCGCAGCCAGTTGGACTCGTCGCGCGTGCCGCCCGGATCGACGCTGTTCGGGCTGTACCAGGGCGTGCCGCTGACGCGCCGCTCCAGCCACTACGGCATGGTGCCGCCCGACCGCATCACCATCTTCCGCGGCCCGTTAACCCGTTACTTCGCCACCCCTGAAGCCATCGCCGAGCAGGTGCGCAAGACCGTCGTCCACGAGATCGCCCACCATTTCGGCATGGGGGAGGCGCAGATCGCCCAGTTGGGCTATTGACCGAGCTGTTGCTCACAACGCTCGCAGGTGCTCACCCGTTCATTGTCATCCTCGCCGCGTCTCCTTGCCTTCCCGTGCGTCATCATCGATAGACACCACTGACGGCCGTTTTTCGGGCCGTTGGTTCGACGCGTCGCCGCATCGGGCTGGTGTGTTCTGCGGCGGTCCAGGCGTTTCGGCAGCAATGGAGCTGTCTGGGAGGTCTTCGATGAATACGCGCATCCTGTTCCTTCTGGGCGCCGTGGCGGCGCTCTCCCTGGCGGCCGCGGTGGCCTTAGCCAGCCCTGCCACGCCATCAACCCCCTTCTGGCAGGCGCTACCCGCGCCCGATGGCTTGCCTGTCCGGGTCATGGCGGTATCGCCTGCCTTTGCCGCTGACCGAACCCTGTTTGCTGGCACGGCTGGCGGCATGTACCGCAGCGACGACGGCGCACAACACTGGACGGCGTTAGACCCCGGCGCCGCCAACGCGCTCAAGATCGTCCCCTCGCCAGCCTATGCGGCCGACCAAACCCTGTTCGTGCTGATCGACACCGCTGGCCCGCCCGGCCGGCGCGTGCTGCGCTCCCGCGACGACGGCGCGTCGTGGCAGACTGTCTGGGAGGGCCTCGCAGCCTACGACCTGGTTGTCTCGCCCAACTTCGCGGCTGACAGCACCCTGTTCCTGGCCGGCGCGCCCTCCGGCCAGCCGCAGGTCTATCGCTCCACTACGGCCGGCGCCACCTGGCTGCCCACGCCTGGCCAGCCCGCCGACCTGGACGTCTTCCTGCTGGCCATCTCGCCTGATTTCGCCCATGACCAGACGCTGTTCGTCGCCGGCTACGGCCCCGTGCAGCGCACCAGCGACGGCGGCGCAACCTGGCAGCGGCTGAGCGCGGCCGGGCCTAACTACAGCCTGGCCATCTCAGCCAACTACGCCAGCGACCGCACCGTGTGGGCCATGTACCGCGAGATCGAGGGCTCGGCCATGCAGCCGGAGGCCGGCATCGTGCGCTCCAGCGACGGCGGCGCTACGTGGCGCAACGTCACGGCCGGGCTGGACGGCAACTACAACCAGCCTTACCGCAGCCTGGCGTCCGACCCGGCTGGCGAGGCCATCTACCTGGCGCTGGACGGGCCGCAGTGGGACCCGCGCTTCCCGCCGCGCGTCTTCCGCTCCGATAACGGCGGCCAGCGCTGGGC
>JBAQCH010000297.1:0-12350 GCA_049294015.1 Anaerolineae bacterium
GAGTAGGCGTCTGCGCCGTATCGAAATCAACGGTTGGCCCGCCGCCGGATGCGTGGGTCGGGGGGCTAATCGTCCAACAGTAGCTGGCTCAGGTGCGCGCCGTGGGCGTGGCAGATGGCAATGGCGACGGCGTCCGCCACATCGTCTGGCGTCAGCACGGCATCCAACCCCAGCAGCAGCCGCACCATCTCCTGCATCTGCGCCTTGCCGGCGCCGCCATAGCCCGCCACAGCCAGCTTGACCTCGGAAGGCTTGTAGTGAAAAATCGGCAGATCAGCCTGGGCCGCTGCCAGCAGGACGACCCCGCGCGCCTGGCCGACGCTCATGGCGGTGCGCACGTTCTTGCTGAAGAACAGCTCCTCTACAGCCACGGTTTCGGGCTGGAAGCGGGCGATCACGGCGCTGAGCGCCTTATGGATGGCCAGCAACCGCTGCGGCAGCGCCATGCCGGCCGGCGTGACAATCGCGCCGCAGTCCACCAGGCGCAGCTCGCCGTCATAGTCCACCAGCCCATAGCCCGTGATGGCCGTTCCGGGGTCGATGCCCAGTACCCGCAAGCTACTCCTCCATCCTCTGCAGGAGCTCCTCGCTGATCTCCAGGTTGGAGTAAACGTTGGTCACGTCGTCCAGATCTTCCAGGTTCTCGATCAGGTTCATGACGCTGACCGCGGTCTTGTCGTCCACGCTGAGCGGCGTCTTGGGCTTCATGGTCAGTTCGGCGTTTTCAACCGGCAGGCCGCGCAGGCGGAAGGCATCCTGCACGATCTTGAGGTCAGCCAGCTCCGTGTAGATCTCAGCCACGTCCTCGCCGAACTCCACATCCTCGGCGCCCGCGTCCAGCGCCGCCTCGAAGATAGCGTCCTGGCTGTGCTTGTGGAGCGCCACGGTGATGTAGCCGCGCGGCTCGAACTGCCACGCCACCGAGCCGCTCTCGCCCATCGCGCCGTTGCCGCGGCTGAGCACATGGCGAATCTCGGACACCGCGCGGTTGCGGTTGTCGGTGAGCACCTCGATGTAGAGCGCCACGCCGCCGGGGCCATAGCCCTCGAAGGCCGTTTCGATCAACTCTTCGCCAGCCTCCAGGCCAGAGCCGCGCCGGATCGCCCGCTCGATGTTCTCCTTGGGCATGCTGTTGGCCTTGGCCTTGTCGACGGCCAGGCGCAGCTTGAAGTTGTAGTCGGGGTCAGCGCCCTCACGCGCCGCGATTTGAATCTCGCGCGCCAGCTTGGTGAACAACGCGCCGCGCTTGCTGTCGGCTGCGCCCTTCTTGCGCTTGATGGTTGACCATTTTGAGTGACCGGACATCGTTTCTTCTCCTGTTGACTGCGTTACGCTGCACGAGCTTGGGCCGATTATAGCACAAGGTGCGCCTAAGCGGCAACCGAGCTACCCTGCTGTGTGCGCGTCTGCACAGCCTCGAGAAAAGAGCGGAAAAGCGGATGCGCCCGGTTAGGCCGGCTCTTGAACTCCGGATGGAACTGGCTGCCCAGCATCCAGGGATGGTCGCGCAGCTCGGCGATCTCCACCAGCCGGCCATCAGGCGAGAGGCCGCTAAGGGTCAGTCCAGCCTCGCTGAGCTGATCACGGAAGCTGTTGTTGAACTCGAAGCGGTGGCGGTGGCGCTCGCTGACTTGAGCTTGCCCGTAGGCGGCCGCGGCCCGGGTGCCAGGCTGCAACATGCAGGGATAGGCGCCCAAGCGCATCGTGCCGCCCATGTCGGCGATGCCGCGCTGGTCGGGCATCAGGTCGATGACGGGATAGTTGGTGTGCGGGTCGAACTCGGTGCTGTTGGGACGATCGGAGCCGGTGACGTGGCGGGCGAACTCGATGCACATCACCTGCATGCCCAGGCACAGCCCCAGGTAGGGCGTCTGCTGCTCGCGGGCGTAGCGGGCCGCCACGATCTTGCCCTCGATGCCCCGGTAGCCAAAGCCGCCCGGCACCACGATGCCATCGACCGCGGCCAGCCGCTCGACGCTGCGGCCGCGCTCCAGGTCTTCCGAGTTGATCCACTCGACGTGCAGGCGGCGGCCCAGGGCCACGCTGGCGTGAATCAGCGCCTCGCGCACACTGATGTAGGCGTCTTGCAGCTCAACGTATTTGCCCACCAGTCCCACCCGCAGCGGCGCCTCCTGGCTCTCGCCCAGGACGTTCTGTCGAGCCACCAGATCGCGCCACTCGCTCAGGTCGGCCACGCGCCAGCCGTAGCCCAGCCGGCTGGTCAGCCAGTTGCCCAGGCCGAACTCCTCCAGCATCAGCGGCACCTCGTAGAGCGACTTGACCGTCTCCAGCGGCACCACGGCCTCCGGCTCTACATCGCAGAAGAGGGCGATCTTGTCGCGAATCGCCTTCTCGACCGGGTAGTCGGAGCGACAGACGATCACGTCGGGCTGGATGCCGATGCCGCGCAGCTCGGACACGCTGTGCTGGGTCGGCTTGGTCTTCAGCTCGCCGGTGGCGCCGATGTGAGGCAGCAGCGTCACATGGATATAGAGCACGTGGTCGCGGCCCACATCCTTGCGCATCTGGCGGATGGCCTCCATGAAGGGCAGGCTCTCGATATCGCCCACCGTGCCGCCCACCTCGACGATCACCACCTCGGCGTCGTTGTCCCGGCCGGCCAGCGCGATGCGCCGCTTGATCTCGTTGGTGACGTGGGGGATGACCTGGATCGTGCCGCCCAGGTAGTCGCCGCGCCGCTCCTTGCGCAGCACCTCGGCGTAGATCTGGCCGGAGGTGACGTTGCTGGCCCGGCTCAGGTTCTCGTCGGTGAAGCGCTCGTAATGGCCGAGGTCCAGGTCGGTCTCGGCGCCGTCCTCGGTGACGAAGACCTCGCCGTGCTGGTAGGGGGACATGGTGCCAGGGTCCACGTTCAGGTAAGGGTCCAGCTTCTGGATCGACACCGAGATGCCGCGGCCCTTGATCAGCCGGCCGATGGCTGCGGCCGTGACCCCCTTGCCCAGGGAACTGACGACGCCGCCGGTGATAAAGATGTACTTGGTCATGAGAGCCTCCGGGCACATCAAGAAGTCGGACTTCTCCGAAGAAGTCCGACTTCTGAAGCGCGGCAAAAACAAGAGACACGGAGATCGCTCGCCGTGTCTTGAGGTGAGTAGCGGGAACAGCCTGGCGTCGCAGGTGACGCAGGGATCGATGGTGGTGCGTCCGGCCGCGGCGACCGGGGCTGGAAAAGAAAAAGCCCGTGATACACGGGGCTGCATGATAGCACAGGAGCCGCGTTGAGTCAATCGGCCAAGCCGCAGCAAGACACAAGTAACCGATGCTTGCGTCGAACGATTGTCTATGGTAGAATCATTGCTAGTCGGGTGTGTCATCGACCGATGGGCAAAGACCGTACCGATGGGTAATGGCATAAGGTGATCTGCTATGAATGCTGCTGCAGGTTCTGTCAACTCCACCAGCCAGGTTGGCCAAATACTCAGGGGGCTTGAGATGCTACCGCCTGAAAAGGTGGCCGCAGTCAATGACTTTGTACGTTTTCTGCGTACCCAGTACGAAGTTGAGACGCCGGCAGCCAACGGTAGCCTGGCCAGCTTTGAGCGCGATGTAGCTGCATTCGAGGCGCTCGATCCTCAGCTCCAAGAGCAATATGCCGGCAAAGCGGTGGCCATTTATCAGGGCCAGATCGTCGCCGATGGCGACTCGAAGTTCGCTGTGCTGGACGCGGTTTTTACCCGGTTTGGCCCAGTGCCATGCTATGTCGACTGGATTAAACCCAATGGACCGCGACGTGTGCGCGTGCCGTCGGTATGGATCGCCAAATGATTGAGTACGACCGCCGTTTTGATCCTCCGGCGCCAGTGGTCCAGGTGACCGTGAGGCATATTCTTCAGCAGCGGCGTCGGGTCACTACAGCGGCTTTGCTGGATACAGGATCGGATGTCACTGCGATTCCCGCCTCGCTGGTGCAGCGTTTGCAGTTGATCCCCTTTAGCAGGCTTCGGCTTGAAGATGTCAGCGGGGAAACCAGGACAGTTCTGACATATGCAGTCCACTTGACCATCGGTGAACTGACGCTACCTCGCTTGGAAGTCATCCAGACCGGACTTAACCAGGCCATCGTGGGGCGCGATGTGCTCAACCATCTTTACGTGCTGTTGAGCGGGCCGGAGTTGGCGTTTTCCCTGAGCGCAACATCCCCTCTTGATCAGTAACCGACCACGCCGGCCAGCGCGTGCTCGTGCAGCGTCAGGTGGAAGCCGTTGGCATAGTTGGGCTGGCCACCTGGCCGGGGAGCCGCCAGGCGTACCGGTTGCCTGAAGCCGCTTCGCCATGCGTTCGGCATAGCAATGCTGGCACCCCGGGCTGACCTTCGTGCAGCCGGTCAGCGGGTTCCATGTCGACTCGGTCCATGCGATGACGGTGTTGGCGCTCATGGCGTCGCGTGACATCCGCCGCCGGACACTTGGGTCGAGCAGAGCGATTACAGTTGGCCCATCAGCCATCGGCCGCCGAAGTAAAGCACGGCGAAAAGGACACCCATCCAGAAAACGAACAGAAGGAAGCCCACCGCGGCGTCTTTCATGACCTGCCACGGAGACTTGTCAGTGCTATGCACCACCTTCTGCTTGCGGGAAGGCGAAGTCGTTCGATTCCAGTTGACCAGAATCGATCGAAACATGAATCCGATAGGAATGGCGGAGAAGATGCCAGCAAGCCAGCCTGCGAAGAAATCCTGAGACATAGATCCCTCCCGGGTTGCCCCGTGAGATGTGCGAGACGATCCTTGACACAGCGATGAAAACATGGTAATCTCACACCAATCAGCCATAGAACATATTTTCTGTTTTGGTCTTGCGAAAGGGCCTCCGATGCTACGCGAGATTGTCAAGATTCTGAGCTACATGGATTGGCTTCGCCCGTTGCTGACAGTGGCGCAAAACCAAGCGAACGGTCCAAGCCACACCTTTCTGATCCCTGATGACTGCGGATGGAGTCCGAAACAGGTCGAAACGCACCTTCGCAAGAAGGGCATAAAAACCTGGGGACTCGATGTCTACCGTGACCAGATCATGTTGTCCACAACCTCTGAGCAGGCCACGCTCGTCCAACACCTGCTCAAACAGCAAGGCATCGCTGTTGAGAACCCGGTGGATGCGCCATCAACCAATCGCGGGTCAGGGCGATCGTCACCCGAATGGAAGAGTCTTTCTGCCAGCCATGACCGGCAGAACAAATCACCCGGAGGTCGCCATCCATTCGATCACCTGGACGACAAGATGGACGACTGGCACCGTCGTCTGTTTGGTGAGTAATTGTTCTTTACCATTGCCATGACCTGGGCTGGCCTAAGGTGCCGGGTATTTGGGTCGACTGGTCAAGCAACTCTCGACGCGATAACCAACTCACCGCAAAGGCCCAAGTGCCCGGCAC
This sequence comes from Anaerolineae bacterium, assembly GCA_049294015.1. GTDB lineage: Bacteria > Chloroflexota > Anaerolineae > JAAEKA01 > JAAEKA01 > JAAEKA01. Next base: position 5,395 of record JBAQCH010000297.1, read on the forward strand.
CTCACGCCAGGGCTGATCTTCGCGCAGCCGGTCAGCGGGTTCCAGGTCGACTCGGTCCATGCGATGGCGGTGTTGGCGCTCATGGCAATGCTCGGTCTTTCAAGGCGTCGAGCACTGCCTGCGCAAAGAACTGCACCCATTCCTGGTGACGGCCACGATCAGCAGCCCGCAGGGAGGCGACATAGGCGTCGCGGCGCTCATCCAAGATCCGCTGAAGAACGAGGATCTGCGCCGGAAAGCCGGCCCGCCAGAGCAGGAGCGTGGTAAGTGCCCGCGCAGTGCGGCCGTTGCCATCACGGAACGGGTGAATCGCTGTGAAACGCTGATGAAATAGTGCCGCTCGCACGACGGGATGCAAGGCCTCTGCGTCTTGGGAGTTGACCCAGGCGAGCAATGCATATACCATCGGCCCCACGTCGCGATCGGGCGGGAACTGAACCAGCAGCTCGCCGGTGTGCTCATCCGCCACCGCCAAGCCTCGTTCGTCAAGGGCGACGATAGCACGTCGCCGCGGCCAGTCTTCTGGCTGCTGCCAGTCGACCTCAGATCGCACGCGGCCTGCCCAGTAATCTCGATCGGTCTTGAGCAGTGTCAGCCGGTTGATATGGCAGATCAGGTCGAGATCAATGGGCAGGTCGGGCTGGCTGGCCAGGTGTTCGATCCAGGTCATGACCTCGGCGGTGTTGCGAGTCTCCTGCTCATCTCGCTGCCGGCTGTTCATCATGATGGGTTCCCCCCTGGCTGTCAGCTTCGGCCCAAAAGGCATCGACGATAGTGCGTACCTCAGGCAGCGACAGTTGGTTGCCCTCGATGCGATTGCTGTGGTAAATCGCCTCGACCGTCAGCGTGCGACGCAATTGATCCTCTTCCTCAGGACTGCGGGTCCGCTGGACAAGTTCTGAGCGCAGGTGATCGATTTCCGCCAGCGTGTCTGCCAGTTCCGGCGACATCGACACCTCTGTCCACGGCGTCGAAAGGACGCGCGGCCGGCCGCGCGTTTCGCTCGCCAGCTCCAGGATCAGCGCCTGCACGGCAGAGCGCGTCGTCAGCCAGGTGCCGCCGCTCTTGCGCGCCAGAAGACGCCCTGCGCGGGCGTAGCGCAACAGGTTGCTGCGATCCAGGCCGTAGCCCATGGTTGCGGCCAGATTGGAGGCCTCGGGCAGCGTGACGACTTCCTGGAGAGCATTTTGTGTTTGCATGAGGTGATCATCTCCTTTCGTCACACTATTTTACCTTTATTGTTGTAAAATAGCAAGCCGCGAAGGCCCAAGTGCCCGGCGCCTCATGCCAGGGCTGATCTTCGTGCAGCCGGTCAGCGGGTTCAAGTGTCCAAGGTGCCGGGCACTTGGGTCGACCAGTCAAGCCACTCTCGACGCGACGGCCATCTCACCGCGAAGGCCCAAGTGCCTGGCACCTCGCGCCAGGGCTGACCTTCGTGCAGCCGGTCAGCGGGTTCTAGGTCGACGCGGTCCATGCAATAGCGGTGTTGGCGCTCATTGCTGATTGGGGATGTCAAACGACAATGTTCGAGGCAAATTCTCAACGGTGAAATCCTTGGGGTCTACAAGACGCCAAGTTGGGCCGACTTTCTCTACAACTCCCGTGACTTCCACTGTACTCCAACTCAGATGAGCTTTGTGGGCAAGAACGTAGTCCTCTCGATCAAGCCTAACGATGACCTTGACTGGTCGGCCATGCTCCGGACGATTGGTCCATTTGATTGCCACTTCCCGCGTTGCGGTGCTCTCGCTAAGGGGATCAGACTCAGAACCCAAGTTTGTAACTCTGCCACGGATTCGATGCACTTCCGGCTGAATGGTTCGAAGTTCCTCGGCTGCTGCGGCAAGTATCCCATATGACACTTCGTTCAAGACCGTCGCCTTGTGCTCATCCAGACCCTCAGTGGGTTTAACTCTTGGAGACCAGAGAACACTGTACTCCATAACGCGATCGGGGATATGAGCAGCTCTAATAAGCGTCAAACACATGTTGCCGTTGAGACCACTGCCGTATTCGGTTACCAGGATTTCAGGACTGCGCAGACTAGAAGCAAGACGTGTGTTCTCAAGACCACGTACCACTCGCTCCATAACTCGACGTTCAAAAGGAGGCAGAATAATGTCCTCAAACGACTCTGGTTCTTCGTCAAACAACGAGGGCTGGTTTTCTGGCTGCTGAGACATTAGCCGCTGGCTCAGGTGCCGCAATGGTGACTGAATAGTATAACCGAAGCTCCCGCGAAATGTCTGGCCAAAGCGATAGTGCTTCGCCATTGCCTCACCAATTCGCAGCGACTGATTGAAGAACGGACGCGGCTCTTTCTCTGAGGACGCAGCGAATTTGATGAGCTGCTTCAGTTGCGTCACCTGCCGGTCGGCAAGTTCGAGAGAAATCGAGTCATACCCTCCTGTCTCCACATTCCGAACAGACAAGACATCTGTGTCTACAAATTGGATACGCCGAAGTGTCTGTGCTGAGTCTTCATTGTTAAGAGCACTGAGCAACTCGACCGCTCGTTGGAGATAATTCCAATAATCGGACCTTGCTGGATCTGCTACAAGGACAACTTCAAAGCCCTGCGTATGGGCTTCAGAGGTGCCTAGAAATACTAACCACCGCTCATTGGCAACCTGTAGGCGCCAACCGGTCAAGTTCAAGTATTCCTTGAACTTGTCGATTTCGATGCTTGCGGCTTGCAAGTGCTTAGAGGTCATAACTTGTGCTCCCACATTGTTGCCGAACACTATCCAGAAGCCGAGCAACGCTGCCAGCATCAAATACGTTTGCTTGTGGGATCTTGATCCGAATCTTGCTAGTATTGCTTGTTGATCTGCCCTTGAGATGTAGCCAGTAACAGCAGTGACGCAAGGTAAGTTCTGTGGTTGACCATCCCAACCAGTCGTCTTCAGCACGTGGCATACAGTACAACACCAAAATGCATGGGCTTACACCTTCCCACTCGACCAATTTGTTGTACGCGTCAGCATCCATATCGTAGACCACTTCGTCACCGACAAACTCACACGTGGTAGTTGCCTTGAGCTGGCAGTACAATTGGAACCCAGTGCTGTGGTATTTGCCGTTTGGCAAGAGATGCACCGGGCTTATGCAAAGATCGGTGCCGTTGTCCGGGTCTGGACGAGAGACACTCGCACCAGCACTTGCTGCCACAGCATGCACGTAGGCTCTCTGCAGCAATTCCATTCTCTGGGTAGCAGGTAGGGCCGTGATGAACATCATCCTAACTCCAAACAGGACCAAGGAGCTTCTGCCCGACGAGTGTAGAAGACCAAGCCATTCAACATCAGTTGTTTCCGCCTCTGGCTCCATACTGCCCCGTGCTGATAATCGGGCCGAACGTTGATCTTCGGCTGCCGCCGGCAGAAACTGCGCACCGTTCGTTGTTCTATGCTGCGTCGCATGGTCAAGCTACCTCCGTCTTGCCTTTGAGTTGCGATTCGATCAGCTCAATCTCCTCCGCCGTGAGATCGAACAGCCGATAGACCATCTGGTTGACTTCATCTTCCAACCGCCGAGCTTCAGGACCTTGGCCGGCTAGCTCCAGCAGCCTGCGCACGCGCGGCTCAAGCTCGCGGCGCATCGCATCGTCGATTTCGGGGATCGGCAGTAGCTCCATGTACTGAGCGATGAAGCGCAAGTAGTCGTTCTGGATTGTGGAACTGATTTGGCGATAGAAGAACTCGATCACCGGTGAGTTGAGCACTGCCAGCAGCGCCACATCGTCGGTCGGCAGGACATAAAGCGTGTTGCCTCCGAATAGGCCCTTTGCATCGAACGCAAACCGACACTCTTTGGCAATGTCTGGCCAGAAGATCTTCGGGCGTGTGAAGTCCTTGTAGTATACGCACGAGCGCAGCTCCCACCAATACCGGCCTTGATCCTGACGCTTCCGCAGAGCGTCTTCGTACTGTCTCAAATGGTTGTAGATTGCCGGGTAAGTGCTCTTGAAGATTGCTGTGGCTTCCCTTTCCGTCTTGGCAGTCCCCCACGGGTTAGTGGCGTCCTCATCCCCGCTGTTTTGCAGCAGAATGAAATAGCTACTCCGCCAGTCAACATGCCACCGCCTGATGTCCTTGCCCTGAACCCAAGGCTTGATCACTTGTTGGCAGGACGGGTCTTGGTCTACCAGTCGCTGCCTTACCCTTTCGTCAATCACGAATGCCTGATTGAGACCTGTCTTGATCCCAGACGAATATTTGGCGTATCGCGCCTTCAACGGTTGTCCTGCGCGCTTGATCTTCTTGATCAACCTCAAAACATCAGGTTGATCAAGGGTCCAGCCCTGCGCGGCAAAATTGCTCTGCGGCATTTCCCAAGACGATTGGCTGACAAATGCTGGAAGCTGGAACAAGACCTCCATCGAATCGACGGTTAGCGTATGAACATCATGATCTCTCTTTGGCGTTGACCTGGTCAGAACCAAAATGCACGGATACGTGGTCGCGTCGAACACGGGCAAATCGCCGAAATCGATCACCGTCTGCAACGTGGCCTTCTGGCTGAGATGGCTGCGCAGCCGCTCACCATACCCCGCGCGCATGAACTTGTTGCTGCTGATGTAGACCAGCACGCCGTGGGGACGCAGCAGGCGCAGCCCCTTGGCGTAGAAGTAGACGTACAGGTCGGCCGTGCCCTGGTAGACCTCGGGGAAGTGGGCCTTCAACGCCGGCTTGTGCTCGCGGATCAGCTCCTGGCGCACGTAGGGCGGGTTGCCGATCACCACGTCGAAGCCGTCCTGGGCGCGGAACACCTCGCTGAAGTACACCTCGTAGTCGAACTGGCCGGCCGCGTGGGTGAGCTGGCCGATCAGGGCGTCGATCTCGCGGCTCTGGGCCTGCTTGGCCGGCCGGCTGGTCTCCACGAAGTACTGCTCCTTCAGCTCCTCGATGCGCGCAAACAGGTGCTGGTTGAACAGGTCCTTCTGCACGCTGAGCAGCGAGTTGCCGCAGACGATCTTGTAGCCCAGGTTGGGCAGCGGCTTGATGCTCAGGTAGTCGTCCTCGTCCACCACCAAGGACAGCCACAGGCGCAGCTTGGCGATGTCCACCGCACTGGGGTCGATATCCACGCCGTAGATCGACTCCTGGATGGCGTGGCGCTTGAAGGCGTAGGCCGTGCGCTCCGGCCCCTCGCCCAGGTAGGCGTTCAGCACCAGCCGGCCGCGCACGATCTCCTGCATCACCCCCACCGGGAACGCGCCCGAGCCGATGGCCGGATCGCACACCTTGACCCCGGCCAGCGCGGCGTCCAGGGCCGCGGCGTGCTCGGCCACCGCAGCCGGCAGGCGGCGCTTGTAGCTGGACGCACCCTCCTCGCGCGCGGTCTCGTGCTCCACGGCCAGCTCGCCCTGGCGGATGAAGCGCTCGATGTCCTCCTTTGACACGCGTGGCTCGTAGACCATCTCGCTGGAAGGCAGGCTGGCCTGGCGGGGCGGCGGCGATCCGAACAGCAGCCCTTGCTCCGGCGCAGGATCGACCAACGGCTGCGGCCGCAGGTTCAAGGCCGCGTCCAGATAGTGGATCAACGCCTCCTGGCACATGTAGTGGACGATCTCCCTCGGGGTGTAGAACGCTCCCTTGCTCTTGCGGTCGCCCACCTCCAGCAGGTTCTCGAAAACCTTGCCCAGCATCTCCGGGTCGACGGCCACCTCTTTCTCCAGCGGCTCGTCCTCGCGCACGGTGAAGTTGTACAGGTCGAAGGCGTCGAAGATGGCGCCGATGGTGGCGTTGGCCAGCGGGATGGGGCAGCCCTCCCAGTCGTAGCCGCCCACCGGCTCGAACAGGCCGCCGTTGAGGAAGGGGATGCGGCAGCGCAGCGGCGGGTAGAGGTTGTCGGGCCGCTCCACAGCCAGCGCCGCGTAGAACAGCGGCTCCAGCAGTTTCTCGAAGAAGTTGTCGGTGCGCCGCCAACGGCCCTGGAACAACTGGCGCAGAAAATCCCGCGGCCCGCTGCCCCACGGTTCGCCCGGCGCCACGCCCAGCCAGCCCTTCTTCTGCAAGAAGTAGAGGAAGACGATCTGGCCCAGCAGCTTCTTGGCGAAGGTCCCGCTGTCGATGCCCCTGGCCTGGAACTCGGCCCGCACCCGGCCGTCGCGGGCTGCGATGTCCTCCAGCTCGTCCCGCACCTGCACGAAGAGTTCCTTGTAGCGGCCAAAGAACTCGCGCGTGACGGTCTCAATGTCGAAGGCGCTCTCCAGGTCGGCCAGGGTGGGGTTGCGCCGGTCGTCGGCCAGGAGGGGGAAAAGCTGCTGCTGGGCGGTGTGGTTGGGCTCGTGCTGGCCCACCAGGAAGGAGTAGCGCCGCGCCGGGGTCAGGTCTTCCTCCACCTTGACCTTGCCGCTGTCGCCGTCGACGCGCAGGCGGTAGTCCATGCGCACCAGGGAGAAGCGCCAGTCGGCCCGGTCGTCGCCGTGATAGGCCACCAGGGCCGCGTCCTTCTCGCCGCGCGTCTTGAGGTAGTAGGCCACGAAGTTGCGCTGCATGGTGCGCGCCCGCTCGAGCGCCGTGGCCTGCTTGAGCTGCACCACCAGGATGTCCACCGCCTCGCCGTCGGGGTCAGTGTAGGTCGCGATGCGGCGGTACTGGCGCACGTGCTCGCGAAAGCTGGCCGGGATGTACTGGCCGGTCATGCGAAAGCCCTTGCTCTCGTCGATCTCGTTCAGCAGCTCGCGCACGAAGCGGGTAAAGCGCGCCTCGTCGAACGGCTGCTCGAACACGTCGCGGATCAGGTGGGTGGCTTCGGTTTGGTTCATGTTCAACGTCTCGGCGCCGGGCCCTTGGGTCTACCGGCCAACGAATTCTCAACGCGACGGCTAGCTCTCGGCGTGTGCCCAAGTGCCCGGCACCTGGGGGTGGCGCGCGTCTCGGTGCCGGGCACTTGGGTCTACCGGCCAACGATCTCTTGACGCGACGGCTAGCTCTCGGCGTGTGCCCAAG
>JBAQCH010000298.1:0-8695 GCA_049294015.1 Anaerolineae bacterium
GCTCTGGCGCTGAGACCCGGCTGAAGCCTCGACTCCAGACCGGAGATGGGTTTACACCGACGTGTACTAGCCGAGAAAACGGCGCACCAGCGCGGCGCGCAGCACCAGGTCTGTCAACTGGGCCGTCTCGCTGTTTTCCAGCGCGCTGCGGATGCGGCGCACGATCTCCAGGTGCTCCGGGTGCGGCGTATAATCGAACCCGGCCCGCTGCAATGCCTGGCGCAAGGCGCGGGTCATCAGCGGCCCTTCCATGTCGGTGAAGCGCAGCGCGTCGGCGATCTTGGCCTGAAACGAGGGGTAGTTGCCGTACACAAAGGCCAGGTCGCTGTCGGTCAGGGCCTCGAAGGCGATCAACTCCGGCGGCAGTCCCAACGAATACAACGCGCAGGTGAAGCCAATGGCGCGCGGCAGCGACACACCTTCTAACCCGCGCGCGTAGCCGAACAGCCCGATGTGCAGCTTACGGGCGCGGCGCGGCGGCACGTGGCGGGACACCCGATTGATCTGCGGCGCAAGCTCGACGACCTGGCGGCGATAGACTTGGCTGTAGCCATCGATAATGGCCAGCGCCCGCTCAGCGTCGATGGGCGTGGGCAGGCCGATGCGCCTCGCCTTGAGGTGCTCGCAGGCAGCCCGCACCTGGTCGGGCGGGTAATCGTACTTGAAGGCGGATTGAATGCTGAACGTTACCACGCTGGGGTATTCGATGCCCACGCGCTCGGCCGTGTGGGGAGACAAACCGCCGCGAAACGGCGCTGAACCGGTGCCAAGAATCGGGTGCAGGCGTACACCGATGCGCGCTGCGGTATCTGCCAGCCGGGCCAGCGCGATCTTGTTGGCCAGGGCCGCTGCGACCAGTCCGTAGTTCATGGCGGTATCTGAACGCGCGAGGAAGACCCGTTGGTCCGTCACGTCCTTGTCGGCCAGGTATTCTTCCAGGATCTCGTGCGCACGCAGCATGTTCGGCACATCCTCGAACAACGGGATGACCTGAATACGGTCCGGCGCAAATTCGCCGATCCACTGGGCGATGGTGATGTCGTCGGCGCGAAAACGGTGGTGCTGGCGGCCGATGATCTGATCGGCGTAGTAGCGATAGACGCGATCGATGCAGCGGGCTGAGGTGGTCATCGGCAGAATGACCTCGAAGATCGGCGCTATCTCGCGGCCATAGAACAGACGGGCCGTGTCGTAAGAGCGCGGAATACTCTCCAGCGTCTCCAACAGCACCTTAGCTTCGGTGCCTTCCACGGTGGGATTGGGGACACGCAAGGTCAGACGCAGATCCTCTCCCAGCGTCCGCTCACGGAAGTACGCCTCATAGAACGTCAACAGCTTTCTGACGACATAGGTGTCAATCTCCTTGCCCTCCACATCCCACATCTGCTCGTCGCAGCCGAGGTGCGAGTAGGCGTAGAAAGCTTCACGAATTTCATCCTCACCAGCTAGAACCGAGGATGCGGCAAAGAACGGCACGGTGGCGTTATCGGGGTGCTGCGTGCTCATGCAGCGTGGTACGCTGATCATACTGATTGCTCCAGATGGGGTCTCAGCGCAGCCCTTCGTGACGCAATCCGCCGGATTGCGGCTCCGTGGCGCACGAACAATCCGGCGAATTGTTCTACGAAGCGCTTGGGCTGTTGCGACTTTGGCGGTAGTGAGTTTGCAGGCTGCGGTAGCGAAAATCCTTCTCGCGCAGCGCTCGAATGGCGGCCACGGCCGCAGCCGCGGCCGATAACGTGGTGAGCAGCGGCACAGCCATCGCCGTAGCCGCCTGGCGAATTAACTGGCCATCGGTTTGGGCGCGGGGTCCCAACGGCGTGTTAAGGATCAGATCAACCTGGCTGGCGCGCAACGCGTCCACCACGTGCGGCGAACCTTGCGAGACCTTGTTGACGGTCTGCACCGACAGGCCGGCGCGACGCAGGGTGTCGGCCGTACCTGGTGTGGCCATCAAATGGAAGCCCAGCCGTTGCAGGTCGCGGGCGATCTTCAGCGCTGCGCCCTTGTCGAAGTCGTTGACGCTGAGCAGCACCGCGCCCTCCAACGGCAGGGGAGCGCCGGCCGCCAATTGGGTCTTGGCGAAGGCATGGCCGAAACGGCTGGCGTGGCCCATCACCTCGCCCGTGCTGCGCATCTCCGGCCCCAGCAGCGCGTCGCTGCCCAGCAGCTTCTTGAAGGGCAGCACCGCCTCTTTGACGAAGAAGCCATCGACCTTTGGCTCCTCCAGCACACCCAGCTCGGCCAGCGTCTTTCCGGCCATCACCTGCGCGGCGACGCGGGCCAGCGGCAGCCCGGTGGCCTTGCTGGCAAAGGGCACGGTGCGACTGGCGCGCGGGTTGACCTCCAGCACGTAGACGATGTCGTCTTTGATCGCGAACTGCACGTTCATCAGCCCACGCACCTGTAAAGCCAGCCCCAGCCGCTCTGTGTAGTCGCGGATGAAGTCGAGGTGATAGGCGCTGACCTTGTAGGGCGGCAGCACGCAGGCCGAGTCGCCCGAATGCACGCCGGCCTCCTCGATGTGCTGCATGATCGCGCCGATTACCACGCGCTCGCCGTCGCACAGCGCGTCTACATCGATTTCGTAGGCGTCTTCCATGAACTGGTCGACCAGCAACGGCTGGCCGGGCGCGGCCGCGAAGGCTTGCTCGACGAAGCCGGCCAACTGGCTCTCATCGGTAACGATGGCCATGGCCCGGCCGCCCAGCACAAACGAGGGGCGCACCAGCACCGGATAGCCTATCTGCGCCGCGGCCATGCGCGCCTCGTCCAGGCTGCGGGCGATGGCGTTGTGCGGCTGGGGGATGTCCAACTCAGCCAGCAGGGCGGCGAAGCGCTCCCGGTCCTCGGCCAGCCAGATGGACTGGGGCGACGTGCCCAGGATCGGCACGCCGGCCGCTTGCAGCCCGGCCGCCAGGTTGAGCGGCGTCTGCCCGCCAAACTGAACGATGACACCCTCCGGCCGCTCGACCTCGACCACGTTCAGCACGTGCTCCAAGGTCAGCGGCTCGAAGTAGAGCCGGTCGGCCGTGTCGTAGTCGGTGCTGACCGTCTCAGGGTTGCAGTTGAGCATGATGGTCTCGAAGCCCAGGTCGCTTAGCGCGTAGGCCGCCTGGCAGCAGCAGTAGTCGAACTCCACGCCCTGGCCGATGCGGTTCGGCCCGCTGCCCAGGATCAGTATCTTGCGGCGGTCAGTGGGGCGGGCCTCGTCCACGCTCTCGTAGGCGCTGTACAGATAGGGCGTCGGCGCCTCGAACTCGGCCGCGCAGGTGTCCACACGCTGGAAGGTGGGCAGAATGCCGAGCGCGCGGCGCAGGGCGCGAATCTCACCCTCACCCCCAGCCCCTCTCCCGGGGGGAGAGGGGAGCGACTCGACGCGCGGGTGCGAATCGACACGGTCAGACGCTCCGGCTCCGGCCCCCTCTCCCTCTGGGAGAGGGTTGGGGTGAGGGTGAGTTCCAATTACCCACGCGGATTCCCCCTCACCCCCAGCCCCTCTCCCGGGGGGAGAGGGCAGCGACTCGACGCGCGAGATCGATTCCGCGCGGTCGGACACTCCGGCCCCCTCTCCCTCTGGGAGAGGGCTGGGGTGAGGGACAATCCGCGCCAACCACGAATCCGCAAACCCCATCTGCTTCGCCCGCCGCAACAGCGCTGGCAGCTCTGCGCTCCCCCATTGACAATTGACAATTGACGATTGACAATCGACGATTTCCCTGAGTTGCTCCAAAAACCATGCATCCATCCCAGTCTGCGCCGCTACTTCCTCCACCGTCGCTCCTGCCAGCAGCGCATGGTACACCGCAAACAACCGTCGATCCCCCGGCTGCGCCAGTTCCCCCAGGTCCTCCCAGGTCCCTTTTCCCCGACCATCCAACCCATCCACCCCGATCTCCAACGACTGCACCGCCTTCTGCAGCGCCTCCGGAAACGTACTGCCCAGCGCCATCACCTCGCCCACCGACTTCATCTGCGGGCCGAGCGTGCCGTCGACGCCGGGGAACTTCTCGAAGGCCCAGCGCGGAATCTTGACCACCACGTAGTCCAGCGACGGCTCAAACGCGGCCTTGGTCTGGCCAGTGATGTCGTTGGCGATCTCGTCCAGGGTGTAGCCCACGGCTACCAACGCGGCAATCTTGGCGATGGGGAAGCCAGTGGCCTTGCTGGCCAGCGCCGAGGAGCGGCTGACGCGCGGATTCATCTCGATGATCACCGTCTGGCCGGTGCGGGGATCGACGGCGAACTGCACGTTGGCCCCGCCGGTCTGCACGCCCACGGCCTGCATCACCTGCCGCGCCAGGTCGCGCAGCACCTGGTACTCGCGGTCGGTCAGGGTCTGCGCCGGGGCCACGGTGATGCTGTCGCCGGTATGCACGCCCATAGGGTCCAGGTTCTCAATGCTGCACACCACCACGAAGTTGCCGGCCCGATCGGCCATCACCTCCAGCTCGTACTCCTTCCAGCCCATGATCGACTGCTCGATCCAGGCCTGGCCGATGGGCGACTCGGCGATGGCCTTGCGCACGGCCTCGGCCAGCTCGGCCGGCTGGTAGACCCAGCTTGCGCCGCTGCCGCCCAGCGCGAACGAGGCGCGCACCAGCAGCGGATAGCCAGCCTGCTCAGCCAGCGCCTCGGCCTCGGCCAGCAAATGGGCCGGCCCGCCAGCTGGCACCGGCAGCCCGGCCGCCAGCATCAGGTCGCGGAAACGGCGCCGGTCCTCGGCTGCCTCGATGGCCTCCAGCGACGCACCCAGCAACATCACGCCGTAGCGCGCCAGCGCGCCGCTCCCGCTCAGGGCCAGCGCCAGGTTCAGCCCGGTCTGGCCGCCCACGGTGGGCAGCAGCGCGTCGGGCCGCTCCTGGGCGATGATGGCCTCCAACACCTCCGGCGTGGTCGGCTCGATGTAGGTGGCGTCGGCCAGGTCGGGGTCAGTCATGATGGTGGCCGGGTTGGAGTTGACCAGGATGACGCGGTAGCCCTCGCGGCGCAGCGCCTTGATGGCCTGCGTGCCGGAGTAGTCGAACTCAGCCGCCTGGCCGATGACGATAGGGCCGGAGCCGGGGATGAGGATCGAGTGGATGTCGGTGCGTTTGGGCATGGGGGATGGTAGATTGGGAGATTGGTAGGTTGGTAGGTTGGTAGATTGGTGGGTAGACAAGTAGGCAAGTAGGTTAAGGAAGAAGGTGGGCAACAAAAAACGCGAAGGGCGTGGGTCCGAATGGACGCCGCTTCGCGTCGGGCGACGGTGAGTCTACAACAGACGGCGGTGCTTTGTCAAAGCAGGGCCGCGCCCAAATCAGACAGGCTCGGTTGGCCAGCATAGCAGTTCAACTTCGTGGAGAAGTTGAACTGCTCGTTCCCAACCCACCTTCCAACACCGATTTCAACCTGCGAGCGATCGTGAAATCTCTTTTTTTAAGGTTTACTGTATTGACAAATGTGAATTGATTTGGTAATATGTGAATGCACTTAATTGAGTATCTTGTTCACAGATGTGCATCTTCTGGTCTAGCATTCACACCCTGGAGTTCCAACCGTGACACGCGAAGCTCCCACCATCGAGCGCACCCTGGACGAGAAACTTGATCTCGCACCCGACCAGCTTACCGACATGCTGTGGAAGATGCATCTCACCCGGGCGTTCGAGGACGCCGCGTTCCAGCAGTACGCGCTGGGCAAGGTGCATGGCACCATGCACCTGTGCGCGGGCCAGGAGGCGGTGGCGGTTGGCGCGATTGCCGCGCTGCGGCCCGACGACATGATCACTTCCACGCACCGCGGGCACGGCCACGCGATCGCCAAGGGCCAGGACCTCAACACCATGATGGCCGAGCTGCTGGCCAAGGAGACAGGTGTCTGCCGCGGCCGCGGCGGCTCGATGCACATGGCCGACGTGACGCTGGGCAGCCTGGGCGCGAACGGTGTGGTTTCGGGCGGCATTCCCCTGTCGGTGGGCGCGGGACTGTCCATCCGCCTGCGCGGCACCGATCAGGTCTGCATCTGCTTTTTCGGCGACGGCGCTTCCAACGAGGGCGCCTTCCACGAGAGCATCAACATGGCCGCGGTCTGGAAGCTGCCGGTCATCTTCCTATGCGAAAACAACCAGTACGGCATGTCCATGTCGCTGCAGCGGGCCAACTCCTCGCCCAATATCGCTAACCGCGCCGTGGCCTATGGCATCCCCGGCGAGACGGTGGACGGCATGGACCCGCTGGCGGTCTACGAGGCGGTCAAGCGGGCCGTCGAGCACGCCCGCACCGGCAAGGGCCCCGTGTTAATCAACGCGCTGACCTACCGCTACTACGGCCACTCCAAGAGCGACAAGCAGCGCTACCGCACGAAGCAGGAGGTCGAGGCGTGGCGGGCCAAGGACCCCATCCCGGCCTTCACCAACCGCCTCGTGGCAGCCAGCGTGCTGAGCGGGATCGAGGCGGCGGCTCTGGAAGCTCAAGCCCAGCAGACTGTCGAAGACGCCATCGCCTGGGGCGACGCCGGGCCGGAACCGTCCATCGAGCACTTGACCGACGACGTCTACGCCGACGAGCCGGAGGTGCTGGCCGATCCGGAGCGGGTGCTGCCGGCCTGGATCAAGCGTAGCTTCGGCCCAGACACGCCCATCAACCCCGAGCCGGGCGAGCGCCAGCTCAGCTACTCCGAGGCCCTGCGCGAGGCCATGCGTCAGGCGCTGCAGGCCGACGAGCGGGTCTACCTCATGGGCGAGGACATCGGCGTCTACGGCGGCGCGTTCGGCGTCACTGGCGAGCTGGTGGACCAGTTCGGCGAAGAGCGGGTGCGGGACACTCCGATCTCGGAGAACGTGATTGTGGGCGCAGCCGTGGGCAGCGCAGTCACCGGCATGAGACCGGTGGCCGAGATGCAGTTCATGGATTTCGTCACCCTAGGCATGGAGCAGTTGGTTTTGCAAGGGGCCAAGATCCGCTACATGTTCGGCGGCAAGGCCAGCGTGCCCATGGTGCTGCGTATGCCGGCCGGCTCCGGCACAGGCGCCGCAGCCCAGCACTCACAGAGCCTGGAGTCGTGGCTGGTCAACGTGCCGGGACTGAAGGTGGTGGCCCCTGCGACGCCCTACGAGGCCAAGGGCTTGCTGCTGGCGGCCATCGCCGACGACAACCCGGTGATGTTCGTCGAGAGCAAGCTGCTCTACAAGGCCAAGGGGCCGGTGCCCGAGCAGCCATACATCGTCCCGCTGGGCAAGGCCATTGTGCGCCGGCCGGGCAAGGACCTGACGGTAGTCGCCACGTCGATCATGGTTGTGCGGGCGCTGGAAGCCGCTGACAAGCTGGCCCAGGAGGGCATCGAGCTGGAGGTGATCGACCTGCGCACGCTCAAGCCCTACGACGCGGCGACGATCACCTCGTCGGTCAAGCGCACAGGCCGGCTGCTGATGGTACACGAGGCGCCCCTGATCGGCGGCTTTGGCGGCGAGATTGCGGCCATGATCGCCCAGAGCGAGGCCTTCGCCTACCTGGAGGCCCCCATCGTGCGCCTGGGCGGGGCCGACGTGCCGATCCCCTACAGCCCCAAGCTGGAGCGAGCGGCCGTACCGCAGACCGATGACATCGTGAGCGCCGCCCGCCGGCTGGCGCGGCTGGAGATCTGAGGAAACCGCCATGCCCACCGCCGTGATCATGCCCAAGTTCGAGATGACCCAAGAGACCGGCACGGTCGGCGCCTGGCTCAAGGCCGAGGGCGACCCCGTGCGCAAGGGCGAGGCGATTCTGGAGATCGAGACCGACAAGGTCAGCATGGAGGTCGAATCGCCGGCCGACGGCGTGTTGCGCGGCATTTCGGCCAAAGCGGGCCAGGTGGTGCCGGTCGGCCGGCCCATTGCTTTTGTATTGCGCGCTGGCGAGGTGTGGACAGAGCCAACCGTTGAGCCGGCAGCACATCCTGCACAGCCGCAGAGTGAGGCCAAGCCAGAGGCTCCGGCAGAGACAATTCAGCCGAATGTGCTACGGGACGAACCGACTGCGCCGCAGACAGCCGTGGCTGCCAGCCCTCTGGCCGCACGCATGGCCGTGGACCTGGGCATCGACCTGACGACGGTGACCGGCAGCGGCCTCCACGGCCAGGTGACGAAGCGGGATATCGAGGCTCATGTGCGCAGCGCCGGGACGCCAGCCGTCGCAGAGGCGTCCAACAACGGCAGCTTGCGCGCCGTGCCGGCCGCGCGACGACTGGCGCGCGAGCTGGGGGTTGATTTGAGGGCGCTGCGCGGCAGCGGGCCTGATGGGCGCATCCAATCAGCCGACGTGCAAGCCTATGCTACCCAGCGAGACCAAGCCGCTGTCGCTACACCTGCAACCCCTTTGGTCGAACCGGCAACGATTGCCGCACCGCCGGCTGTTTCTACGCCGGCCGCGCCGACCCCGGCCGGCTCGCCCGCCATCCGCCGCATGGTTCCGCTGACCAGCCTGCGCCGCACCATCGCCGAGCGCATGATCGCCAGCGTGCGCGAGGCGCCACAGTTCACCGTGGCCGTCGACGCCGACATGGGCCGGGCGCTGGCCATCGTCGAGGACCTGAAGGCGGGCGCGGCCAAGGACCAGCCGCGCATCACCCTGACCGTGCTGCTGATCAAGGCTTGCGCCTGGGCGCTGGCCCGCCACCCCGAAGCCAACAGCGCCTTCGTCGACGGCCAGATCGCCGAGTGGGACGAGGTCAACGTGGG
>JBAQCH010000299.1:0-48948 GCA_049294015.1 Anaerolineae bacterium
GCGTAGTGGGTCTCCAGCAGTCCGGGCGACGGTAAGCCGTCGTCGCCTGCGGCCTCGCGGCGCAGCGCCACCACCGGACCGATGACGGCCTCCAACATCTCGGCCGTGACGCCGCCTGGTCGCAGGATGCGCGGCGGCGCGGTGGACACGTCGAGCACGGTGGACTCCACGCCGATGGGGGTAGGGCCGCCGTCGAGGATGGCGTCGATGCGGCTGTGCAGGTCGTGCCAGACGTGCTGAGCAGTGGTGGGGCTGGTGTGGCCAAAGCGGTTGGCCGAGGGCGCGGCGATGGGCACGCCGGCCGCGGCCAGCAGGGCCTGCGCCACCGGGTGATCGGGCACGCGCACCGCCACCGTGTCCAGGTCGGACGTGACCAGGGCCGGCACGGCGGGCTGTTTGGGCAGCACCAGGGTCAGCGGACCGGGCCAGAAGGCTGCGGCCAGGGCCTGCGCGGCCGGCGGGGCGCTGCGGGCTACGGCCGGCAACTGGTCCAGGCCGCTCAGGTGGACGATCAGCGGGTCGTGAGACGGTCGCTCCTTAGCCACGAAGATGCGCGTCACGGCGTCTGCGTCCAGCGCGTTGGCGCCCAGGCCGTAGACCGTCTCGGTGGGAAACGCCACCAGGCCGCCGTTCTGGATGATCTCGGCGGCCCGGGCGATATTCTTTGGTGTGGCAGGGAGGAGTTGAGTTGGCACGCTGCTATTGTACCGTGCTTCGGCGCTGCTCGAAAATGCGTGAGTGGCGGCGCTGGGTGAGGCGCAAAACTGCCAACTGTTCCGCCGGTTGGCAACTTTGCGCTTTCAACGCCCCTCACCCTGCGTCTTCATGATGCCTGGAGACTGATGCCGCGCTGCGGCGCGGGATCCTCGGTCAATCCACGTCCAGCGGAGCTTAGCCACTCCTTGCACGTAGTCGGGGATGACGCCCACCAGCATCAGGATGAAGATGTCGGGCAGGCCGAAGCGGAAATAGGCCAGGTGCGTCCACAGGTTGAAGCGGTCGCCGTAGAAGGCGCTGACCTGCCAGAAGACAACTATCAGGATGACGGTGGGGATGATGAAGCTGATGGCCACGTCTCGGGCGCGCTGGCCGCTCGACATGGCGCGCGCCCGCTCGCGCCAGCCGCGCAAGCCCAGCAGGTTGCGGCTATGGAACAGCGCCAGGGCCACGACGAAGACGCCCAGGGCCCAGCCCATCCAGCGCACCGACCAGCCCTCGGTCACGGGCGGCACAGGCCGGCCCAGCACGACCGCCTCGACCGTCTGGGTCAACTGCGCGGCCGAGACGAAGTGGTCCACCTGGTAGCCCTGGTTAGTCAGAAGGACGAAGGCGCGGCCGGCTCTGGGATAGAGGTTGACCTCGGTGCGGAAGGTGTGGTTGGCGCCGCCATGGACGATGGTGGCGCCGTTGTCGAAGATCATCCAGCCCATGCCGTAGGAGCCGAGGCCGGGCGTCAGGATGCGGCGCATCATCGGCGGCGAGACCAGCCCGCCGCCGCCGTCCATGACCGCGCTGGCGTAGCGGGCCAGGTCCTCGGCCGTGGAGACGATGTAGCCCTCGCCTACGCCGTAGGCCGGGATCGGCTCGCGCATGGGGACTGCGAAGCCGAAGAGGCGGGAGTAGCCCTGCGCCAGGCCAGCGGCGGTGGCCGGAGCTGCCGTGGAAGAGGCCATGCCCAGCGGGTCGAGGATGTGGGCCTGGACGTAGTCGGCGTAAGGCTGGCCGCTCCTGAGCTCGACAAGGTAGGCCAGCGTGGTGTAGCCCCGGTTGAAATACTGGTGCTTGCTGCCCACCGGCGCGGTGAGCTGTGCCTTGGCCAGCGAGCGCACGGCCTGCTCAGGGGTCGCGTCGTTGGGCAGCACCACGCCGTAGCCTGCATCGGACAGCCCGCTGGTGTGGTGCAGCAGGTGATTGACGGTGATACGCGCCGAGGCCTCCTCGTCGGCGATCTGGAACCAGGGGAGATAGGTCCGCACCGGCGCGTTGAGGTCGATCTGGCCCTGCTCGGCCAGTTGGGCGATGGCCAGCGCGGTGAAGGACTTGCTCTGCGAGCCGATCAGCATCTGGGTCTGCGCCGTCATGGCCTGGCCGCGGCCGGCTGTGCCATAGCCGTGCAGGTAGACGATCTCGCCGTCCTCGACCACTGCCAGCGCCACGCCGGGCAGGCCGTGCTTGCCCATCTGCGCCGTGATAGCCGCGTCCAGCGCGGCGAAGTCGATCTCACCGCCGGCCGCCGGCGCGGCCGCCGCCGTCGTCAGCGGCGTCAACAGCAGGATAATGGCCAGCAGGATGATGGGCAGGGGCGATTTCATGGCAGACTCCTTGAGTTGACCGGAACGGTTCATAGCACCAGTATAGCCCAGAAAGCAGCAAGACTCCCCCATCGCTGGGCGAGTCTTGGACTGGTCAGGTGGCTAGAGCTGGGCCGCTGATGGCCCGACCACCCTTGTAGCTGCGAACCTGCTTTGGCTATTGCGTCGTAGTGGTCAGCTTGGGCAGCGAGTGGAGATAGAGATAGATGGCTCTCAGCTCGTCGTCGCTCATCTGGCCGCCATAGGTTTTCCATGGCATCACCTCGCTGAGGGGACGGCCGGTTGGCGTTATGCCTGTGCGCATTGTCTGGACGAAATCGGTCTCACTCCATCCGGCCAGGTCGCCGCCGGGCGTCAGGTTCGGGCCCAGCAATTTGATAGTGGGGTCGTCCACCTTGCCGCCGGACAGTTTTTGCCCGTGACATTGGCGGCAACCGTTGAGCCGCACTAAGTAGGCGCCATAGTCCTCGGTCACGCCAGACGTGGGCGCCACAGGCCGTGGCCCGGTGTGGTCGATCTGATCAGCCATCATCGAATCGTCGAACACGCCTAAGCCGACCAACACGCTGCCCATCAGGGTGAGGCGTTTGGGATCCCATGCCTGATCGACGGGGGGCGCCGTGCGCAGATAGGCGATGATGCTGCCCAGATCCTGGTCACTCAAGTAGTAGAAGTCTTTGGAGGGCATGACGAAAACCGATGTTCCATTGGGACGCACGCCGTGTCGCAAGGTGCGCACGAAATCGGCATCCGAATAGGACGCGCCAATGCCGCCCTTGCCGCTGGTCAGGTTCAAGGCGTGTATTGCGCCCAGGGCAGGATCGTTGAAGAAGTCGGTCCCGGCCATATCTGCGCCGTGGCAGCCAGAACAGAGCATGCCGGCCAGGTGTTGGCCCCACTGCAGCGACTGCGCGTCCGTGGGAATTGTCACGTTTTCAACTTGCACCGCATACGCTTGGCTAAAGCGCGACCGTCCCCGAAAGTATAGGACGCTCACGGCGGCCACTACCACGATTACCACGACGCCAAGACCAACAGCAATCCATTTCAGAATCTTCTTAACCACGGTTGTTACTCCTGAGTGCTCACAACTCCCAGCGCTCCGTATGCTCGGTAAGGTGCTGGATCGGGGTCGCGAACAGATCGGCGACCGTATAGAGGCCGTGTCCGTAGAACGGCGCGCCAAGTCCCCAGTCGCTGTCCGGCACGGTATCGAGCGCGGCAACGGTCGCGTCCATGGCTGCGTCGTAGCGGCGGCGCAGCGTTTCGGGATCGCCCTTGCGCGCCTGCCAGCGGATCAGCCAGTAGCTGGCAGGGTCGGCGATCCACTTGGGCATGTTGAACATGCCCTTGCCCCGGCGAGCCGATGCGACTTCCTCAGGCAGATACTCCAACGCAAAGGTGAGGTGAACCAACACCTCGCCAAAGGTCCATGAGCTGGTTGGGCTTTTCGCTTGCCACCGGGCGCCAGAAGTGGCATCCAGCAGCTTGTGGAAGGCCGTACGCGTCGCCTCAAGTTGAGCGCGCAGCATGGTCCGATCAGGAATAACTTGGGTATGGACAGTAGGTGCAACTCGCGTCTGTACTTGATCGGCAATCATGTCTTGTTGATCCTCATTTCACTGGAAGTCGTAAAGTTGACAGGCGGCGCTTCGTGGAGTGACGTTGCTGTTGTCAAATCATACACATGCGGAAGCCTTGACCGCTGGACAAACTCAAGATGGTTGACCAGCGGGCTTAAGAAGCGCCCGCACCGCGTCGGCATAGGCATCGACGTCAAGCTGCGGATCGAGGGCGAGCTGCAACTCCAATCCATAATACAGCGAAATCAGGGTGTTGCTCACCGCGCGGGCGTCGAGCTTCTCCTCGATCTGTCCCTTGGCTTGCGCTTGACGGATGATCTGCGCGGTCGTCGCTCGGTACGTTTCCAGCACCTGGCGGATAGCGTCTAGCAGCGGGGGGTTGACCAGGGCTTCCGCCCAGCCTTGCACGTTGACGCGGCCGGCGCTCAACTCGGCCGCGCTTTTTAGCCCATTGAACAGGAAGCTGAGCAGATCCACCAGGGATTGCAGGGGATCATCGCTGGCAACAGCGGCGTCGAACAGATCGACGCTGCGCTGGTAGTCGAAATCGAAGCTGGCGGCGATGATCTCGTGTTTGCCCTCGAAATAGTGATAGACAGCCCCTGGGCTCAACGAAGCCTCTTCGTAGATGTCTCGCATGGTGGTTTGGTGAAACCCCTTGCGCGCGAAGCAACGATAGGCTGCGTCGATAATCTGCTGGCGGCGGGCCGCTGTATGCTGCTGGCTGACTTTTGGCATCTCTGAATACGCACCTTATATAAATCGAACGTTCGATTTATATAATAACACAATCGATGCTGGCTGTCAAGACCCGAATCCAGGCAGACGCAATGGCGAAAACACGAAGACTCCCGCATGGTCGAGGGAGTCTCCCATTGGTCAGGTCTTTGGGCTCTGCGGCCAGTCCGCACCAATTGTCGGAAACTGTCAGACTGGTGGACTCGCCGGTTACTTGACGGAGAACATGCCATCGCCAGAAGCGAGTATGTCTCCGGCCGCGTTCAGGGCATTGACCACCCAGGTGTAGGTTGCAGGCTCAAGCGTCCTGGTCATCGTCGCCGTGGTGTCAGGGACCATCTGGTTGACCATCAGCTCGGTCGTGCCGGCGTGGACCACCCAGAGGCTGTACTGGGCCGCGCCGTCGGCCGGCTGCCAGGCCAGCGTGGGCGACGCATCCACGATCTCGCCGCTGGTCGGCGACACGAGGATCAACGCCCGCTCCAACGGCACGACGACGTCGGTGATCACCTGGCCGGGCTCGATAAACACGGCCGGCCAGCCGCCGGAGTCGACCTCGCCGTCGAGGAAGATGCCGACCACGCTCCAGTCGCCCACGGGCGGGTTGGCGATGCTAAAGGCGCCCTGCGCGTCGGCCTGCACGCCGACCAGCGCCGGCGCCTGGCTGATGATCCAGCCCGGCTCGCGCAGCTCGACGCGCGCGTTGGGCACAGGCTGGCCGGCATAGGTGACCACGCCGGCCAGCAGCTTGCCGGTAGTGATGGGATCGGCCGGAGCAGGCGCGTCGGTATCGGTGGGGTTGACAGGCGCCACGACGAGCGGCGCACAGGCGGTGACGACAACAAGCAACAGGCCGAACAGGCTCAGTTGGGCGATACGGCGTAACATGGTGATACTCCTTCGAAATGTTGGTGTGGGTTTGACAGCGGCTGCTATAGGCGATCCAGCAGATAGTGAACCACCGAGATGAAGACCTTGCCCGCCATCAGCGCAGCGACGACGACCAGCGCCTGCTGCGGGCTGGCGATAAAGGGCAACGAGATATTGAAGAACACGGCCGCGGCCAGGAGCAGGATGGCGGCGCCCAGCAGGTAGCCGGCGATGGATAAGGGATGCATCCACTGGCCGGCGGCGGCCACGCGACCGATGCCGCCCTGCGCGCAGATGGCCATGCCCAGCAACAGCACGATGGCCAGGCTGATCTTGGGGCTAGAGAGCAGAGGCAAGCTGGTGCCGCGCCAGGCAAGAAACGTGACCGCGGCAGCCAACACGCCCAGAACGATAATCGATGGATTGATAACGGAGGGTTGCGAGATGGTCTTCATAGGAAGCTCCTGTCATTGATTTGTTAGCCCTATGATAAGCCCATCCCACGAAAAACTCCCCCATCGCGGGGGGAGTCTGGGACTGGTCAGGTGGACAGGCCATGAGGCCTCCAGCCAGGGCGACCTGAGAGGCAAGACCTTGCGCGTGGCGCACCTGGGCGACGTGACGGATGGTGAGATACGGGAGGTGTTGGACGCGATGAGCGATTTTCTGAAAACCTGACCGCAGTACAGTGACCTACATGTACAGAAACGCCCCGGCCAGGTGTGTGCTTATCGGGACGCTGTGTAGCGTCGCCTTTTGGTCAGAAGCCGCCGAGCCGTTCGAATACCATGCCCGGATGATCAGCCCAATAGTCCGCATAGCCTTGCCCGACCAGGCTCCTGTCTTCCGTGTACAGCGCCAACGAGACCTGCACGCGCAGGTTGTCGACAGTGAAGACCTTGCGCTGGCCGGACGGCTCCTCGAACAGGCGCTTGTAGTCGTCGACTTTGCGCTGGTAGGCGCTGTGCGCGGTGCCCTTGGGATCGACGAAGACCACGTGGTAATCATTCCCGCGCTGCAGCCAGAAGACGAAGTCGGGCTTGAACTGGCGGATGCGGTTAGCCTCGGGGTCGTAGTAGGGCAGGTGGACATCGTCCAGAGTCTCGTCCAGCTTGCTGAACATCCACCAGTCGAACGTATCCAGCGCGTTGCCGTTGCTCTGAGAGTACGCCACCAATTGTTGCAGGAAGCGCACCTCGCTGGGCGTGCGGATGATGTGGCGGATATAGTCGATCTTTTCGTTATGGGCCAGGATCACCGGCACGTAGTAGTGGTTGGCCACGTAGCGCACTTCCAGCGAGTTGACGGCCGCGCTGGCCTTGATCTGGCTCAGCTCGGCCGTCTCCTTCATCAGGTCGTCGAAGCTCAGTTGCTGGGCCTCGAAGCGCTCGCGCAGTTGCATCTCCCGCTCCTGGCGGCGAGGGAAGAGCGCGACGTTGGCGATCTCGGCCCGCAGCGCCTCGGCCATGGGTTTGAGCAGCACCGTGACCTGCTGGAAGTGGCGGATCTCGTCCTCCAGCGGCTTGATGCGATCCACTTCCTGCGGGATGATGTGGAAGTAGCGCAGCAGCCGCGGCACCAGCACGTCCATGCTGCCGTAGCGGCGGGGGTTGTTGGTGTTGAAGTAGCGCGCCGGCTCTTGCAGGCAGCGGCGCAGCAGATCGGTCTCGGCCGGCGTGGCCCGATAGGTGGTCACCAACAATCGGCTGTCACCCAGGTGATCGGCGTAAAGCTGCAACCGCTCCAATTCCTGGGGGTCGATCTCGAACTTGCGCGGGCTGCGCTCGTCCAGCAGCCGGTGGCCGGCGTAGCGGTAGATGGGGATCAGCAGCGTGCGGCCCTGCGCGGCCTCGTTGACCGCCAGCGCCAGCGTCTCGGCCGCGTCCTTGCCCTGCTCCTGGTCCATCTGCTCGATCACCGTGTGCAGCGCCTGGCGGTTGGTGCCCAGGATGAAGACGGTCTCCAGCGGCAGCGCCCGGTCGTGGACGGCAGCATACTGCGCCTCACTGACCTCGCGGCTGTTGTACAGCGCCAGCAGGCGGCGGCGTTTACCAGGCTGCGGCTCGACGCGCACGCCGCGCCCCACCGATTGCAGAATGAACTTGCGCGCGTCCACGCCCACGCCGATGTTGATGAAGGTCACCACGTTGGGCCGGTTGGAGTCCCAGCCCTCGTAGAAGCTGCGCGAGCCCAGCAGGATGTTGATGGGCGAGTCGTCGGCGTTGAGGCGCTGGAAGAAGCTGTCGTCGCCGTAGCCCTCCACCACCGTGTAGCCGGCCAGCTCCTCTTTCAACCAGCCGGAGATGTCGCCGATCTTGATCAGAGCGAAGGGACGGTCGGCCGCTTTCAGGCTGAGCGCGATCTCCTGCCGGTTGGAGGGACGCACCAGCGCCTCGATCTCGCCGCCGCCGGCCGCGCCCGCGCTTGCGCCAGCATCCACGTTGAACACGCAGGCCACCATATCCGCCTGCTGCAGCGATTGGAACAGGTCTTCGTCCAGCAGGAAACGGTCGCGCTCGAAGAGCAGCTCCGGCCGCGCGGCCAGCTCCAGGCGCAGCTCCTCCCTGGCGACCAGCCACACGTCCTGGCTGATTTCCCCTTTGCCGATGCGCGCCAGTTGGCGGAAGAAGAGCTTGAGGTCGGAGTCCTTGACGTTGACCGAGTTGACCAGCGTCAGCAGCAGAGGCCGGTGGTACCAGCCGGCCGGCAGCCGTTGGTACGAACGCTGCGCGTAGGTCAGCAGCAGCAGCGCCTTGAGCACCACCTTCTGCTTCTCGTCGTCGGTGTAGTCCTCGTCAGGGCGAAAGGCGCGGTTCTCCTGGGTCAGGATGCTGATGTGCTTGCCGTAGCCCGCCTCGATGAAGCGCGCCAGGTTGAAGTCGTAGGCCGTCGACGCCTTGTCGCGCTCGTCGGTGAAGGTGGCCGAGAAGGTGAAGAGGAAGCCGTTGCGGGCCAGGATCGAGTAGATATGCTGGCGCTTGGACTCCTCGCGGTCGCCCTTGTGCGCCTCGTCCAGCAGCACGAACCAGCGGCCGTGGTTGTCGTAGTTGCGGTAGTCGACGATCTTCTCCTTCTGCACGTCGCTCAGGTTGTCGGAGCGGTAGGTGAAGACGGTGATTTCGCCGCGGCGGAAAAGGGAGAGGGTCGAGTGCTGGACCTCGGCGTAGTCCCGCAGCTCGCGCAGGCGGATGAACAGGTCGCCGCGCGCCGCGTTGAACTCGTCCACGTGGCTGCGCAGTTGCGCCAGCAAGTCGTCGCGGTGGGTCAGCACCAGGATGTTGTGGTCGGGGACCTCCCCCAGCCGCGCTAGCCGCCACAACAGCTCGATCAGTTTGACGATGACCAGGGTCTTGCCGCTGCCGGTGGCCATCCAGAAGCCCAGGCGGTTGGTGAACGCCTCGAAGGGAATCTTGTCGCCCATCGGCTGGTAGTGCTCCAGCAGCAGGGCGCGCACGTCGCGCTTGCGGCCCAGCGGGATGTCCAGGTTGGTGGGCAGGCCGTTGTGGCGGTACCACTGGAAGACCTGCGCCTTGCGCTGCGCGTTGGCCTCCTGCTCGTTCTCGCCGGGGTGATAGTCGCCGAAGTCCTCGTAGTATTTCCACAGCGCCTTGAGCGCGTTCTCCAGCGCGGCCTGCTGATAGGCCCACAGGCTCTTGGCGCGCGAGAACGAGGCCAGGTCGAAGGTGGTCCAGGCCGGCGGCAGGGCGTCGAAGGGCAGTTGGTTGAGGATCTCTTGCAGCGTGCGCATTCGTTGCTCCAGGTGCCGGGCACTTCCGAAGTGCCCGGCACCTGCTCACATTACTACCACCAAACCAACGGCTTGACCACATCCCACGGCGGGTCCAGCAGGCTCATGCGCTGGCCGTCCTCGAACTCCACCTCGTCCGGCAGCAGGCGGCGGATGCGCTGGCCGGTGACGCAGGAGAGGGTCTCGGCCACGTCCACGTCGCGGTAGAGGCGCTCCAGGTGGACGTGGACGGCGTCCGCGGCCGGATCGATGGTCATCACCTTTTCGCCGGTCTCGGCGTTGTCCAGCAGCTTGAGATCGCGCAGGAAGACGTACTGGCTGTAGGGATCGGCCTGGATAAAGAGCGGCTCCGCGTCGCCGTAGACGGCACGGCGCAGCACGTCCTCGTACTGCTCCAGGGTGAAATACTTGACGAAGTGGCTGATGCCCCGGCCACCCGACTGCGCCGCGCCGTCGCGCCACTGGTCGGAGAAGGCGACCTTCTTGACGCGGGGCAGAATGACGGTGTCGAAGTAATCAGCCATCTCGATGAGGATGTATTTGCGTTCTCCGTTGTCATTACGATTCAGATTGATAACTGCATGAGCCGTCGTACCCGAGCCTGCAAAATAGTCGAGTACCAAAGCCTCTTGGTCATCATAAGTCACAGCGTCGATGATATCGAGAACAGAGTGCAGCGACTTTGGATATAGGAAAGTACCCATCTGACCAAACAAGGCGGTTAGAAGCGCGGTACCATGCGTACCAGCATTGTACTTGGAACTGAACCAATTGGTTGTGGGCTTGACTCGATCAATATATGTCTTTTCGTAGATGTTGAAGCCGTTGTTCGATGCACGGGAGAAAATGTCACCTTTTTCGAGAGCACGAAGAGCAGAAACATAAGTCTTACGCCACACCCGTTCGTTCCCACTGCCATCCAACGGATAGACGCGAATGTAACCTTCGCTAGTCGGTGATGTCGGATAGTCCTGCGACTTTGGAGAAGATTCTACCCCCTTGATGGTTGCAGTGGTTGGATCAATGAGAAGCGCATAGAAGCTATTTGGACGGCCGACGCGGAAGTTGTTTTCGCCTGTTCCTGTTCTCATGAAGGGCCGCTCGTCCGACTTTCCCTTGGATCGAGGGACTTTCACAAAATCACTGCCGTTCAACGTACCTAGCAACAAATACTCATGAGTCCTCGACACATTTGCTTTAGGCGAACCCTGCGGATGATGATTGATTACAATTGTGTTGACATCATAGGGAAGGATACTTCTGAGCAACTCGCGCAGCTTGGTCATTTCGAAGTCATCGATAGCGATAGCCAGAGCCGGATTCTCCTCGGTCAGCAAGAAGGACACCGCTTCCAAGCGATTTTCGATCATTGTCAACCAAGTCGAGCTTCGGAACTCGTTGACATATAGAATCTCCGACCCTTCCGCATTGTAGGGCGGATCGATATAGATGCACTTAACTCGCCTGTGTAGTTTTGGCGCAATAGTCGCCAGCGCCTGATAGTTGTCACTCCTGATCAACCACCCATCCAGCGCATCGTCCAGGTGATCGAACAGCGCGGCCAGAGCGCCCTCCAGGTCGGCGAAGTGGCGCGTGTCCAGGGGCAGGAACTGAGTACGCTCGTCCAACTGCGCGAGACCCTGCGGGTTTTCGGAAACCCGCAGGGTCTGATCCGCGTCGAGCATGCCCAGGCCGCGCCATTCCTCGATCTGCACGGCTATGCCGGGGTGCGCCAAAAAGCGCGCCAACAGGGCCTGGCCGGCCTCGCCCTGCGCCGCCACCCGCTCCAGGGTGACGATGTAGTGGCTATCGCGCACGAACTTGGGCTTGTTCCAGATGCGCACCAACTCGTCCTCGAACTGGGCGATGAAGTCGATGATCTTGTAGGCCGTGTCCTTCAACACCTGCAACTGGCGGATGCGCCGCTCGCTCCACAGCGTCTGGCTGCGCCCTTCCGGCTCGAAGACGTACTGGAACAGCCACAGGTCGAACTGCTGGCGCAGAAAGGCGCGCGCGTCCTTGTTGATGAAGAAGTCCACCTCGCTCTGGCGCTCGAACAGGCGCATGGCCCGCTCCAGCGTCTCCTCCTCCACCCGCACGCCCGTCCGGCGCACGGCCCGCGCCATCTCGTCCAGCTTGGTCTTGCGGCCGTTCTCCGAATAGCTGACGGCCAACACCAGCACGTTGTCAGGGCGCCGCGCCTGGAACTCGAAGACCAGCGCCCGCTTCTCGTTGGCCCGTTTGTGCTCCAGCGCATGGACGTCGAAATGGAAGGGCAGCCCATCGACCACCACGTCCATGCTGTGGAACAGCCGGTCGGTCTTGACGTAGTAGAGCATGTGGGTCTTGTAGAACAGCGCCACGTCCCGCTCGTCGGTGTAGACCTTCTCGTAGACCCGCTCGTGCAGCGGCGTGTAGCGGAAGTAGATCGACCCCGACTCGCTGAAGTAGCGGTGGAAGAAGTCGTACAGCTTGTCGAACAGCTCCTCGCGGAAGGCGGGAAAGGGGGCCACGGCCGCGTCGATGTCCTGCATCAGCCGCGGGAAGACGCCGCGCTCGAAGTAGCGGGCCTTGATGCGCATCAGGTTGATGTAGCCCGACTCGCCCTCGATGGTCGCGCCTACGAAGATGTCTTTCAGGGCCTGGAGGAATTTCGTTTCCTGGGTCATGGCCTTCCTCGGAAGATCTGGCGCGGTGGCCGTGGTTCGTGCGCGGCGGTTGTCATCCCACACTGGGGTTTCGCTGCGGCTGGCTAGGCCAGGCTGTGAACGCCGGCCTGTTCCGCACAGTATACCGCAGCAAGGCGATTTCTCCAACGTTGCCAACGGCCACGAACGTCTCGCATCTAGTAACCACGAAACGCTGGTTGGTGCGGCGTCGGCGCGCTGTGGCGCCTATGGCATGGCATCCCCCTGCGCCTGAGCGACGAAAGCCCACCTTACGTGAGTGTCTAGTGGACAGGATTGGCGGCCTGGATCAGGCCGCCAGGTGAGCGCCGACGAAACGGACGATCTCGGCGTTGCAGCGGTCCCACTCCTGGCCGGCGTGCTCGATCAGCAGCGATGGCAGGGGCAGCCCGGCCAGCAGCTCGACCTCCAGCTTCTGGCGCATTTCGTAGAACCGGATCACGCCTTCCCAGCCAGCCACGGCGTGGGTTTTGCCATAGGCCTGCCCGGTCAGGTACCAGGTGACGAAGTCGGCCCATTCAGCCGGCCGTTCGGCGCGCACCCGATCCAGCGCAGCGCGTGCGTCGCGCGGCGACAGGTAGATGGCCAGCGGATGGAGCGGCTGGATGATGGCCGCGATGCTGGCGATGTGCTCGCGGGCAGCCTGCGGATCGGCGTCGTGGCGGGCCAGCAGCACGGTGAGCGGATTCTGCAACAGACAGCACTCCAGGATCGTCACCGAGTCCGACTGCGCCGCGGCCTGGCAGAAAGCGCGCCAGCGATCCAGCGCCAGCCGGCATTACCCGGCCATGGGCAGGCCGTCGTAGACATCGCGCTGGGCCAGCTCGTCGACCAGCGCCTGGGGCATGGCTTCGGGGTGGCTGTGCTGGAGCTTGCGGTAGCTCAGCAGGTAGTCTGCGCCGCGCACAGTCACGTGCGTTTGGAGCAAGTCAGCCAGGTGTGGGTAGCGCGCCAGCAGGTCCAGATAGGTTGTTTCGCTCAGGCCGGCCACGCCCTCGAAGTCAGCGGGATGGTCGAAGTCGCCCTCGCGCCAGAAGCGAACGGCCAGGCTCTGCCGCTGGAGCAAGCCCTGCACGAATTCGCCTGCGCTGGACTTGCCGGAGCCGGGGATGCCTTCGAGGAGGATGAGTTTGGTCGTCATTCCTTGGTTTCCTACAGGATGCCGAAGCTTTCTTCGTCCAGCCAGCGCAGGCATTGCGCCATGCGTTCCAGCCGGACCTGGGCGATCGCGCGGGCGCGCGGCAGGGAGAAGCGCCCCTCGATGCCGGCGCGGCGGCTCAGGATGCGGCGCTGGCAGGCTGCCACGTCCTTGGGGCCGCGGGCAAACTCGCGCGCCAGCCCGATCATGCCCAGGAACTCCAGCATGTCCGCCTCGCGCAGCAGCAGGGCCTCGATCGAGCGCGTCGGGCGCAGGTCACGGTAGTCGTGCAGCTCGATGGCCTCCAGCACGACCGCCTGCGCGGCCGGGGAAAGGTCCATCTGTGGCAGGATCTCGGCCTCGGCCACCTGGCGCGAGCGCAGGGCATGTTCGACGCCAGGCTGGGCGAAGCAGGGAAAGGCGCCCCAGTCGTGCAGATAGGTGGCCAGCGTCAGCGCGCCTGTGTCATAGTCGAGACCGGTGCCGATCTCGCCGATCAGTGCCTGCAGCCGTCTGGCGTGCGCTACAGCCCAACCTTCGCCGTGCTCCAGAGTCTTCTGGATGATGTCTTCAAGTGTCAGACAAGGGGGGGCATGGTGTCGCCTCCTCGATGGCGTAGCGCCAGTAGCGCGTGCCGTAGCGCTCGAACTCGGCCGCGCGCTGCATGCCGATCTTCTCAGCCACCCGCTGCGAAGCGACGTTGCCGACGCGGATCAGACTGATGAGCTGCGGCAGGCGCAGGATCTGGAAGGCGTAGTCGCGCACGGCGCTGGCGGCCTCGCTGGCAAAGCCCTGGTTCCACACGTCGCTGCGCAAGTCATAGCCCAGCTCGGCCACAGCCTGTCCGTCGAGCTCCATCTGCTCCAGCCCGCAGTCGCCGATCAGCCGGCCGCTGACTTTTTCGATGACAGAGAACAGTCCGTAGCCGTGCTGCGCCTGGTGGTCCAGGTTGCGCTGCAGCCAGTGCTGCATCTGCGCAGGCGTGAACGGATCAGCATCGAAGGAGGCCATCACCTGGGGATCGGTGAAGATCTCCAACAGCGCGTCGCAGTCGTCGGCGCGCATGGGACGCAAGTGCAGGCGGGCGGTCTCGATTGTGGGTGGTGTGGTCATGGTGTTGTCGTGGGATCAATGGCAAAGAGGCGCTCGAAACCAGGGTAAGGCGCCAGCGGGATCAGCTCGAACGAGATCAGCCGGTTGGCTACAAAGGGGAGCGTGGCCAGCGCCTGGTGCGCGGCCTCGACATCGTCGCACTCCAGCATCAGCACAGCTTCGGGACGGTCAGCGCGAAAGTGCAGCTCGCGAACGATGCCTTGTCGATACAACTGCCACGCCTGGCCAGCTTCGGCGCGGGCGTAGCGTTGGAATGCCTCCGGCGCTGCGCCGGGTAGCTCGTGTTCCAGGGCCAGTATCTTCATGGACAGGCTCATTCCTCAGACAGTTGGTCGACCAGGTTCTGCATCACCAGCGGCCATTGCAGGTCAGGGTCGGGCGCGTTGCCCAGGCGGACGATGACCACGTTCTTGCGCGGCGCAACGTAGACGATCTGGTCGAACTTGCCGTGGGCGTAGAAATCGTACGAGCCATCGGCGTTGTCGATGCCCCACCAGTGGTACTTGTAGTAGCCGCCCACTGCACCTCGATCGACTGGATCAGCGCGTCCAACTGCGCCAGGTCGGGAGTGAAGCTGCCGCTGGGCTGCTGCTCCAGCCAGGCGACGGTCTGCGCCAGGTAGGCGGCGAAGTCGTTTAGATCAGCCGCAGGCTGCGCGCTGGCCGGCAGGTCAGGATGAGTCACCGGCAGCACGGCCGCGACGTAGGTCTGACCATCGTCGGTCAGGCCCTGGAAGGTGTAGATCAACTCGGCGTTGTTGATCGGCAGCGGCGCCTGGTCGAACTGGGTCAGGTAGCGCAGGCCGCGGCCGTTCTGGAAGTCCAGGAATCGAGGCTGCGCGTGCATCACCTGGGCCGCGTTGAACAGCGGCAGGAAAGGCATGCGATCGGCCGGCTGCTGCGACTCCAACAGGGCTTGCAGGTCGGCGACTGCCTGGCCGGCGGCTTCGTTGACCTGCGCCAGATCGGCCACCGGGTAGACAAAGATCTGCGGCTGCATCAGGTGATCCGTGACCGGGTAGCCCTGCAGGGTGATGCGTTGATGTTGGGGCATGATCTCCCAATATGGCGCGTCGGAGCCGGCCGGCGTTGCGGCCACAGTCTCGACCGTCTGGCCTTGGGCCGCGCCGGACAGGTCTAGCACGATTTCGCCCGATGCCTCTTGAGCAGGCTCGGCAGTCACGGCCGGCGTCGACGCGGCCGCGGGCTGTGTGGGAAGCGAGGCGGTGGTTGGCTCAGGCGTCGGGTTCGGCGAAACCACTGCCGGCTGGCAGGCGGCCAGCAACAACACAACGACTGCGCAGGCAACCAGCACTGACACGGAGTTGCGGGTTAGTTGGAAGGTGTTCATGGCTGTTTCTCACTTGTCTCCATAACGCGATGGCTCTTGCACAGTTGCCCGTGCTGACCGGAGTTTGGACGCCGATTCACGCACAGTCACACAGATTTGGGAGTGAGACTCCTCTGATCAGCGCCAATCCGTGTGAATCTGTGTCCTGTTTCCCGGGCAACTGCGTCACTATTGGGTCTGCGCCAGGACTGTGTCTACCATGGCCTCTACGAAGCGGTCGGATTCCGACACCCACGGCGTGTGGCCGGAGTGCTCGAACCAGACGATCTCCTTGTGCGGTGCGTCCAGCAGGGTGAAGTACTGCTCGGCCAACACGGTCGGCGCGTTCACATCGTGGCGGCCCAGCAGGAAGTAGACCGGCACGTCCAGCTCGGTCGCCTGCTGGCGGAAGTCCACCTCCCAGAGCTGGGGATAGACGACGCCCAGGGTTTCGAGCACGCCGCGGAACCAACTGACCTTGTCGTACAGCCCGTACTCCGGCGCGGCCAGGTCGCGGAAGGTGTTGGCGCCGTTGTCGGCGATGGCAGGGTTTTGGTTCATGTAGTCAAAGGTGTCCATCAAGAACGCAGACTCTTTCCAGGCTACGCCATCGCCGTAGTAGGGAGGCGGGCCCTGCCCGGCCAGCTTGGCCACCTTCGCCGTGTCGCCGCGCTCCTGTGCCCACTGCACGGCAAAGTCGTAGCACATCTGGTCGTTCTCCAGGAAGGCCACCATCTGGCCGGTGCCCACGAAGGCGTGGAACAGCTCCGGGTAGCTCTGCACCAGCAGGATGCCCAGCGCGCTGCCCCAGGACTCGCCCAGCACATAGACCTTGTCCTGGCCGAAGCGCTGGCGCAGGTACTGCACCAGGGCGTGGGCGTCCTCGATGTAGCGCTCCGGCGTGAGAGTCGCTCGGTCCACGGCGTCGAAGGACTTGCCGGCGCCGGGCTGCTCCCAGTTGACCACGACGAAGTGCTCCTCCAGGCCGCCCAGAGCGTAGCGCGCCGTGGCCAGTTGGCTGCCGCCAGGGCCGCCGGCCAGGAAGAGCAGCACCGGCTTGCTGGCGTCCTGCCCGCGGATGGAGATCCACTGCTGGCTGCCGTTGATCTCGACTTGTTCCAGCACGGCGATGCTGCCTGGCAGCGGTTCGCCCTGGGCATCGACGATGGGCGGCGTCGTTGCGAAGGCCTGCGACGCGATTACAGCCATGACGGCGACCGCCGCCAGGCCGGCCAGCGAAGCGGCTACGCCCTTCCAGGCCGGCTTCAGGCGGAACTGCACGAACAGCAGCGCCACGGCAAGGGCGGCCAGTACGATCCACAGCACGGCCGGCACGGCCGTCGCCAGCGGCAGCAGGATCAGCGGCAGGCAAAAGAGCAAGCTAAGCAGGAAAGCCAACAGCCTGCCGAGAAACGAGAGTATCCGTCTGAGAAGAGTCTGGGAAGTTGTCATGGCTGATCCTCGAGAGAGGTGAGATGCCAGTGCCGCTCAGCGCAGGCTAATCGCCAACCAGAATGCGTACGTCCATCATGGCCCTCTCTGCCGGATGTACTGGCTGACATCGACGTTGGTGACCACATCTTCGAGGCTGAACACCGCCCACGGCTTGCCCTGGTCCAGCCACGTGGCCGAGCCGACCGCGCTGAGCGGCGTGCCGGCGATGGTGGGGCCAGGCTCGCTGCGGGTGATCCACAGGATCTTCTGGGCCTGGTCGCCGGCGTCGCGGTAGCGCATGGCCTCCATGCTGTCCAGCAGGCCGCTCTCGGGGTTGAAGCGCATCACGAAGGTCTCTTCCTGGTCCCCGAAGGGCACGACCATCAGCGCCGTGCGCTCGTCCACCGGCTGCCAGCCCACGCGCGGGTCGGTGACCCAGAGGCTGGGGAACCAGGCCGCCTCGGCCCAGACGGCCAGATTGGCGCCCTGGTTGATGCTGGCGTCGTCCTCGTAGGTAGCGAAGGGCAGCTCGAACCGGCTTTTGCCGTCCAGATAGCGCTCGTTGATCTTCATGATCGGCCGGCCGTACCAGGTGGCCTCGATATAGTGGCGGTAGCCCTGGCCGGCGTCGTGCACGAAGATGAAGCGCGCCGGCAGCTTGACGCCGAACGGGCTGACGGTCGCCCGTCCCTTGATCACGACGCTCTCGACCACAGGAACATGCTCGCCGTAGACGGCCTTGTAGAAGCGCGCGACCGGCGCCGGGAGGCCGGCCGGCAGCGGGACGGTCGTCAAGGCCGGCGACTGTTTGGGATAGGGTGAAAACGACTGGGGTTTGACCTTCAGACCCAGCCAGGCCAGACCAGCCAGGCCGGTAAGGGCAATTGCCGTGAGGAATAGGCGGTTCATACGCTGCTCCAATGGGTAGGTAGTTATGGTCTGCAGCACTATCATCCCATAGAAGAACGAAAGACTCCCCCATCGCTGGGGGAGTCTCGGACTGGTCAGGTGGACAGGGTTCTCAAGCGGTTTCCCAGGCCAGCCTGGCATAGACAAAGGTATCAGTCCAAAGCGGCTCGCTGGCCTCGCTGCGGCGGAAGAAGATATTCTGCTTGAGCAACCCTTCGCGCCGGAAGCCAATATTCTCCAGCAGCTTCCACGACGCCGTGTTCTCCGGGTTACAGTGGGCTACGACGCGGTGCATGCCGCCGACAGCCAGGGCATACTGCACCAGTGCGGCAGCCGCCTCCGATCCGTAGCCCTGGCGCTGGTAGGCCGGGTTGAGGATGTAGCCCAGCTCACAGGTCAGATGCTCGGCCGGCTCGATCTGTTTGAGATAGACCTGGCCAATGACCTTGCCAGCAGCTTGTAGCTCCACAGCCCAGAAGTCCGGCGATCCAGCCATGGCAGCCGCGCGCTGCGCGGCCTGCGCTCGGTCGATAGGCTCGCCCGGCTCGAAGCGGTAGACCTGCGGGTCGGACAGATACTCGTACAAGTCGTCCGCGTCCTGGCGCCGGAAGCGCCGGATAATCAGGCGCTCGGTGGTGAGGGGCGTGAAGAAGTTCGACTTCTTCTGAGAAGTCGAACTTCTTGCGTCTTCTGCAATACTTCTTTGCGGAGCATCGAACTCCTCGCGCGTCAGGCCGAAGAGCAGATCGTCGAAGAAACGACCGTCCGTGTAGTTGTGGCGGCGGATGCGGCCCTCCGGCTGGCAGCCCAGCCGCAGCGCATGGTCGATCATCGGTTGATTGGTTTCCAGGCAGCGGATGTTGTACTTCTGGAAACGCAACTCGTGGAAGGCGTAGCGCAGCACGATCAATTTGGCCTCGAAGCCATAGCCGCGGCCGCGGAAGGCGCGATAGATGCGCGTGCCGGTCTCGAAGGTGCCGTTGCGCTGGTTCATCGAGTGGATGTTGATGCCGCCCACCAGCTCGCCATCCAGCGTCTCGATGGAGAACATGATACGCTCGTGGCGGTGGCCGAACTCGGCGTAGCGCTCGGCGAAGGCACGCGCGTCCTGGTCGGACTTGGGCAGATCCATGCCCGCATTGAGCATGCGCACAGCCTCGCTGTCCGAGCGCTCCTCGGCCAGCCAGAGGGCCACGTCGTCCACGTGCATGGGGCGCAGCCGGATATGGTCGCCTTGCCAGTAGTAGGGGCGCAGTGTTGTCATAGCTTGTTCGCTCCGAAAGCCCAGGCTCGCCTGGCGCGTTGCTCCAACTCGTTCAGAATGAAAGACAGACAGTGCTGTGATACACTGTCTGTCCAGAAGAGATGCGATCCTTTCAACCCGTGAACCCAGCCCAGCCAGGCTCAACCTGAGATCAGTCCTCCACGGAGTGACAACTCAGACACATTGGGTTGCTGAAACTCTCATGATTGGCTGGGAAGGGCACAATACTGGTGGTGTAGTGGCAGGCCAGGCATTGGTTCTCCTGGCCCTCGATGGCATGGGGGATGGCAGGAGCGGTTGAGGCGGCCGGCGGATTTGTGGCAGCCGGCGAAGCTGTGGCCGCTGGGGTCTGCGCGGGCTCGGCGGCCGGCGTCGCGGTTGGCGCAGTTTCTGTGGATTGCGCCGCAGGCTGCCCGGCTGTGTGGCATGTCTGGCACAGGTCGCTGGTGCGTCCGGCATGATCGGCGGGGAAGGGTTTGACCCCGTTCTCTCCGTGGCAGAGCACACAGTCCTCGCGGCCTTCGACAGGGTGTGGGATGGCCGGTAGGCCGCCCGCTGTTGGCTGCTCGGTCGGTTGGGCCGTGACGGCTGCTTCCGGCGTCGGGGGGACGCTCGCTGGGGCCGGCTGCTCTGTTGCTGGCGCCTGATGACACTGCGTACACATGGTGATGTCAAAGCTGGCATGGCTTTCTGGCGCAGGGATCACGCCCGTCGGTCCATGGCAGGTCAGACAGTTCGTGTCGGCCGTGATCGGATGGGGTACAGGGTTCGGTTGGCCGGCGCCGGGCTCGCGCGGCGGCGCTGCCAAGGCTCGAATCGCTGGGGCATTCAGCCCGGCGTAGACCCACTCAGTGCCGTGGCAGGCGCTGTTGGAGCAGAAGCTGGTGTTGGACGTGCCGCCCGGATCGCCAACTGTATGGCATTCGGCGCAGGTGGCATTGAACTGGAAGCGGTGCTCAGACAACCAGGTCGTGGTGAGATGCGACTCCGGCTCGTTGCCAGGCGGCCATGCGCTGACCGTTGGCAGGGGCTGGCTCGGCAGGGCCACCTGTGGGATCGCGTGGCAGATGTTGCACTCCAGCCGGATGGCCTCGTTGTCCTTGCTCAGGTGCTGGCCATCATGACAGCGGAAGCAGCCGGGGAAGTCCCGGTGGCCGACGTTGTTGCGATGCGACTGCCAGGTGACGTTCATGAACGGGAAGGTCGTGCGGTCAAAGATGCTCTGCAACTGGGCCACAGCCTGTTCTATGTCAGCCTGGCGGGTGGCATACACTTCAGGTAAGGTGTCGCGGTAGAAGTCGGCCACTGCTGCGATCGCCTGGGCAGCTTCTTCTTCGGTCTGATAGACGCGTTCCAATACCTGGACACCCTGCTGTTTGACATAAGGCAAGTCTGCCGCGATCAGGCCGACCGCCATGGCTTCATCGATCGAATCGCCAGGTCGGCCAAAGTCATGGCTGGCGCGATTATGGCAATCGACGCAGTCCATCTTGCGCTTTTCAGCGCGGTCGATGTCAGCCTGAGTCAACGTGCTGGTAGTTGCCAGGTATTCGGTAACCACGCCGTTGAACTCGGCTTGCACCCAGGGGATATCCTGGCGCTGTTCGTCGCTAGCGATGTAGTAGACCGGGTTCTCGATGTGCCAGTGGATGCCGCGGCCGCGGCCTGCTTCGGCTGTGCCGCCGCCGGTTTGCATCAGCAGAGCGATCTTGGTCAGGCTGTTCTGTTCGTCCTCGGCATAGCGATACAGGTTGACCAAGCGATTGGCGAAGAATATCTCCGGCCAGTGGCACTGCTCGCAGACCACTTCCACAGGCCGCAGGCTGTGGATGGGCGAGGGGATGGGTCTCTCATATTGGCCGGTAGGATAGACCCACAGGTAACGGACGTTGGCCATCTTGGCCTGAAAGGCCGCCAATGCGCCAGGGCCAATGTGACAGGTGCCGCATTCAGCGCGTGCGTGCGGCGAGTTCTCATAGGCCGTGTTTTCGGGATGCATCACGTGGCACGATGAGCAGAAGGCTGCCGACTCGGTGTAGTGGAGCAGCTCGACGGAGAAGATGAAGAACCCAAACAGCACGATCAGGACACCAAGACCGCCTGCAACCCAAAGCCAGCGGCGGCGACGAGGTTTGGACGACTTGGTGTCAGGACTCGGACCCACCTCTTCAGTCAATGGCGGCGAAGATTGATCTGTCATAGATAATCTCGATTCTGTGGAAACTGTGCGGGGTTGGACGGAGGCGGCGTTGTAACGGCGATTACAATTATAGCAGCAAATGAATATTCACACAAGTCAGCCGGGGCTTCTCAAGCGGCCTACCCAAACAGCCATCGTTGTTTGCCAGCGAGAGTCAAAGAGACCGGGCACAGGGTGCGCCCGGTCTCAGTGTTCAAACCTAAGTTGACAGGTCAGGCTCGCCTATTGAGCCGGTGTGTCAGGCCGGACCATGCCAGCCATGTCCACAGTGACCTTCTGGCCCAAACTGCCGAGCGTGTCGTACAGGAACTGGATCACGTACTTCGCGTTGTGAGAAAAGGCGCCGGGATCCTTCTGCACGTACTGGTAGTTGTAGGCGGCCTGAAGCAGGCGTGGCGTCCAGGCGGTGAAGGCCGCCTCTTCGCCGTTGATCTCGCCGTTGCCGTCCGTGTCTTCGAAGAAGTACGGATAAGCGGCGGGGTTGTAGAGGATGGCCTTGCCCACCACGGTGGTGGCATAGTCCTGCATCGCGGCGTACAGCTTCTCATTGAAGGTGTCGATCTCGCCGGCAATGCCTTCAGTGGTATCGCCGTCGCCATCGTAGTCAGCGGTCGACAGCGGCCCTCTGATGTCACTCAGGGCCTCGACACCGGCGTGGCAGGTCACGCAGCTCTCGCTCTTCACCTCGAGCTCGTGGGTGGCATGGCAGTTGGTGCAGTTGTTGAAGCCAGGCACGTGGTTGAACTTGCCCAGGTAAGTCAGGTCAGGGAACTGGTATGCGCCCTGAACTTCGTTGCCGAACAGCGTGGCGCCGGCTGCAAAGTAGTGGATGTTGGTGAAGCGCAACGCCTTTTCAGGCACCGCGTCCAGGTCCAGTCCCTTGATAGCATTGTCGATGCTGGCGGTGGAAGCCCGACCCTGGTGGCAACTGATGCACAGGTTGCTGTCAGTGTCTTCCATGCTGACCGTGGCGCCGCTGGGGAACTTGACGTCGGCGATCTCGTAGCGGGCGTAGTCCTCGAAGTTGGTGTGGCAGGTGGTGCAGAGGAAGCCGTTAGACGGCGCCATGGACGTGTTGACGCCCTCGGCGACGAACTGTGGCAGACCATCGGCCTGGTGGCACTTGACACAGCCTGAAGGCACCATGCCCTCTGCATCCCAGTGGCGGAAAGCCTCTTCCGAGCCGGCGAAGTGGCCGGGATCGATGCGGTGCATGGCCGTCATGTCCACTGGCGTGGCGATGGCCGTGTTCAGATCCTCGGTTGCGTCGTAGAGGAGCTGGATGATATACTTGCCGTTGTGGGCAAACTCACCGGGGTCCTTGCTGGCAACCTGGTAGTTGTAGGCCGCCTTGAGCAGGCGCGGCGTCCACGACTTGTAGGCATTGGGGAACACAACTTCGTCTTCGCCCGTCAGGCCATCGGCGTTGGCGTCGATGAAGAAGTAGGGATAGGCGGCCGAGCTGTAGACGATAGGCGTGCCGGCCACGTCCTTGGCGTAGGTCTGAATCGCGCCGAAGAGGATCTCTTGCACGCCGGCAGTCTCCTCCACGATGCCCTCTTCCACGTTGCCGTCGCCGTCGTAGTCAGCCTCGGATCCCTGCATGCGGACCATCTTCAGATCTTCGACTGCTTTGACATCAGTGTGGCACGTCTGGCACTGTTCCAGGTTGAGCTCCAGGGTGTGCGGATCGTGGCAGGTGTTGCAGGTGTCGAAGCCCTGGACGTGTTCGAACTTCACGTCGTAGGTCTTGCCGTCGTACTGGTACCCGCCCATGGCCTGGGCGCCGTACTGGGTAGCTGCCGCTGCGAAATAGTGAACGTTGCGGAAGCCCAGGTCAGCGCTGACCTCATCGGGCTTGTCGGTCAGGCCCAGGTCGTCAATGGCTTTGTTGACGCTGACCATGGACTCGCGTCCCTGGTGGCACTCCATGCAGCGCGACTCGTCGCCGATGTTGGTGATCTCGACGCCCGAGGGGAAGACCACGCTGGTCTTGTGGATGGTCACGTCGTTGTGGCAGGCCGCGCAGGTGACGGTGGTGCCCGTGGGGAAGCTCTCGGCGTTGATCACGCCGGCCTCGGTGCCATCGGCGCCCAGGAAGTCCAGATAGCCGGGCTCGCTATGGCACTTGGCGCAGTCGGCTGGCACCACCGCCGGATCGTCGCCGTCCCAATGGACGAAGGACTCCGAGGTGATGTCATTGTGGGGTGAGTTGGCCCACGCCTCCCCGAAAGGAACGGTGGCCACGACGGGCTCAGGACAGGCCTGAGCTTCAGGACAAGCTTGCGGCTCGGGACAGGCCGCTGCTTCGGCGCAGGCCGGACACTCAGGGCAGGACACCTGAGTTGCGGCTGGTTGCGGCGCTGGTGGTTGGGACTGGCCACAGGCTGCTAGTAGCCCGATTGCCAGAACCAGCAACGCCAAGAGGATGAAGCGCTTCATATGAGAGTCTCCTTCTCCGCATGCGACGCACACCATCGTTGGTGTGCAGGGTATCTGACGGCGCAGGAACTGGGGTCGCGAAGCCCTTTCCTTGCGCTGACGACCACGTAGGTTGGAACGAAAACAGACATTCGAGCTTGGGTCGAAACTCAGTAAACACGCAGTAAAATCAAGAAGAATCGAACGGGGCCAACGTCAATCGAAGCCAAAGAGGATGCAGGCACGCGCTGCACTACTATCCTACAACTAAGTTACGTTTTTCGCTATGATCTAGATCATATTTTGGGGTGAGTTTGGCGGCTCAATGGGTGTTTTCCCCCATAGCAAGCCGCCCTCCAGTCGCCGCAGCCGTTCGTACTATTGGGCGCAAGATGGGGACAACACCCGATTGAAATGCGCCCTGTCTGATGCTATGCTATTAGCTAGCTAGATTCTAGATTCAGCAGCGGTCTGGCCTGCTGCGACAAGAAGCCAATGCTGATTGGTGAAGATAAGGAGAACCGTCATGATTGCTTTCCCCGCTGAAGAATTCCTACCCGTGATGGGGATGATGTTCCTTCGTCTGGGCGTGCCCGCGCTGATCATCTTGATGGTAGGCGCCTTGGCACAGCGGTTCGAGCGGCTGCACGCGTAGCCAGCCCTTGTCTCGCCCATCATACGTCCTACTGGAGAATGATATGCCTATCGCGACGATTTCTGCTCGCAACCGTGTTGCCTTGGCCCTTGCGGCTGTGGCATTCTTGTTGCTGGTGCTAGTGGGCATGCCGGCGCCGGTTAGCGCTGGTGAGCCGCAACCGCTCGAAACAGACCCCGGCCAATGCGCGCTGTGCCACCAGGCCGAAGTCAACGACTGGCAGAGCTCGCCTCATGCCGGCGCTACCATGTCTATTGAGAGCGCCGTGGTGGCCTGCGAGAATGGCCAGGACTGTTCATGCCTGACCTGTCACACCACCAATTTTAGCCCGGCTACCGGAAGCTTTGAGCACGCTGGTGTCACCTGCGAAGCCTGCCATGGGCCGCTGGTGGAAGGCCACCCGGAAAACGGCCACATGATCCTCAGCGTTGACTCCTCGGTCTGCAGCGATTGCCATGCCGAGACCTTCGCCGACTGGGAAACTACCCCCCATGCCGCGGCCGGCGTCCAATGCATCGGCTGCCATCGCTCGCACACGCAAAATCTGCGGCTGGACGATCAGGCGCTGTGCCGCTCCTGCCACCGCGAAGATGTACAGGACGGCGGCCATCTGGTGCATTTGCGCACCGGACTGGACTGCGTCACCTGTCACACCTCGCCCGCCAGTTCGCCGCACGTCGAGGGAGGCCCCTCTGATCCCACCCACCAGTTCCAGGTTGCCACTGAGGTCTGCGCAAGCTGCCACAGCGGCGCATTTCATGGGGAAGAGACCTCGGCGTTGATCTCGGCCATGCAGCCGGGCATGGCGATCCCGCCTGCGTCCGGCAACCAAGCTGTCGCCGCCTCAGAAGCCGCTGCCGAACAGTCGGTGAACAGTCGCACCGCCCAGGTCTCAGCCGTCAGCCTGGGGCTGGGCATTGGCATCGGCGCAATGGCTGGCATTATCTTCATGCTCGCGGTTGGACTTATCGTACAACGACCCTGGAGACGTAAATCATGACTTCACACCAAGCGCTTTCCCGACGCGAGTTCCTGAAAGCAGCCGGCACGGGCGCCGCCGCCGTGACTGCAACCTGTGTGCTGGCCGGACCTGCCAGCTCAGCCCTGGCCAGCGGGCCAGTGTCCGACAACGGCTGGGGCATGTTGATCGACGTGACCCGCTGCACCGGCTGCGACTCGTGCGCGCTGGCCTGTAAGCAGGCCAATAACCGGCCCAACGCCACGGTGGTACCAGCGGCGCTGAGCAGCGACGCCTACACCTTTATCGATTTCCGACCCAACAGCGCTTCAGCCGAGCCCGTGCCGGTTAAGCGCCAATGCATGCACTGCCAGCATCCCGCCTGTGTGTCGGCCTGCACAGTGGGCGCCCTGACCAAGTCGGCCGATGGCCCGGTGGTCTACGACAGCAAGAAGTGCATCGGCTGCCGCTATTGCCAGTATGCCTGTCCCTTTGGTGTACCCACCTACGACTGGAACAACCCGCTGGGGCTGATTCATAAGTGCCAGATGTGCGTCGAGCGACTGGCGGAGGGTGAGATGCCGGCCTGCGTCGCCAGTTGCCCGGCCGGCGCGCTGCGCTTTGGACGGCGCTCCGACCTGCTGGTGCAGGCGCATGCTCGCATCAACTCCAATCCGGGCCGCTACATCGACCAGGTCTACGGCGAGTCCGAGGCCGGCGGCACATCGGTGCTGTACCTGGCTGGCGTGCCCTTCAGTCAGCTAGGCCTGCCGGCGTTGGGCGACCAGACCATCTCGCATCATGCCGAGGCTGTGATGAAGAAGACACCGGTCGTCGCCGCCAGCGTCGCTGCCCTGGCTACCGGCCTGTACTGGCTGACCAAACGGCGCGATCTGCGTTTGAGTGAAGCGCAGGTGACATTGCCCCAGGAGGACCGCCATGACCACTAATCTGCACGTCGAGCAGCCATCCAGCAGCGCGGCAGTGCCCGTACTCAACCGGCGTATGGCGATGGCGCTGCTAGGGGCCACGGTGCTGGTCGGCGGGCTGGCCGGCATCATCCGGCTGTTGGTCGGAATGGGCAGCACCACAGCCCTGACCGACGCCTACACGTGGGGCATCTGGATCGCTTTCGACTTCACGCTGATTGCCTTTGCCGGCGCCGGCTTCACCATGGCCG
The DNA here is from genome assembly GCA_049294015.1 of Anaerolineae bacterium. Taxonomy (GTDB): domain Bacteria; phylum Chloroflexota; class Anaerolineae; order JAAEKA01; family JAAEKA01; genus JAAEKA01. Next base: position 26,540 of record JBAQCH010000299.1, read on the forward strand.
GTCTGGTGCATGTGCTGCATCGCGAGCAATATCACGACGCGGTGCGGCCGGCGATTCTGGCCGGTCTTGCCGGCTATGTGGCTGTGCTGCTGCTGTTGGTGCTGGACCTGGGCCGGCCTGACCGCTTCTACAACTTTATCCTCTTCTGGAACGTGCATTCGCCGCTGTTCGAGATCAGTTTTTGTGTGTTGCTCTATACCACCGTGCTCGTCCTGGAGGTCACGCCCTTCCTGCTGGAGCGATTGCACCGGCCGCTGACTGATCGGGTGCTGCGCCTGCTGCGCGGCGCCATGCCGGTGATTGCGGTCGTCGGCGTGACGCTGTCGTCGCTGCACCAATCGACCCTGGGCACGCTCTATCTCAACATGCCTCACCGGCTGCATCCGCTGTGGTACACGCCGTTGCTGCCGCTGCTGTTCTTCGTTTCGTCGATCATAGCGGGGCTCAGTCTGGCCACGCTGACCTACCTGGCTTCCACAGCCATTCTCGGTCTGCCCGCCAAGCGACAGATCGCCCCTGGTTTGGCCCGGCTTGCCGCCTGGGTAGGGGTGTTTTATCTGGCGCTGAAGCTGGGCGATCTGTTGGTGAGCGGTGAGATTGCGCTGCTCTGGAGCGCTGGGGCCTACAGCTTCTGGTGGTGGCTGGAGGTGGGTGTGGGGCTGATGCTCCCCAGCGCGCTGCTGCTGATCCCGTCGCTGCGCAGCCGGCCTTGGGTGACGGTAGTGGCGCCGCTGCTGCTGCTCTTTGGCGTCATGATGAACCGCTTCAACGCCACCATGTTCGGCCAGATGCTGCCGCCCGGCGTCACCTACTCCCCCAGCCTGATCGAGTGGCTCTCCACCATTGGCATCATCGGCGCAGGTGTGATGGCCTGGCTGCTGGGCGTGCGCTTCCTGGCCATCTTCGACCACAAGGGCAGCCAGCACGGCTAAGCCCACAGCGCGTTCCCATCACAAAGCAACGGCGGCGACCCAACCCGGTCGCCGCCGTTGCTTTGTGTTTGAGACGCCTGTAGGTCCGGCTACCAGCCGGACAAGGGCGTCGCGTTGGTAACGTGGCGTGCGCGGGCGGTGATGGGGGCGTCGCGTTGGTAACGTGGCGTGCGCGGGCGGTGATGAGGGCGTCGCGTTGGTAACGTGGCGTGCGCGGGCGGTGATGGGGGCGTCGCGTTGGTAACGTGGCGTGCGCGGGCGGTGATGAGGGTGTCACGTTGATAACGTGGCGTGCGCGGGCGGTGATGGGGGTGTCACGTTGATAACGTGACCTACGCGGGCGGTGATGAGGGTGTCACGTTGGTAACGTGGCGTGCGTGGGCGGTGATGGGGGTGTCACGTTGGCGTCGGCGCTACGGCTGATCCTGGTGGCAATCGGCGCAGGCGTCGGGGTTGACGGCGAACGAATGGCCGGTGACGGCGTGACCGCTGACGGCTTGGGCTGGCTTGTCTTCGGGGCGAGAGAGATGGCAGGAGATGCAGCGGAGGTTCTCCCCTTTGTGAGCCAAATGCATGTCGTCGCGCGTGCTCTGCTCATGACACCCTGCACACAGCGCGTCGGCGGTGGCTGCCACGTGGGTCTTCTGGGTATGGACTGCATGGCAGGCCACACAGGCAATACCGGCCTGGCCGTGCAGGCTGGCCTCCCACTCGATCAGCGTGCTCTTGTGGCACGAGCCGCACAGCTCCTGCGAGGCGGCCATTTGCATGCTTTGGCCTGGATGGCTGTCGCGATAAGGGCCGTGGCACGCCTCGCAGGTCACACCGGCCATGACGAACTGCCCGGTGACTGCATTGTAGCCGGTGGTGTGGCAGGCAAAACACTCGCCAGGCTCCTGCGCTTCCTGTAGGAACTCACGAAAGATTGGATCGAAGGAAGCCCTGGCATGGGTGGTGCCAGACCAGTCGTAGAATTCAGACGGGTGGCACTCAGCGCATTGCTGCGGGCCGCGAAAGCCTGGCACGACACTGCTTAGGCCCATGGCATCGGGCAGCGGCGCCCCCACGTCGGCCTGTCCGGAGGAGACCAGGACCGTAAGGGTGATGGATGTGACGAGTATGGCGGCGGAAAGTAGCAAAACCAGCCAGGGGCTGTTCGGCCTCAGGCTGGCGGCGGTTATTCGGTTCATGGTCGTTTAGCGGGTCATGTCAGACTGCTCGACGAACGGTGCAAGCTGGATCAGCGGCTTTTGACCGGAGCGGCGCTGGGCAGACCAGGCGCTTCGACCGTCGTCTCGGCCTGGGTATCCTGCTCGGCCTCGGCTTGCCACTTGGCGTCCAGTCGCTTCAGCCCGTAGGCAATAGCTACGGTGATCAGCAACGGCACGCCCAGCCTCAGAACAAACATCAGAACCAGCAGTAGAACATTCGGCATGCTTTCCATGGTGTCACCTTCTTCCTTTTGGCCGGAAATCGACCGTGCTATCCTTGACCTTGCCAGTTGGGCGTCGGCTGTCTCTCAGCTTCTATGCTAAGAGTACCATGTTACGGTCGAGGAATCAATCGGGCGATTTCCCCATCTTTGGACTTGGGTGACTTCCCTAGATCAAGTGCATACCTTATGGGTGATTATGACCCACCCACGGTGATCAAACCCTTCTCGATGGCGTACTTGACCAGCTCGACGCGGTTATGGAGTTGCAGCTTGCGCATGATGTTCTCGCGATGGCGGTCCACGGTCTTGACGCTGATCACCAGCACATCGGCGATCTCGCGGTTGGAGTAGCCCTCGGCAATGAAGGTTAACACCTCTTGCTCGCGTGGCGTCAACTCCTCGCGGGTCTCGGGCGCGCTGGCTTCCGAGCGATGGAGAAAGTCCTTGACCAGCAGGCGGGCCAGCGACGGGTAGATGTAAACGTCGCCCTGGCGCACGATGTTGATAGCCGACATCAGATCATCGGGGGCCGCGCGCTTGGGCACGTAGCCTGACGCGCCGGCTGCCAGCATCTCGAAGAAGTACTCCTCGTCCTCGTGCATAGTCAGAGCGAGCACGGCCACCTGGGGATGGCTGGCTTTGATACGTCGCGTGGCCTCGACGCCGCCGATGCCGGGCATGGCCACGTCCATCAAGACCACATCAGGCTCAAGGTCCTCCACAGCAGCGACGGCCGCTTCACCGCTGGCGGCCTCGCCGATGATCTCTACCGTCGGTTCGGCCGAAAACAGCATGCGCAGCCCGGCGCGCACGATCTCATGGTCATCAACTAGTAACAGGCGAATCTTTGACACGGAGCAACTCCCTCGATGTGGGCACGGTGACCCGGATGCGGGCGCCCTGTCCGGGCGACGACTCGATGATGGCGTGGCCGCCGATCAGGCTGGCGCGCTCGCGCATGCCCAGCAACCCCCAGCCCGTGTTGCGGCCGTTGCGCTGCAAAATCTGGTCGGGGTTGAAGCCGCGGCCGTTGTCCTGGATGGTCAGGTTGACTTCAGCCGGCGAAAAGTTCAGCGTTACGGCCACGCGCGTGGCATGGGCATGCTTGGCGATGTTGGTCAACGCCTCCTGCGTGATGCGATAGAGTACTGTCTCGTACTCGGCCGGCAGACGATAGGGCGTTCCCTCGACGATCAGCTCGCTGGGCAGCGAGCGCCGTTGTTGATAGTTCTGTACGTACCACTTGAGCGCCGCGGCCAGCCCCATGTCGTCCAGAATCTGGGGCCGCAGGTCGGCGATGATCCCATGCAGCTCGCCCAGGGCGTTGGCGCTGTAGGTCTTGATCTCGCGCACCTTTTCCAGCAGGCCAGGCTGGGGGGCAGCGCTGTTCTCGATGTGCATCTCCACACCGCGCAGCCCCAGGCCGATGGCGGTCAATGACTGCCCGGTAGCGTCGTGCAGCTCGCGCGCGATGCGTTTGCGCTCCATCTCTTGCGCGTCGACCACCTGGTTGAGCGCGTTGATGCGGGCCTGGTTGGCTGCGTCCAGGCGCCGCCGGCTCTCCACGTCGAAGGCTTTCAGCGCGCGCACCATAAACACCAGCAGCATGACCGCCGCCAGTCCACGGAACAGTTGCACCGGAATGCCAAACCACTGCAAAAACAGGGCGCTGTTGAGCACGTTGGAGGGCACCAACGTGGTCTCGCGCACGAACAACTGGCCAATGACGCCGTAGAGCAACAACGCGGTGGTGGCCCAGATCAGGTCGCGGCCAAACTGGGGTAGGTTGGCCTCGCGAAAGGTGCGCTGCTGGGTCAGCAGAGCCCACGCGCCCAGCAGCGCCGCGGGGATGCCCAGGCTATAGCGCGCCAACGCATCCGCTTGAGCAATCAAGAGCGCGTCGCCTGGCTCCAGCGCCACAGCGATGATCACCACAGCCGCCAGCCAAAATCCTATTAACCCCAGCACCGGCAGCCAGATGCGCCGCCTGGACGTGTTGTCAGGGCTGAGCAGCGTGAAGCCGAAGCCCAACAGCATGGCAAAGGAGGACACCAGCAGCAGCAGCCGCAGAACTTCGTGCAGGGTCGTGGGAGTGTAGCCGCTGCTCAGCACGGCGATCTTCTGGTACATCTCCACCCATTCGTGGATGCCGTGCAGGAAGCCGAACAGCGCCAGCGGCACAATAGCCCGCACGAAGCGAAATTCCGACTCGCGGCGGCTGGCAAGGGCCAGCGCCAGCCCTAAGCTGAAGAACGCCAGGCCGTAGAAGAAGAAGACAACGATGATGTTGCGCACAAAGAAAGCCGAGATCGGGTTCATCTTGAACCTTATTGTATCACCACGTGGCGCTACAACGATATGATCTTGGTCATGTTATGCCGGCCAATTTTGCGCAAAGATGGGCGGCGCAGACATCCGACAGCAAAACAACAAGAGAGGTAGATCAACGATCTACCTCTCTGTTTGTTTTGGGATCAAGCTGACGGCGTGGGCCGCTGCCTGCTCACTCCACCACGGGCAGGTCCGTCACGGCCAGATCGCCTTGGTGTGGGATGGGCCGGCTAGTGGCGCCAGGGGGCGGCAGCTCTTGCTGCGATCGTACCTTGGGGACGTTGGCCGGGCTGCCGCAGTAGGGACACAGCGTCCAGCCCAGCTCCAGCAGTTGGCCGCAGGTGGGACAGTCCTTCTTGACCTGGGTGTGGCAATAGGCGCAGAACCGCCACGTCTTTTCCACCACCCGGTTGCAGTTGGGGCAAACCAATTGCTCCTCGATGCCGCGCAGCAGCGCCTCTTCCTCCAGCGCCCGGTCGTAGGCTTCAGCCAGGGTCTCCTTGGGCCGCAGCAGCAGGTAGAGCAGCAGGCCGACCAACGGGAAGATGGCCACCAACACGATGGCCAGCACCGCGGCAAACATGTCGCGTGAGCGGGCGCGGATGTCGCGCCAGGTCCAGATGACGATCGCCAGCCAGAAAGCCAGCACGAATGCACCGCACACGGCTACCAGCACTTGCAGCACCGAGCCGATAGCGTTTGAGATTTGACCGATGTCCATTACAAACGAACCTCTTGTCTTGAAATCTGTTGTTAGTCAGAACCGCCGCATTATAGCGCAACGGTAAACAAAGGACGAATCGCCGCCGTCAATTCAGCCAGTCGTCTTCGTCGTTGGATACGCCGGACAACAAGACCTCGCGGCCGCGGCCGCCGCCCTCGTCCGGCCCCACGTAGCCATCGTCGGCCATGCGCGCGATCAGCTCAGACGCCCGATTGTAGCTGACCCGCAAGCGTCGCTGTAGCCAGGAAGTGCTGACGCGCCGCTGTCCCTGCACCAGGTCCAGCGCCCGCTCGTACTGGTCGTCCTGATCTTCCATGTCGGCCATCAGCCCGGTCCAGGGGAAGCGCGGCTGGTTGGGGGCCAGCTCCGGCGCAGGCATGGTCTGCTTCCAAAAGCTGACCATGCCGTCGATCTCCTTCTCGCTCACAAAGCAGCCCTGGATGCGGTCCAGCTTGGCGCTGTCGGGGCGCATGAACAATAGGTCGCCCCGTCCCAGCAGCTTCTCTGCGCCTGGCGTGTCAAGCACCACTCGGCTGTCCATCTGGCTGGTGACGGAGAAGGCGATGCGGGCGGGAAAGTTGGCCTTGATCAGGCCGGTGATGACGTCCACGCTGGGCCGTTGGGTGGCGATCACCAAATGAATGCCGGTGGCGCGCGCCATCTGCGCCAGCCGGCAGATGTAGTGCTCGACCTTGTCGGGCGCAGCCAGCATCAGATCGGCCAGCTCGTCGATGATAAAGACGATGTGGGGGTAGGGTTCCAGGTCGCGCCACTCGGCCGGCCTGTTCTTGCGGTCGATCTTGCGGTTGTAGTCCTTCAGGTTGCGCGCGCCGACCTGCGAAAAGCTGCGGTAGCGCTCGTCCATCTGCAGGGTCAGCCAGGTCAGCGCGCCCACCACCTGGTCCACATCGGTGATTACAGGCGCGATCAGGTGCGGCACGCCGTTGTAGGCCGGCAGCTCCACCCGCTTGGGGTCCACCAGCAGCAGGCGCAGCAGGTCGGGGCCGTTGTTGAACAGCAGGCTGCACACCAGGTTATGGATGCAGACCGACTTGCCGGAGCCGGTGGCGCCGGCGATCAACAGGTGCGGCATGGCAGCCAGGTCGGCCGCCACCGGCTGGCCCGCCACGTCCCGGCCCAAGGCGACGGCCAGGGGAGATTTGATCTGGCCAAACTCCGGCGCCTCCAGCACCATGCGCAGTGGCACCAGGTCGGAGCGGCTGTTGGGCACCTCGATGCCCACGTAGCCTTTGCCTGGCACGGGCGCTTCGATGCGGATGCTGGACGCCTCCAGAGCCAGAGCCAGGTCGTTGGCCAGGGCGCGAATGCGGCTGACGCGCACGCGGCGCTGTACGGTGTCGCCGCCCGGCCCGCGGCGCGCCAGCGTGCCGGGCTTGACGCCAAACTGGGTCACGGTCGGCCCGACGTTGATGTCCACGATCTCCACCGGCACGTTGAAGCTTGCCAGCGTTTGCTCGATAACCTGTTTCTTGTAGGCCAGATCGGCGGCCTGGCCTGGCTTGGCCGTCGCCGTCGCCAGCAGAGTCAAGGGCGGCAGGAACTCCGGCCGCGGCTGCGGGGCCAGGGGGCGCGCCTTCGGTTTGGGTGGGGGTTGGCGCGGCTTCTTGGGCAGCGGCGGGTCGTCGTTGACAATCGAGGGACGGTCCTCCGCCGCAGCCGTTCGCTGCACCGGGCGCGCTGGCTCAGGCTCAGCCGGCTCAGCCAGCCCGTTGTCGGGGGTGGGCAGCAGTTTGTCCAGGCCCTGGCGCAGCCGCGCGGGTAGGCTTCCCCAGTCCAGCGCCAGCAGGTCCAGCGCTCGCAGCACCAGCCATAGTCCCAACCCGGCCAGCAGCAACAGCAGGCCCGTCGCTGCCAGATCGCCCAGCAACTGGCCCGGCAGCGATCCGATCAGCCAGCCGGCCAGCCCGCCGCCGTTGCCCGCCAGCGCATATTGCAGGGGATCGTCGCTGCCTGACCACAGGTGGCTCAATCCCAGCACCGCCGCGGCCATCAGTGTCAGGCCGATCATCACCTCGCCCGCGCGCCGCCAAGGGAACGCGTCGCGCGCCCCCATGCGCTGCGCAGCCTGGCGCGCCAGCGCCGCCAGGGCCAGCAGCAGCAGCACAACCAGCACCGGCAGCGCGGCCCAGCCGAACAGTTGGCTGATGATTCCCGGCGTCTCGCCCTGGCGGCGCAGATGGCTGGCGATCAACAGGCCCACCGCGATCAGCCCGGTCAGCGCGATGATCTCGGCGTTGGACTCGACGGCGCTCTGCCAGGCCGGGCGATGCGCTGGCGGCGCCGCACGGCGTTTCCTGGCTGTTTTGGGTTTTGCTGCACGGGGCGATGGCGACTTGCTCAATGGTCAGGGCCTGATAAAAACAGCGGCGCCAGCGGAGTGGGCTACCGCCCGCTCTGCCGGCGCCGCTGTACCGAGGAGGGTTGCGCCTCGAGGAGGGCTGCCTCGGCCGGAATGTGCCGCTGTCGGTGGCAAAGGGTTTACATCGTTGGCGCTGCCACGCGGGCGCTGTCCGACCAGTCAGCATAGTGGGGTTTGCGCGCCTGGCGCAGGCTCAGGCCGATGCGGCGGTTGTCTGATTCGACGCTGAGGACCTTGACATCGACGTGCTGGCCCTCGCGCAGGACGTTGCGCGGGTGCAGGAAGGTTCCCTCGGCCAGCTCGGAGATGTGGATCAGCCCTTCGATGCCGTCGTCCAGGCGTACAAACGCGCCGAAGCTGACGACGTTGGTCACCTCGCCCCTGACAATCTCGCCAGCGCAGAAGCGTTGGGCCACGTTGCGCCAGGGATCGGACTGCAGGTGCTTCAGGCTGAGCTGGATTTTGCGCTGCTCCGGATCCACATCCAGCACGTACACCTGGACCACGTCGCCGGGACGGACGACGTCGCCAGGGTAGTTGACGCGGCCCCAGGAAAGCTCAGAGATGTGGATCAGCCCTTCGTAGCCGCCCAGATCGACGAAGGCGCCAAAGCGGCGCAGGTTGCTGACGCGGCCGGTCAGGGTGTCGCCGGCCTTGATGCGGGCAAAGAGGCCCTCGCCCCGCTCAGCCTCGCGCGCAATGCGTTCGGACAGGATCAGCCGCGCCTGCTGCCGATCGATCTCGATCACCTGAAGCTTGAGCTCCTCGCCCAAGCGGCGCTTGAGGGCATCCTCGCGCTCGACCGGATCCACAATGCTGGGAAAGTCCACCAGATGCGAGCTGGGGACGAAGCCGGTCAGGCTGCCGAACTGCACCAACAGGCCGCCGCGGTTATGGCCGACGACCAACAAATGGCAGCACTCCTTTTGCGCCAGCATGCACTCGGCTCGTTTCCAGTCGGTCTGGTCGTCGGTGCGCTCGTAGTCGTCGTGGCACGGCGCATGGGCGCGGCCGTTGCTGGCCCAGGGCGGCGGTTCGTCCAACGCCGCCACTTCGCCTTGATGCATCAAGGCTTCCCAGTAGCCATCTTCTTGCACGGCCGCTGGCGATGATCCAGAAAAATGTCCATTATTGCCTTTTGGATTGTCGTTCAACCGGAACATACTGCACCCTTCCTCTCCATACGTTGTCAAGCAGGTCGAGACATATTGCACAATTATATGAGGATTGAAGGGGCTTGTCAAAACAGATGGCGCACAATGTTGGTAAAAGCGCGGGCGCTGCCGAATTGGCAAGCTCCTAAGGCTTTTCAAGAGCAGGTGTGCTATAATTTGCACAAGATTCGTACGCAGCCACTGGCGTCGCAGGCCGGCGCCCCACAGGAGAACCCCATGACAGCAGCAACCAAGCCTTCAGCCCCGGCGCCTGCCCGACGGCGCGCGCCCGGCCCAGGGATGAATCAAACGATGCGCGGGATGCTTACGCTCGATCGTCCCGACGTCGTCCAATCCTACGTTGACCTGTGGCGCACCTTTGGCGACGTGGCGCGCATCCGGGTCGGGCCGATGGTGATTCACCAGTTTGTGCGCCCGGAACATGTGCGCCACATTATGGTTAGCAACGCTGCCAACTATCCGAAGGGCGTCAGCCATGACAAGCTGCGTATCGCACTGGGCAACGGCTTGTTGACCAGCGATGGCCCCTTCTGGCAGCGCCAGCGCCGCCTGATGCAGCCCACCTACACGCCCAAGGGCGTCATCCGCTTCGCCGACATCATGACTGAATCCAGCCAGGAGATGCTGCAGCGCTGGCGCGAGCCGACCAAAACCGGCCAAACCCTGGCCATCAACCAGGAGATGATGCGGCTGACCATGAGCGTTATCTCGCGCTCCATGTTCAACGTCGACATCAGCACCGACTTCCGACAGGCCGGCGATGCCCTGGTGGGCATTCTGGAGTTCGCCGCCGCGCGCTCCTTGTCTTTCATCGATCCGCCCATGTTCCTGCCCACCCCTGGCAACCGCCGCTTCAAACAGGCGCTGGGGACGCTGGACGACTTCCTCTACGGCATCATCGACGCGCGCCGCAAGCAGCCGCCTGCCGACGATCTGCTGTCGATCTTGATGGCGGTCAAGGACGAAGAGACTGGCCAGACCATGACGCGTGAGAACCTGCGCGACGAGGTGCTGATCACCTTTTTTGCCGGCCATGAGACCACGGCGACGCTGCTGACGTGGACCTGGTACCTGCTGTCCCGCCACCCGCACGTGGAGGAGAAGCTGCACGCCGAGCTGGCCGCCGTGCTGAACGGCCGCACACCCACCGTGGCCGACATCCCCAGCCTGGTCTACACCCGCATGATCGTCGACGAGGTGCTGCGGCTCTACTCGCCGGTGGCCATCATGGCGCGCGACCCACTGGAAGATGACGTGATCGATGGCTACCACGTGCCAGCCGGCTCCTTGGTGACCATCACCCCCTACCTGACCCACCGCCACCCGGAGTTCTGGGACAACCCAGAGGGCTTCATGCCGGAGCGTTTTGCGCCGGAGATGGAAAGCAAGCGGCCGCGCTATGCCTACTATCCCTTCGGCGCTGGCTCGCGCATCTGCCTGGGCCAGCACTTTGCGCTGCTGGAGGGCGTGTTGATCCTGGCCGACGTGGCGCAGCGCTATCGTTTGCAGGCTGTGCCGGGCTTGCTGGTGCAGCCGGAGTTCATGGGCACGCTGCGGCCCTGCGCCGATGTGCTGATGACGCTGCACGAGCGGGTGTAGGCCCGGAATAGCACAGCGGATGAAGGACAGCGGATGATCGCTGGAGCGCGCCCTGCCGCGCGCGTCTGAGGGGATGGCGTCATCGACGGCCAGCTCGTCGGTCGCGAGAACGTGTTGCACGATGGGGAGGGGGTGGACCTGCGGGTTTAGCCTGCGCCAGGACTGACAGTCCTTCCGAGGACTGTCAGTCCTGGCGCAGGTCCCGGTCATCGACAGTGTTGTCAGCCCGCAACCACCCGTCCCTATGCGACCTGCAGCAAGCTTCATCCGCGATTTGTCACAATGCAGCACCTGTGTTATCCTCTACCCTAACAAATCCTTTGAAGGAGGCACGTGTAGATATGGCTCAAGTGAACATCGTCAACGTCAAAGTCCAGTTCTGCGTGTGCGCCCCAGGTTTGCCACGGGGCTAGAGTTCCTCGCACCCCTCGTTAGGTGGCGGCCACGGAGCGCACGACGCGCATCGCCGTGGCCGTTTTGATTCCCAGGCTTGAATATCAGAACGCAGCCGGACCGGGCCTGCCTCCACGGGCGGACTTGGCCTTGGACTGTGCGGGCGGGATCAGCGGCGGTCACGGGTCTGTCGGATGGGCTCGGTCAGAGACCGGCCCGAGCGAAAAAAGCGAATAAGATAGCTGTGGCCGGTCTTTGCGCAGCACCCCGGAGTGGGCCGACCGAGCCGCCACTGAGGTTTCTCACTAACCATGAATCTGAACACCTACGAGGACTACGAGGAGCTGGGCCATTACTTTGCGCTGGACCGGCGCACGCATCGCAGCAAGCAGGCGCTGCGCAAGCCGGCCGTGCAGCGCCCCCGACAGGCTCCCCCGCGCGAGATCGCCGAACAGATGGACGGCGACGACGACTTAACAACCACCCTGGTGGTGGGCGAGAGCGAGCAACGCCTGCTGCAAGAGGCGTTGACCGACTTCTACCGCGACAACGTACTTAGCGACGTGCTGGCGCGCGTCAAGGGCGGCAAGGAGGCCAACGTCTACTGCTGCCAGGCTCACCCGGCCACCGGGCTGGACCTGATCGCGGCTAAGATCTACCGCCCCCAGGCCCATCGCACCATGCGCAACGACGCGATCTACAAGGAAGGCCGGCTGATGCTGGACGACCAGGGCAAGGGCATCCTGCGCGACGCGCGCCTCAAGCGGGCCATCGCCCAGAAGACCGACTTTGGCCGCGAGGTCATCACCTTCTCCTGGATCGAACACGAATACGGCATGCTGCAAACGCTGCACGCAGCCGGCGCGGACGTGCCGAAGCCCATGGGCCACATCGGCAACACCATCCTGATGGAGTACTTCGGCGCCGTTAACAACCCCGCGCCCACGCTCAACAGCGTGACGCTGGACCCGGCGCGGGCGCAGCCCCTGTTCGACCGCCTGCTGTGGCACGTGGAGCTGATGCTGCGTAACAACCGCGTGCATGGCGACCTGTCAGCCTACAACGTGCTGTATTGGGACGGCCGGGCCATCGTGATCGACTTCCCGCAGGCTGTGGTGGCGCTCAAGAATCCCCACGCCCAGCGCCTCTTGCAGCGCGACATCGAGCGCCTGGGCCAGTACTTCGCCCGCTACGGCGTCACGGTCGACGCGCGGGCGCTGGCGCGGGACATGTGGACGCGCTTCGAGAACGCGGAGCTGTAATGTGTGGTCAGGACTGACAGTGCTGAGGCGAGCTCGTGACGAGATGCGGCGGCGAGACTGGGTAGACCGGTAGGCTCAGCACTGTCAGTCCTTGGCGACAACACCCTCGAACAAATCGCGCTCCACCGCCGCGCCGGGTACGGGCGCAGGCACGCCGCGGGTGAAGGTTTCCGAACCCCAATAGCGCCGCTGGATGAACTGCGGAATCCACTTGAAGCCGTTCTGGCCGCCGCCCTGGCTCTTGTGACAGGCCGAGGCGGCGTCCTTGGTCGCCAGGTAGGGCCGCACATCGACGCGGGCGTGGATGGGCGTCTCCCAGGAGACGATCTGCACCAGGTCGATGTCGTGGTTGCGGCCGAACTTGCGCGGGTCTTTTCTGAACAGTGGCATCATCCGCACCAGCAGCTTGAGCAGGCCGGGGGCAAAGGCGGTGAAGTAAAGGCGCTGCGGCTGCCAGGGCGGGCCGGCCTCGGGGTATTGAGCCGCATCGCCAGCCGCGGAAAAGGCCTTGACCGTGGCCTGGTGCAGCTTGATGTGATCGGGGTGGCCGTAGCCGCCGAACTGGTTGTCGCAGATGACCACCTGGGGGCGGTGTTTGCGCATCGACGCCACGATCTTGCTCACCACTTCGTCCAGGGGGGCCTGGTAAAGGCTGCTGGGGTGCTGGTTGTCGGCGCTGCCGGCCATGCCGCTGTCGCGGTAGCCCAGCCAGTCCACGCCGCGCAAGCCCAGCGTCTGGGCCGCGCAGCACAGCTCCGCCGCGCGCAGTTGCGACGTGCTGGCGACGTTGGCCAGCATCTCGGCGTCCACGGTGCCGGCGTCGCCGTCAGTGCCGCATACCAGCCACACCTCGACGCCCTCGGCCGCGTACCGAGCCAGCGTGCCGCCGGGGCCGAAGGATTCGTCGTCAGGGTGGGCGAAGACAGCCAGGAGAGTTGGAGGCATAGGGGTATCACAGCGGATGAAGAACAGCCGATGAAAAACAACGAATGGGGAACAGCGAATGGAGAACAGTGGATGCGGAGGACCTGCAACCTGCAACTTGCAACCTGTTACTCAATCAGCCGCTCTAACGCGGTGGCGTTGTCGGGGAAGAAGCGCAGGGCTTCCAGCAGGATGGCCAGCGCTTCTTCGTCGTCCATGCGGGCCAGGGCGCGGCGGGCGCGCGTCATGCCCTCCAGGGTGGCGTCGTCCAGCAGCAGCGCTTCCTGGCGCGTGCTGGAGCGGCGCAGGCTGACAGCCGGGAAGAGGCCAAGCTGGGCCAGCTTGCGGTCCAGGTGGACCTCCATGTTGCCGGTGCCCTTGAACTCCTCGTAGACCACCTGGTCCAGCCGGCTGTTGGTGTCGATCAGGCAGGTGGCGATCAGGGTCAGGCTGCCGCCGTCCTCGATCGCGCGCGCCGCGCCGAAGACCTGGCGCAGCGGGGTCAGGGCCGAGGCGTCCATGCCGCCGGAGAGAGTCTTGCCGCCGCCGGGCGCGGCCAGGTTCTGCACCCTCGCCAGGCGGGTCAGGCTGTCCAGCAGCACTACCACGTGGCGGCCCTCTTCGGTCAAGCGGCGGGCGTGGGCCATTGCGAGGGTGACCACGGCCGTCTGCTCGCGGTTGGGGGCGTCCAGGTCGGCCACCAGCACCAGGCCATCGACCACCCGGCGCAACTCCGTGGCCTCCTCGGGCCGCTCGCCCACCAGGAGTACGATCAACTCCAGATCCGGGTCGGCTGAGACGCCCTCGGCGATATGCACCAGCACCGTGGTCTTGCCGGCCTGCGGCGGGGCCACGATCAGCCCGCGCTGGCCGCGGCCGATAGGAGCGATCAGGTCTAGCAGCCGGCCAGTGACCGCGCGCGGGTGATAGCCCAACATGATCTGCTCGCGCGGATGGATGGGAACCAGGCCCTTGAATTCGGGCCGGCCGGCCAGATTCTGCACGCCGTGGCCGTTGACCCGCCAGACGCTCTCCACGGCCGGCCCAAAACGATCCTCGACGGCGATGGCTTCGACCCAATCGCCCAAGCGCAGGCCGAGCGCGCGCACCAGCTTGGCGGGGACGAAAGGCGCTTCGGGCCAGGGCACGGCGTCGGGCAGCAGGCCGCCCTGGCCCTGCTTGTCCAGGTCCAGGAAGCCGCCGACCAGAAACTGGCCGCGCAGCAGCCGCGGCGGATCTGGAATGGGACCTGGCTGCCAGCGCTGGGCCGCGCGAACCTCCGTGCGCCAGCTTGAGATATCGTAGTTGATGGGTGGAGCGCCACGTTTGGTGGTTGGCAAAGTCGGACTTCCTCTGGCGGACATTGTAACACAAAGGCGTCATTTCACACAACAGCGGCTTGCAGTTATACTATCGGCGTCAGCGTTATCCTGGCAACTCACGCGGAGTTGAGCACGCCCACGTGTCGGTCTCGCGCACGCGCGCCGCACCTGGGGGTGCTCACTTCACATCTCGATCATACCGGCCCCCACATCACACAAAGGAACCCCCCCATGAAAGCACTGTTTCTGACCCGTGAGTACCCGCCCCATGTTTATGGCGGCGCGGGCGTCCATGTCGAGTATCTGTCCGAGGAGCTATCCAGGCTGATGGACGTGCAGGTGCGCGCGTTCGGCGACCAGGACGCGGCCCTGAACGCCCACCTGGCCGTCAAGGGCTATCCCTTCGCCGTGGGCAGCTTTGCCGCGGTCGACAAGAAGTTGAGCGGCGCGCTGGACACGCTGGAGGCCAACCTGGCCTCGCTGGGCGACCCGGTGGACGCGGACGTGGTGCATGTCCACACCTGGTACGCGCACTTCGGCGGCATCCTGGCCAAGCTGCTCTACGGCATCCCGCTGGTGTTGACCACTCACTCGCTGGAGCCGCTGCGCCCCTGGAAGCGCGAGCAGCTCGGCCGCGGCTACGACCTCTCCTCCTGGATCGAGCGCACCGCCATCGAGATGGCCGACGCCATCGTGGCCGTCTCCGAGGGCACCAAGGAGGACGTGCTGGCCCACTTTGACGTAGACCCCGCCAAGATCACGGTGATCTACAACGGCATCAACGTCGAGCAGTACAAGCCGACGCCGGAGACCAGTGCGCTGGAGAAGTACGGCGTCGATCCCACCCGGCCGTTCGTGCTCTTCGTGGGCCGCATCACCCGCCAGAAGGGCATCGTCCATCTGGTCAACGCGATTCAATACATCAACCCCGACGTGCAGATCGTACTCTGCGCCGGCGCGCCGGACACGGTGGAAATCGCGGCCGAGATGGAGGCCGCGGTGGACAAGGTGCGGGCCACCGGCCGCCAAGACGTGATCTGGATCCAGGAGATGCTCAGCAAGCCCGACGTGATCCAGATGTACACCCACGCTACCGTCTTCTGCTGCCCCTCGATCTACGAGCCCTTCGGCATCATCAACCTGGAGGCCATGGCCTGCCGCACGGCCGTGGTGGCCAGCGCGGTGGGCGGCATCAAGGAGGTGGTGGTGGACGGCGTCACCGGCTACCTGGTGCCGGTGGAGCAGCTCGACGTAGCCCCCTTCGAGCCCGTGGACCCTGACAAGTTTGCGCGCGACCTGGCGGCCGCCATCAACAAGGTCTTGGACGACCCGGCGCTGTGCGACGCCATGGCTGCCGCCGGCCAGCAGCGCGCGCGCGACCTGTTCAGTTGGGCCAGCATCGCCGAGCAGACCAAGGCGTTGTATGAGTCGTTGATTGGGTGACTGGGTGATTGGGTGATTGGGTGATTGAACACGGCGCCAATTACCCAATCAACCAATCAACCAATCACCTAGTTTTGCAGAACACGGAGCATCCCATGGTTCCCCAAGACTACCCCCGCATTATCATCGAAGCTATCGAGCCGCAGATCGACTGCGGCCGTTATCCGATCAAGCGTGTGGTCGGCGAGACCGTCGTGGTCTTCGCCGACATCTACAAGGAAGGGCACGACAAGCTGGCCGCGGCCATCAAGTACCGCAGGCAGGGCGAGACGGCGTGGCAGAGCGCGCCGATGGCCTTCTGGGACAATGACCGCTGGCGCGGCGAGTTCAGCGTCACTGAGCTGGGCCGCTATGAGTACACGGTCGAGGGCTACGCCGAGCGCTACCTGTCGTGGGTCGACGAGATCACGAAGAAGAATCTGCCCGGCGCGGTGCTGACCAGCGAGCTGCTGGAGGGCATCGCGATCCTCAAGACCTCGGCCGGGCTGGCTGTGGGCGCGGACCATGACAAGCTGACCAGCATCATCGCCGCCATCGAGGCCGCCATGGACATCGGTCAGCAGGACGACGCCATCGCGCTGGGCACCGGCAACGCCATGCAGGCGCTGATGGCCGCCTACCCCGACCGCCGCGAGGGCGCCGAGGTTACGCCGTATCTGGAGATTGTGGTCACCCGGCCGGCCGCGCGCTGCGCCGCGTGGTACGAGTTCTTCCCCCGTTCGCAGAGCGCCATCCCCGGCCAGCATGGCACGCTGAAGGACAGCATCCGCGCGCTGCCGAGAATCAAGGCCCTGGGCTTCGACGTGATCTACCTGCCGCCGATCCATCCCATCGGCCACGCCTTTCGCAAGGGCAAGAACAACAGCCTGGAGGCTGGGCCGGACGACGTGGGCAGCCCCTGGGCCATCGGCAACGAACACGGCGGCCACACCGGCCTGGAGCCCAAGCTGGGCACGTGGGCCGACTGGGACGACTTCGTGGCCGCCTGCCGCGAGCACGATATCGAGATCGCGCTGGACTACGTGATGAACTGCTCGCCCGACCATCCCTACGTCACGGAGCACCCCGACTGGTTCTATCACCGCCCCGACGGCTCGATCAAGTACGCCGAAAACCCGCCCAAGAAGTACCAGGACGTCTACCCGCTCAACTTCGGCACCGCCGACCGCGAGGGACTCTGGCAAGAGATGCTGCGCATCTTCCTGTTCTGGATCGACAAGGGCGTGACCACCTTCCGCGTCGACAACCCGCACACCAAGCCAGTGGCCTTCTGGGAGTGGGTGATCGGCGAGGTACACAAGCAGCATCCGGGCACGGTCTTCCTGGCCGAGGCCTTCACCAAGCCCAAGATGATGCGTCTGCTGGCCAAGGCCGGCTTTACCCAGAGCTACACCTACTTCACCTGGCGCAACACCAAGCCGGAGCTGACCGAGTACGTCACCGAGTTGACGGTGGGGCCGATGAAGGAGTACTACACCGGCAACTTCTTTGCCAACACGCCCGACATTCTGCCGGAGATCCTGCAGATCGGCGGCCGGCCAGCCTTTGTGATGCGCGCGGTGCTGGCGGCCACGCTGTCCAGCGTCTACGGCATCTACAGCGGCTTCGAGCTGTGCGAGAACGAGCCGATCCCCGGCAAGGAAGAGTACCTGGACTCGGAGAAGTACGAGATCAAGCAGCGCGACTGGGACGTGGACAGCCCCAACAACATCGCGCCCATCATCGGCCGGCTGAACCAGATCCGTCACGAGCGGCCGGCCTTGCAGCGCTACACCGGCGTGCGTTTCTTCGAGGTGGACAACCCCAACGTCATCGGCTACTACAAGATGACCGAGGACAAGAGCGACATCGTGGCCTGCGTGGTCAACCTGGACCCCTTCCACACCCAGGAGGCGCAGGTACACCTGCCGCTGGCCGAGTTTGGCCTGAAGGCCGACGAGCTGTTCCAGGCCCACGACCTGCTGCACGATGAGCGCTATCTGTGGCGCGGGCCGAGCAACTACGTCAAGCTGGAGCCGGACGGCAAGATGGCCCACGTCTTCAAGATCCGCCGCTGGCAGCATTACGAGGCGGGGTTCGATTATTTCGTGTGAGATAGATTGGGTAGAGTTGCCAGTTTTTCCAAAAGACTGGCAACTCTACTGGCCAGGCGACTTTCTGGCAGGCTGCACGAACACCAGCCCTGGCGTGAGGCGCCGGGCACTTGGCCGTGCGCGATGAGCTGGTTGTCGCGTCGAGAGTTGCTTGACCGCTCGAGCCAAGTGCCCGGCACCTTGAGCGCCGCCATCGAATGGGCCGAGCCGAGATGGTATGGTATAATGCGTCAAGAAGCTAACAGATTTGGATGAGTTCGATGGCGAGAAGTATCAACCAGTTGAGCGCTCAAGAGGCTTTCCTGGTGGCGCCATCGCCGCCAGTTGCCCATACATGGAACTCATTGATGCCATGTCGTGACAGAACCAGCGTTGTCATGAGGAGGTCACCATGGAAGCGGTTTCCACTATCTTCACCCAGATACGCACACTCGTTCAGCCGCTCAGCGCTGAGCAGCGCTTGCAGCTCATCCAAGACATTGCGGCCATGAAACAAGACGAGACCGCTGTCCGGGAAACGCCGTCGAGGGCTGAGCAACTGGCTGTGGAAGAGGATTATTGGTACGGGCTGCCTGAGGAGATGCGCGCACGCTACGCCAACCGCTATGTGGCAATCCAGAACCGGCAAGTCGTCGACCACGATGTGGATCAGCGGGCGCTTTATCTGCGGGTCCGACGGCGCTTCCGCTCGGATCCGGTGGCCATCGTGCAGGCCGGCTGGCAAGAGCGACCCGTCTTCGAGATTCACAGCCCCCGCCTGGAGCGATGACCATGAGCCATCCCTATGATGCCAGCTACCCAACGCCCTTCCCTGTGCTGCCAGTGGTTCTGCGTCAAATCGACGGCAGCGCCAGGACATCGCCGCTCCCGGCTTTGGTCGATTCAGGCGCTGACATTACCATTGCGCCCAAGGCGCTTCTCACTACGGTTGGAGCGAAGGAGATCTTCAGCGGTCACCTGCGCGCTCATTGGGGTGGACGACGCCCCGTGACTGTCTCCCTGGTGGATTTGGAGGTCGAGGGGCAACTCCTGCCGGGTATCGAGGTTGTTGGCGATGAAGAAGGCCAGGATGTGCTATTGGGACGCAATGCCCTGAACAAGCTGGTTGTCCTGCTCGATGGGCCGCGTCGACTTACAGAGGTGCTGGACCAAAGGCCTGGCAACATGTAGTCTTGGGCAGCGAGTCGGGGCCTGGCGCGCGGCCGTTGGACCCGGCGTGGGTGACGCAGGTACGCGATCTGTGCCTGGCCGCTGACGTGCCGTTCTTCTTGAAGCAGTGGGGCGGTGTGCGCAAGAAGCACGCAGGACGGTTGTTGGAGGGGCGGACGTGGGATGAGATGCCGTTTTCGGCCGCCGGCGCCGGTCACTTCGGCGCTGGGCTTGAGCAAATCGTCGTTGGTGCAGAGCGCGCCTGACAAGCGATGAACAAGCGCTCAACATGTAAGGAGACGAGGCCCATGGACCTATTCATCCAGATGCTTGCGGCTTGGTTGAAGTGGCTCACTGAGTTTCCGTGGCGGATGTCCGGGACTTACTGGATTATCACTTTGCTTGCCGTGCTCGTGATTTGTGTGGCTGCGACGATCATTTTGGGTATAGGCTATTAGTCGCCCCAAGCGCCCGGCGCCTGATCCTGCGCAACACCATGAGCGCCAACACCGCCATCGAATGGATCGAGTCGACCTGGAACCCACTGACCGGCTGCACGAAGGTCGGACCCGGGCGCCGGCATAGTCGATACTACCGGTTACCAGTCGCCAGGTTTGTGGAAGCTTCCATGCGCGTCGGTAAGTTCATCAGGAAACTGGCTGGCAGCCAAGACGCCGTGCCGTATCTGCCGGACAAACGAGGCCTGTTGCGCCAACACCCGGCTGGTCGGATTCTTGTGCGGGTTGAGGACGCCCACAGTAAACCCAAGCTCCACGCGTACGATCCTGATAGGTTCCAGAAGATCTGAGTCGTTCGTTACGATGACAGCGGCCTGGTAACGCTTTTTGTAACCGTCATTGATGAGATGGGCAGCGATGTTGACGTCTGAACCCTTCTCCTCAGTCTTGATGACCTTGACAAAGCGTGAGCCGCCGAGGATCGGTTGCGCCAACGGCATCATGACCTCATGAGACAAAAATCGGCCAAAGATGATCTCCAAATTCGGAAGAGTCCGCAAGGCTCGCAGATAGATCTGTTGCCGTGTTGGCTTGCCGGGATCATCAGATCGAGCGCTCACGCGAGCAGTGAAGTACTTGATTCTTGTGACCTCATGATCGTACCGGAGCATCGCACACATGCGGTGCAGGTCGAGCTACTTGTACGGCGTGTCTTTGACCGCCCCGTAGTATAGATTGAAGCCATCGATGTATACCCAGGTTTCCATGCGCGCCCCTCGTTACATATGCAGAGACCGTACTCTGTGAGTACGGTCTCGCGGCCTGCCCCCGAAGGAGCAGGGGGTTTGATGACGTGATTATAGAGCAGTTCCAGCACAAAGTCAAGTCACATTTCCAAGGCGTGACCATGAGGGTAGCGGAGGATAAAAATGCCCCCGTGGATAGGGGGCACGGCCTAGCCCTGGATCAGGGCACCCACCCAACGTGCAGTATTCGGCCGCTCTTTCAGCAACAGTATACCCTACTTCGACGGTTTGGTCATGTGGCAATTGGCTTTGGTAAAACACCACCCCACTTGCGCCGCAGCACGAAGGGGCGGAACACTGCTGACGCCCGCACCACGCCTCACCCAAAAATCCTGGCAATCTCATCCACCGCAAACTGGGGATAGGGCACAGTTGCGCCGTTACGGCGAGCGATGAGCTGGTCGCTGTGCGTCGTGGCCTGGCCAATGACCTGGGCCGGCATGTCAACCTCGTGAAAGGCCGCCAGCAACCGTCCCGTTTCGCCTGACGGCAGCGCGACCAGCAGCGCGCCGGACGCGATCACGCCCAGCGGGTCCAGCCCATAGGCCGCGCACAGCGCCCGGCTCTCCGGCGGGATGGGCACGGCGTCGAAGTCCACGTCCATGCCCACGCCCGAGGCCTGCGCCATCTCCCACAGGGCGGTGGCCAGGCCCCCCTCGGTGGGGTCGTGCATGGCGTGGACGGCGGCCGCCTCGACGGCCAGCCGTGCAGCCCGCACCACGCTGATGCCAGGGTCGTGCAGGAAATCCTGGGCGCGGCGCAGCAGGGCCGGATCGAAGCCGCGCGCCAGCAGCTCGGCCTGCTTCTCGCGCGCGATCAACGCCGTGCCTTCGATGGGCACGCGGCCGACCAGCACCAGGTCATCGCCCGGCTGCACGTTGGAGGAGCGCACCAGCCGCGCCGGCGCCACCTCGCCCAGCATCGTGCCGGAGACGATGGGCCGGTCCAGCCCCACAGTGATCTCGGTGTGCCCGCCGGCCAGGGCCACGCCCAGCGCCGCGCAGGCCGCGGCGATCTGCTCGTAGATGGCCTCAGCCAAGGCGGGGGTGGCCTGGCCAGCCGGCAGCAGCACCGTGGCCATGAACCAGCGCGGCGTCGCGCCCATGACCGCGATATCGTTGGCGTTGACGTTGACCGCATACCAGCCGATGGCGTCGCTGGCAAACGTGATGGGGTCGGTCTTGGCCACCAGGTAGCTTGCGCCGAAGTCGATCACGGCCGCGTCGACGCCCATCTGCGGCCCGACCAGCAAGCGCGGGTCGGCGGCGCTGAAGCGGTGCAAGAGGCGGTCGAGCAGGACGTTGGGCAGCTTGCCGGCGGGCAGCAGATCGGATGGTTTCATCGAGGGTTGCCTTCCATGCGTAATTCAGACGATTATGGCACAACTGGGCTAAAGTCGGAAACCGGCAGCGACCCGCCGTCACGCACACTGCTGGGACAGATCCGAGCGAGCAGGCCGGCGTCTTCGACCAGGGCCAGTTTTACGCTATAATGCGCTTAAGTCCACAACCACGGAGCATCGACCGCATGTACGACCTGATCGACCTCAACTTCCAGGGCTTCCCAGCCATCATTGCCAGCTATGTCCTGCGCGGGCCGAGCGGCGTAGCCGTGATCGAAACCGGGCCAGCCTCGACTTACCCGGCGCTGAAGGCCGGGCTGGCCGGCCTCGGCATCGAACCGGGCCAGGTAACCGACATCCTGGTGACCCACATCCACCTGGACCATGCCGGCGCGGCCGGCTGGCTGGCCAGGGAGACCGGCGCGACCGTGCATGTCCACACCGTCGGCGCGTCGCACCTGGCCGAGCCGGCCAAGCTGCTGGCCTCGGCCAAACGCATATACGGCGACGCGATGGACAGGCTGTGGGGCGAGACCATCGCCACGCCGCCCCGGCAGGTGCATGCCCTGGCCGACGGCGACGTGATCGACGCAGCCGGGCTGCGCATCACGGCCGTGGACACCCCCGGCCACGCCTGGCAC
>JBAQCH010000300.1:0-27852 GCA_049294015.1 Anaerolineae bacterium
GTTGAGACCCTTCGGGTTTCTGTGTGCTAACGGCGACTCGTGATCGACACGGTGACTGCGTTTACGGCGATTCGTGGTCGACCACGGAAACCCGAAGGGTCTGGCGCAACCAGATTCAAACACACCCTTATCATATGCCATAATGTAATCCAATGGATTATCTTTGTCAAGAAAGCAAGGCAAGTTCATAAGTTGTTGCCGATCTTCGCGCCAGCGCAGCCTGCTCCACCAGCGCCTGCAGCGCCGGCTGGGCGGCCGGCTGGAACAGCACGCGCCAGCTTTCTGCGACGCCGTGCAGCCGCAGGGTGATGGCCAGCCACAGGTCTTCCCCTTCAGCTTCCAGCGCCAGGCTGGCCAGCCGCGAGCGCGGACAGTAGCGGGCGATCATGCCGTAGGCCGCGCCGGCCGCGGGCGCATCCTCCTGGGCCACGAGCAGGTGCTGCGGGCTCAGCACGACCGCGCCTGCCGGGCCGCGCCGGCGCTTGAAGATGCCAAAACGCCGCCGCCAGATGGTCGGCTGGTAGATCATGGCCTGCACCTGCTCGTCGGGCAGCATCAGCCGGTTAGGGACGATGTTGGCGAACTTGTAGGGCAAGGCGTTGAAAGCCTCTTCCTTGGGCCGGCCCGGCTGCGTGAGGAGGTCGGACTGGGCGCTGATCGTGCGGCGTATGGCCGTCAGCAGCTCCCAAAAAAGGCGCTCGCCCACGGTGTTGAAATAGACCCGATGCACTTCCAAAGCCGCAGCGCTGGCCCACGACCATTCGATCCACGAGAATAGCAGGATCGTCCCCAGTTCCAGCCGCAGTAGGTCGGCCAACGGCGTCACCGTGACGGGCGGCGCAACGTCCCCTTCCAGCAAGGTCGCCGTGAGCAGGCGCTCCTCGGTCAGGGCCAGCACCGTTGCCGGCGCCTGCCGCTGGGCGTAGCGCAGGCCAGGCCCGTATTTGCGCCCGCGCGGCAGCCCCTGCGGGCCGGGCGAGTAGATCATCTGCCGGATCGGCTCGCCGGACGCCAGATGCGGCAGCAGCGCATCGCGCGCGGACGCAGGCAAGTCGGCGATGGCCGGCACGGGGTAGGCGAAACGTTCAATTGATGCCATGGCTCCAGCACCTTTACGTCTGGAAGATGCGCAGGCCGACGGTCAGCGAGTTGCGCTGCGCCGGGTTCAGCAGGCCGGTCATGCCTCGTCCTCTTGCAGCTCCTGCGCCATGGACTGCATGATCGAGCCGCGGCCCACCATCCCAACCAGCTTGCCGTCGTCGTCGACCACCGGCAGGCGCTTGATGCCGTGCTGCAACAGCAGGCGCAGGGCCTCCAGCAGCGGCGTGTCGCGCGTCACCGTCACCGGGTTGGGCGTCATCACCTCGGCCGCGGTGCGCTTGGCCAGGCTGACGGCGCCCTCGCGGCCCATCCGGCCGGCCAGCCGCTGCAAGAGGCCCGGCCGCTCGCTGGCGCTGGCGCGGTTGATCAGGTCGCCGTCGGTGATGATGCCCAGCACGCGGTTGTTGGCATCGACCACGACCACGCGGCGCTGCGCGGTGCTGAGCAGCAAATCCACCACGTTGTTCAGCGCCATGTCGGCGCGCACCGAGGGCACATCAGTGGTCATGATCTCGCCCACGACGACGTTCTGGCCGGCCGGCGCGGCCCTCTGCGGCAGCTCGCCCACGCCGGGCTGCGCCAGGGCGCGCAACACATCCACCCGGCTCACCATGCCTTGCAGCTTCTGGTCATGGTCCACCACGGGCAGGCGCTTGATGCCGTTCTCGGTCATCAGCCGCACGGCCTCGGCCACCGGCGTCTCAGGGTGGACGGTGATCAGCCGGGTGCGCATCAGGTCAGCCACGGTCTGGCCGCTGTGGCGCAGCGCGTTCAGTTGCGCGGTCAGCTCGCTCTCGCTCATGGCCGCCTCGACGCCGGCCACGGGCAATCCCAGTTGGCGCAGCACGTCGCCGTCGGTCAGGATGCCCACCACCCGCTGTTGCTCGTCGATCACCGGCAGCGCCCGGTAGCGTTTGCCGATCAGCAACTCGATGGCCTCGGCAATCGACGCTTCGGGCCGGATCGAGCGCACCTCGCGCGTCATCACATCGTTGACTGGGGCGGCGCTGGGGAGCGCGCGCAGGTCGCGGTGGCTGTAGCTGACCACCTCCACCTCCTGGCGGGTGATCAGCCCCTCCGGCACCATCTCGACGATCTTCGGCAGCACGCGCGAAACGCGGTCCGGGTGGTCCACCCAACGGATGACCAGGGGCAGATCGGACGAAAGATCGACGATGGTGGCCGTGCGAATCTGGCGACTGTGCGCGCCGAAGCCGGCCACGCCGCGCGTCACCGTGGCCCCGGCGCAGTTCTCGCGCTTGAGCAGCTCCAAAATCGCCAGGTAGAGCGGCTTCTGGCCGCGGCGGTCGCTGTCGCCGATGTAAATCGATACCTGGGAAGCAACGCCTACGATCTCCATGGGTCACCTCAAATGGCGCGTGCGGCGATGACGCCAAGAATGGCTGCAATCAACCCCAGGACGACGTTGCCAAGAAAGTAGAACAACGTCGGCATCCACCGTCCGGTCTGCATCAGGTTCAATGTTTCCACCATGTACGACGAAAAGGTGGTGTAGCCGCCCAGCAGGCCGACGGTCACGAACAGCCGCGTGTTGGGGGACACGATCAGCCGTGTCGTGGTCAGCGTGACGAAGAAGGCCAGCACGAAGCTGCCGCTGACGTTGACCAGCAGCGTGCCGGCCGGCCAGTCGGGGCCAAAGCGCGCGGCCGACCAGGTCTGCACCAGGTAGCGCAGGTTGGCGCCGATGAACGCGCCGGCGCCGATCATCAAGAAGTTCATACATCTCCCTTCACGCCGATTGCGCCGTGCTGGCGGGGACCCAGCGCAGCAGGAGCAGCACGGCGACTAGTGACATGGCTGCGCCGAAGAGGAAGGGCGCGGACGGCCCAAAGCCGGCCCAGCCGCCCACGCCCTGCCACAGCAGCCCGGCGACCAGGCTGGCCGGGAAGGCCGCCAGGCCGATGGCGGCGTTGTAGACGCCGTAGGCTGTGCCGCGCTGCGCGGGCTGCACCACATCGGCCACCAGCGCCTTGCCCGCGCCCTCGGCCATGCCGTAGTAGATGCCATAGAGGGCAAACAGCGCCCAGATCTGCCAGGCCGCGCTGGCCAGGCCGAAGCCCAGGTAGATCGCCGCGTAGGCCAGCCAGCCGCCGACGATGACCTTGCGCCGGCCGATGCGGTCGGACAGCGCGCCGGCCGGCGTCGATATTAGCGCGTAGACCAGGTTGAAGACCACCAACACGCCCATCACGCCGGCCACGCTCAGCCCCACGTTCTGCGCGCGCAGCACCAGGAAAGCGTCGGACGAGTTGCCCAGGGTGAAGAGCACCATCACCACCAAAAAGCGCTTGAAGCGGCTGTCGAAGCCGGCCAGGGACAGCCGCGGGCGTTCGCGCTCGCCCTCCACAGGCACGTTCCTGGCGCCGACAACCAGCACCAACACCGCCAGCACGGCCGGCGGGATGCTGAGCAGAACGATGGTGCGAAAGGTCGGCTGCGCCAGGGTCAGGTCGGCGCCTTGCAGCAGGTAGACCACGACCAGGGCAACGATGAGGCCGACCATCGCGCCGGCTGTGTCGCCGGCGCGGTGCAGGCCAAAGGCCACCCCGCGATGCCTGGCGTCGATGCTATCCGCGATCAGCGCATCGCGCGGCGCTGTGCGGATGCCCTTGCCGGTCCGATCGACGAAGCGCACGGCCAGCACCCCAAGCCAACTGTTGGCAACCAACAGGAAAGGCTTGGCCAGCGTAGACAGGCTGTAGCCCGCCACCGTCAGCCATTTGCGGTCGCCCAGCCGGTCGCTCAGCCAGCCGGAGAAGACCTTGAGCAGGCTGGCCGTGGTCTCGGCCACGCCCTCGATCAGGCCAATGACGCTGGTGCGCACGCCCAGGATGTTGGCCAGGAACAGCGGCAGCAAATGGACCAGCATCTCGCTGGAGATGTCGGTCAGGAAGCTGGTGGCGGTGACCACCCAGACGTTGCGCGGCAGCTTGCGCACGGTGGAAGTGAAGGAGTTGTCAGTGGGTTGGTTCATGTCTCTGTCGCCGGTCAGATTGATTGGGGATATCTGATGCAAACACGCTCTTGTACAGATCTTCGCCGTAGCTGGTTTCCAGCGGCTCGCCTTCACTCAAGCGGAAGGTACGGGCGCCGTCGGCTTGCCGCTGAGCCCGCAGGAACAGCGTATTCCCCATGTTACTCCTGAACCAGCCATGCGCAAAGTCGTAGAGGTGCGTCACGAAGAAAACCCGCACGCCCCGTTCCACCAGCGCGCGCGTGATCTGGCGAGCGATCTCGGAGCCTTCGCGCTCGTTGGTGGCCGCGAAGGACTCGTTGAACAGCACCATGGCGTTGGGTACCAGCCGGTTGGCGATGGCGCTCATGCGGCCGAGTTCCTCGTCCAGCTTGCCGCTGGTCATGGTGGCGTCTTCCTCGCGCTTGTAGTGGGTGAACAGTCCCTGGCAGACGCTGCCCTCGTAGGCCTCGGCTGCCACGAACATGCCGCACTCCATCATCATCTGCGCCAGGCCGACGCTACGCAGAAAGGTCGACTTGCCGCCCTGGTTGGCGCCGGTAATGATCACCAGATCCTTGTCGTTAGCCTGCACGTCGTTGCCCACCACGCGGCGCTGCATGGTCAGGGCCAGACAGACGTCGTACAGGCCGCGGGTCGAGAAGAGGCGCTCGCTGGCCGGCGCGGGCGTCGGAAAGCATACCGGCTCGTTCCACGGGGCCAGCGTCTCGGCCAGATTGAGGCAGCCGATGTAGAAGGCCAGCTCGACGCGCAGCACGTCGAAGAAGCTATCGATGTGATCGGCCGACTGGGCCACCGCGTTGGCCGCCAGGTTGAGGCCGCGGTCGCGCAGGTCGGACAGCGCGCGCGCCGTGCTCGTCGCGCGGATTGATGCGAAACGAGTAGACGGGTGTGCGCGCGGCGCGCACCATCTCGGCCAAGCTGCGCTTCTGCTCGTTGGGCCAGTGCAGCAGGTAGCCCGTGCCTTCGTTGCCCTTGCCAAGCTGCGCGCTGATCAAGACGCCGCCGCGGAAGCGCAGCCGCTTCAGGTGTTCGTCGACGGTCGCGAAATAGGCATCGTCCAACTCCGCATCCAACATCGCGAAGAAGCGGGTGAAGCCCTCGGACTGGAAACGAGGCGCGTTGTCATCGGCGATGCGGCGCAGCTTCTTGAGCATGCTGACGAACAAGTCCACCATTTCCACCGAGCTGCCCAGGATGGCGCTGGGCGACCGGCCGTAGATGCCCATCCAGCGATGGCGTTTGCGCTCGATGACCTCTAACAGGATCTGATAGATGTCGCGGATCACCGCCGGGTTCTGCAGGCAATCGTGCAGGATGGCCTGGCGATAGCGGATCGTCTCCAGATCATCGCAGCCGGAGAAGACCGCCTGCCGGGCCACATCGAACAAGAACTTGTCGCCGCGGGCCATGGCGTTGAACAGCGTATCCAGTTCCAGGTCTTGCGCCAGGGCGTCGGCCTGGGGCGGCAGTGCCTGTTTTGCGTCGAAGTCCCGGTCGCGGTGCATGAGGAAGACTTTCATGGCTGTATCCTCTCCAGCAGCGCGCGATAGGTGAGGCCGTGTTTTTCGGCGATAGACATGGCGTAAGCCAGGCCGTCGGCCGGCCGGCGTACGATCTTGAAGGTGCGCTGCGCCGGGTTGTCGGGCACGATGGTGCTGACCATGCTGACGGTCTGCTCGCTGAACGTGGACATCTCGTCGATGAACGTGACCCACACGCCCAGCGCGTCCAGGTCGACGATGCGCTGCATGATCTCCTGGCTGAGGAACACCGCATCTTGCAGCACCGTGGACGAGAAGATCTCGTTCATGATAACGATGCTGCTGCTCGTCGCGCCGGCCAACGCGTTGTGGATCCTAGTCAGGTCGTCGTGCAGCTTGCCGCGCAGGTTGGTGATGTCCTCGGCGCGCTCGAAGTGGGTGAAGATGCCGTCGGGCAGGAAGAGCTGGGCCTCACGCCCCGGTACAGGCAGCCCCAGGCTGCCCAAATGGTGCAACTGGCCAAACGTGCGCGCAAAGGTTGTCTTGCCGCCCTGGTTGGGGCCAGACACGACAATGACGCGCTCCGGCCCTTGCAGGTAAAAGTCGTTGACGACCACCGGCGAGTTGAGGCCGACATACTTGTGGGCCAGGGCCAGATCGAAGCTTTCAGCGCTGCGCACTGTTTTGCTCGCCGCCGAAACCTGCGGGTAGCAGAACTTGAGGCCGGCTCGCTTGATCCTGGCCATGTGCTCGATGTACGCCACGTAGAACTGGATCTCGCGGTCGAAGGCCGTGACGGCCGGCTCCACGAACGCGCTGTGCTGTGCACAAAACGTGTCCAGGCTGGCGAAGACGTCGGGATTCAGCTTGGCTACCAGGTCGAGGATCTGGGCTTCGATGTGGTTCATACTGGCGCCGTAGGCTAGCTTGAGCCGGTAATCCTTGACCGCACCCTGCTTGAAGCGGACGAAGGTTTCCTCCACCTCCACGCTGTAGTCGATCTCCCTCTCGTAGCTGCGCACCTTGACCAGGTCGCCCTTGATCAGCACGCAGTACTGCACCGCGGCCAGCGCGGCCTTGACCCGGCCAGCGTCGGTCTGCAACGCAGTGAACCGTTCGGAGGCCGCATAGCCGGCCAGAAAGCTGCGGAACGTCAGCAGCCCGCGCGCGGTCAGGCTGGCGGTGTTCAAGTCCTCCACCAGGCCGGTGACCGCGTCGCAGTAGACGATGGCCGCCTCCAGATACCAGCCAGTCTGGTGGTGGTAATAGTGCAGCTTCTCCACCAACGCCAAATGGCGACGGAACACGTTCATGCGCTGGGCAAAACTGCGTATGGCCGCCAAGACTCCCTCATTCTCGAGATCGCGGAATATCTCCTGGCGATAGAGGATCGCGTCAGGATCGCGCAGCGGCGCGAAAAAGAACGGCTTCAGATCGTATTCCTGCTTGCCAGCCGTGATGGCGTCGACGACCTGATCCAGGTTCAGGTCAGCGAAGAAATGGGGCGGGTCCGCAGGCTCGCGCCTAACGCCCGCTGCCGCGCCGTCGAACAGGATGCTGTGAAAAGATGTCGCAACCAAGTTCCCACCCGCGTTCTCGTGGCCATTCACCCTGTGAGGCGACCGGCCGCCGCCTTCGGTCGCCGCCTGCGGAAGCACCGCATCTCGCACATCAAACGGTAATTGACTCATCTCGGTACTCACTCCATTGGCTTGGAGGCCGGAAAACAAAAAGCCTCCACCGTGGCAAAACAAGCCGGTAGAGGCTATCAGTCACGAGACGAGTCGGATCGGCGATCCAGGGGAGCCTCATCCCCGAGTGTGTTAAGGCGATTATACCACGTCACGATGTCGTTGGCAAAGGTTCTCTCTAATGAACACTACATGGTTACCACGACTCGCCCATATCGCCGTGGGCGCTCGACGAACTCGTGGGTCTGGCCGATTGCCGCCACGAAGAACCACAAGGGGTTCACCTTTCGCGTCGTCGTATCGATTAACTTGATAAAATCGAGCGCTATGTTCAAGCTGCGCGCCGCAGCATCGCTCGCGATCCAGATGCCGATACATCGCTAGGCTCAATCGTGAGTTCGCTGGCCGCGAGCACGCGATAGACGGCGTTTTCTTGGACATAGGGCACCCAATCGAAAGCCAAGGACCAGACCGCATCGAAGCTGAGCACGGAACAGGCGTAGAGCGCCAGCACCACCAGCACGCCGCGCAGAAAAGCCGGCAGCCAGCCCAGGGGCGCGGTCCACAACAGCGCAATGAACGCCAGAGCCAGGAGTATGCCCACGCCGGCGCCCACCAATTGGCGCAGCGAACGTTGGATCGTCAGTTGTCGCTGCCAGCGGTTGTCTTCGATCTTGTGAATAAGGTAGCGCTGCGCAGCGGCCGGCGCTTCACGCGCCAGATCGGGCGTGATTTGGCTGGCCGGCAACTCCACGATCAGATGAAGGGCGCGCGGCACGCGCGGCCACCGCTGCAAGATGCGCTTCTGCGCAATGTCCAGCCCAGCCTCGCCCAGGATGTCGACGTCGCGCTGGGAAAAGGGATTGGTCGCCGGCGCAGTGAACAGCTCGTCGATGCTGTTGAGCTGCAGTGTGATGGCAGCGTCAGACATGGCTGCGGGCCTCGTCAGGCGCGGGTTTGGGTTGGATGACGATATCGACGCGCTGGAGCTTGCGCAGGATGTTGTTCTCCAGGCGCGGCTCTACCCAGTTGAACAACAAGCTTTCCATGGGGTCCCACAGGATCACCCAGACAAACACACTCACACTGGCAGCGACGATCCCCTTGACGGTATCCGACGCGCCGGAGAACAGGCTGTTGAAGAGCAGATAGGCCAGGCCAATGACGATGATCGAGATGACCGTCACCATACCCAGCCCGATCAGGCTGCGTATACGGGAAAGCCGGATCGTCAAATGGTTATCCTCGATCTTGGCCGCACAGTAACGGCTCAATGCCTCCTGCGTGCGCGCCTCCAGGTTGGGCGTGATCTGGTCGGGCGGCAGCTCCAGGGTTAACTTGACCCCCTCCCAGTTGCGGATGCGGTGCGTCTGCAAACGGCGCACCGCGCGCAGCAGCGCCGGCTCGCCCAGTACGTCCACCTCCTCGTCGGAGAACGGGTTGATGTCGGGCGCGTTGAAAAGCTGATCGATGCTATCGAGCCGTATCACAATGTCTTGGCCGGTGGATGCGGGCATACGCAAGTCCTTCTGTTGGGGTGAGTCTGTACAACAGCAGCGCGCCGGACTGCCTCTGATCGTCATGCGGCGCCGTCTGATATCCCTGGAGCGCCCTGCCGGCTGACATTGTACAAGCGCACACGAGATGCGTCAAACCGACCTGGCAGATCCCTGGCAGCGCGCCGCTGCCGCGCCCACGCCTCTCGCGGCGGGGCCAACTGGTCATTCGGCCAGGCGTAAATCCCCCACCTGCATGGTGTGCGCCACAGGCGATCGAACTATACTGGTGGTAGAAGTGAGCAATCCATCTCGCCCTGCTGGCGACAACGATAAGGAGGCTGTCATCATGGCGCCGACATCAACGCAAGTTGCTTATTCGAACCGGTCCCCGAAATCTGACATCTACCCGCGAGCTCAGGCCGTGTTTGCCATCTGCGGGCTAACCATCCTGCTGCTTTGGTTGAACCTCTACCCCCAGCATGTGGGCGTCTGGTTCGCGGCCGGTGATGGCTTCAGCTACGTGCCTATCCTCAGCCCAGCCTTCTTCACCGATTACCTGCCCTGGCTGAACCTGTGCTGGGTGCTGGCGTTGGGACTGAACATCGCCCACCTCTCCCTGGGCCGCTGGACGCTGGCGACCCGGTTGCTGGACCTGGGGCTGGCCTTCCTGGCGCTGAACGTGGTGGTGTCGATGATCTTTGGCCCAGCCATCTTCGCCGTTGATCCACAGGCCACAGACGCGGGCAGCGCCTGGGCGCCGTTGGCCGAGGTACTGGCGTCCGTCCTGCCGCTGCTGACTCCCTTTGTGCTGGGCTTTATCGCCCTGGCGTTGGTCGTCGATATGCTCAAGAAGGTGGTCGATCTGGTGCGGTCGATCTCGCCTTGAACCAGCCGCTGGAGCCAGCAGGAGGTAACCTATGAACTTGCTCTTCTTGCTGATCATCGTGCTCTTGCTGCTCTATATGAGCGTCGAACCGGCGCCGTCGCGCCGGACCGATGACGACATTCCTCGCGACCTGCCTCTGCTGTGAACACAAGCAATCTCTCAATACTTCACGATTTTGGCTCACGCAAAGGCGCAAAGACCGCAAAGGAAGGCAGATTCACTTGGCGTCCTTGGCGTCTTTGCGTGAGAATCGTGAACTACTGAATCTGCCTCTCCTGGCTGCCAAACCAGTGCAATGCCGCAAGGGCTGCGCTGGTTTTCTTTGCCCAGGCCGTAACTATTCAGCCAGAGGTGCCGGGCACTTGAATCTGCGCTTGTACGGATGTCTGCAACCCCGCCTCAAGCCCACAAATCGATCGCAAGTGCCCGGCACCTGAATAGTTACCCCAGGCCTATCGAATCAACTTCGAACACAACCACAGCGATTGCTCCGCGTCGTGTAGGCGCGACATTGATTCGGAACACAGCTCAGCCCCATATCAATAAATGCAATTGATAGTTCAATGTTTTGAAGTTCCTCTTGACAAAACAAGAAATAGGTGTTAATATTTTGTTGAAAATAGCCAATTCATCAGGATGTGTTCAAAATGGGTTGAGCCTGCGTAGGACGATTTTCCAAATCGTCCGCCTCACGGCCGCAAGAACGGACGATTTGGAAAATCGTCCTACGAGCCGGAGGGGGACTCAACCAAGTTTGAACACACCCAATTCATCAGCGGCGCCTGCCGGCGCCTGCCTTGCTTCAGGATCTGGACCGGCCAGACGATCTCGTTGGAGGTGTTA
Source organism: Anaerolineae bacterium (assembly GCA_049294015.1). Classification (GTDB taxonomy): domain Bacteria; phylum Chloroflexota; class Anaerolineae; order JAAEKA01; family JAAEKA01; genus JAAEKA01. The sequence continues at coordinate 10,500 of JBAQCH010000300.1, forward strand.
TGAACAAGTTTTCGGGTAAATGCCCGGTCTGTGGCCAGGAGATGACCATCACCCGACTGCACTGCCGGGCCTGCGACAGCGCTCTCGAAGGCCAGTTCGAGCCGACCCGTTTTGCGCGCCTGACCGGCGAACAGATCGACTTTCTGGAGCTCTTCGTGCGCTGCCAAGGCAAACTAAACTGGGTCGGCGACGAGTTGGGCCTGTCCTACCCCACCGTGCGCGGCCGGCTCAACGACTTGATTCGCGGCCTGGGATTCGAGATTCTCGATGAGCCGCCGGCCGAAACCCGCCAGCGCAGCGCGCAGCAGCGCCAAGCCGTGTTGGAGGACCTGGCCGCCGGCAAGCTCAGCGCCGACGAAGCCATTGCGCTGCTCCAGACCGAACGCTAGAACGATGTGAGACAACAGGAGAAACGAGACCATGACTAACAGCAGTGAACAGTCTGCCGGCAACGGCAGCGCCGGCTTCGCTATCGAGCGCGGCGAGGACTGGATGCGCTTCAGCGCCGACCTGGGCCAGATGTGCCAGACCATCGGCGAACAGGTGCGCCGCACAGTGGCTGAGATCGACGTCGACGCCATCATCGAGGAGGTGCGGCGCGCGCTGGCCGACGTGACAGCCGAAGCACGCGAGGCCGCCGACAACTTCCGCAGCTCCCAGCGCTGGAGCGGCCCCACCCGGGTGCGGGTGGATATCCAGGCGGACGCGCCCAGCCAGCAGGCGACCCGTCCGAACCTGGACGCGGAGCGCATGGCCGTGTTGGATCTGTTGGCGCAGGGTCGCATCAGCGCCGAGGAGGCAGCCAGGCTGCTGGACGCGCTGGGCGACTAACCTAACCTGCTCCAGCCGCGGTGACTTGCCAAAACCGCTAAGCTGTGTCATCATACCGCCATTCCTGTTCGCAATCTGGCATCGCAATGAGCGCTCAGCTAGCAATCGACCAACGCACCTCCTACCGTGGCCTGCGCCCGCTCGACCCCCGCAAGGACCTCAACCAGGTGGCTGACCTGATCGAGGAGGCCTTCACGGGCGAGCTGGAGCCGGGCGGCATCGCTGCCCTGCGCGATCTGCGCGTGCTGTCCCACATGGGCCCCCTGGTCGGCCTGATGGCCCGCTCCGATCCCTATCTGGAAGACGTGCTGGGCGGCTTTGTGTGGATCGAGGATGATCGGGTGGTCGGCAACGTCACCATCCAACGGCTCGACGCCTACGGCACCCGCTGGCAGATCGCCAACGTGGCTGTGACCAAGGCCTATCAAAACCGCGGCATCGGGCGAGCGTTGGTCGAGGCCGCGCTGGAACGGATCGCCGATCGGCGCGGCAGTTGGGCCGTCCTGCAAGTGCGCTCGGACAACCCCATCGCCAAGGGGCTGTATCAACAGTTGGGCTTTGAGGGCCTGACCGAAGACGTGCTGATGCAACTCGATCGGCCCCCGTCGCAGGTGACGCCTGTGGAGCCGCCTGCTGGGCTGCACCCCTATCGCCACGACCAGTGGCAGGCCCGCTACACGTTGGAGTCCGCCTGCCGCAGCACTCTCGCCCAGTGGTGGCGGCCGGTGCGCTCGCACGACTTCATGCAACTGGCGGAAAGCCGGCTGGGCGAAAAGATCTGGGAGGCGCTGGGGCGCAACCGGATACGCCGCTGGGTCATTCAGGGCGAGCACGGCCTGGCGGCCTGGCTGTCGATTGACGCCTACCGCTGGCAAGGCATCCACCGCTTGGCCTTTGCCGTACACCCCAGTTGCCGCGGGCAAGTGGAGCAGGCGCTGGTCGACTATGCACTGCTGTTTCTGGCGGATTACCCGGGCTGGCCCGTGCGCGTGGAACATCAAGGCGAACATCGCGAGCTGGTTCAGGCGCTGGAAGCGGCCGGCTTTCGCATGGTGCGCAACCACCTGGCGATGCGCTTCAAGCTGACAGCTTCCTGAGGGGCGCGCTGTTCAGGCGCCTGAAGCGTCGTGCAACCGCCCTTGCCAGCGAACAGGAGACAGAACTATGGCGACGAGCGAAGAGAGACTACGCATTTTGAAGATGGTAGAGCAAGGACAGATCTCGGCCGAAGACGGCTCGCGCCTGCTGGAGGCGTTGAGCAGTGGAGAGCGGCGGCGCGCGCAGGTTTCAACGCCCCCTGGCGCAGCAACCGGCTCGGGCCGCTGGCTGCGCGTGCGAGTCACCGATGCCCGCACCGGCCGCAACAAAGTCAACGTCACCATTCCCATGGGGCTGGTGGACGTGGGCCTGAAGATGGGCGCCCGCTTTGCGCCTGAGATGGAAGGGTTTGACCTGGCTCAACTCTCGGAGTTGGTTAAGTCTGGGGCGACCGGCAAGCTGGTCGAAGTGCAAGACAAAGAAGACGGCGAGCTGGTGGAGATCTTCATCGAGTGATGGGTCCCCCTAACCTAAGAATGCCAACGGACCGGCTGCTCAGGCGAGCGCCGGTCCGTTGGCGTTTTCAGACCTGGAAGCTGCCGATGATTTGCAGCTCCGGTGTGTTATGGCGGGTGAGCACCAGACCCAGGCTGTAACGAGCGCCGCCGTCAGGCATGTGGAACTGAAAAGCGCCGTCGGCGTCGACGCGGCCGCTGGCAACCAATCCATGGGGGCCAAACAGGCGCACGGGCGCATCATGCCAGCACGTGCAGGTCTCATCGACCGACAAGCGGCCATGCAGCTCGTTGTCGACCGCGCTCAACGCCACCAGGAGCGTGTGGGGCGAGTCGCCAATGCGGCACTCTGCGCTCTCCAGCAGCCATTCGTTGCTACAGGAGACCAGGTTGACACGGCTGGATCCCACTTGCAGCGTCTCGCGGGCTGCGGCCAGTACAGCGCCGAAAGAGTCGGCCTGCGCGCGGCAGGCAGCGCACGCTTTCAGGTGCGCGGCCAGCTCAGCATCGCTCTGGCCGAGAGCGTATAGAATCAGGCGCTGATTGGGAGCGTGCCATGAGGTTGATGCCGCGGTTGTCATCTAATTGTCATGCCTCTTCACCAAACTTATACGAAAAAAGCACGGAATTGTGTCACGTATCACGAGGCTTTGCAGGCGACTTTCATGACTCACGGGTTGTGCGCCACGGGTTCAACCGCTTCCCCACCGATATGCTCGCCGAAATCAATCAGGGGGGACACAATCGAGATCAAATGTGGAGAAGCTGTTGCAGCATGGGATTGCTGTGTAGCGCTTCGACGATCTGCACCTTGGCCGCCAACAGATCGGTCAGGGTGGGAAAGAACGCAGGGTAACGCTGTAGCAACTGGTCATCAGTCCACCCATCGAGAATCGCATGCTGGAGCACGAGACCAAGCCGCTCATCGTCAGCAAGCACCACAAGCTGGATGTAACGATTCAAGATGAAAGGGGACTTGCGCAAGCGTCGGACCAGTCGCGTCCGAATGACCTCGACCTCGCCTGGGCTGAATCTGTCGGGATAGATCCCATACAGTTTGCGGGGCGGCAAGCGTTCCAGAAAATAGCCGCGAAAGACCAGCCACTCGCTTTCATTGGTAATGATCTGATCCCCGATCTCCCGCAGCAGGCCCTCCAGCGACTCGTCTTCTGCCATCGCCATGTCAACGCTCTGGGAGCGTAGGTCCGGCACCGTGCGGATTCTCTGCTCCAGGTGAGCGGCTTCCTGGTCTGTCGAAGGCTCGATGATCTTAGGCACTCGCCGCCGGGCCGTATCCATGATGAAGTTGTTGACCATGCGGCGCAGATAGCTCATCAATTGGCTCATGGTCTCGAAGTTGAAGGTTCTGGCCGCCTCGGAGTTGGCAAAGCGCAGCCATATCTCCTGAACGATCTCCTCCTCGGTAAAAGCGCTGCGGATCACCGCGCCGTGACGGCCGTGCAGCCAGCTTCGCACCCATTTGAGGATGTAATGCTCGCCGAGAAATTCCTCCGTGCTGTAGGCGGTGTAGATGAAGGCCCAGGCGGTCTCGTCATGATCCTGGACGGCGCGGCGAAACAGCTCCAGGCAGTAGCTGTCATCACCGGCCTGGCGCGTGCGCAGGTAAGTCACAGTCGTGGAGTGACAACACTGAATCAGTTCGTCTAGCGCAAGCGATCGCAGGTTGGTCATAGAGACCACTATTCTTGCTCAGCAGCCGGAGAAGCTGCGGGTTACTGTACGTGCCCCAACGTCTTTGTGAAGACTCAAGATGCTGGTGGAATCATAGATTGCGCCAAACGCCAGTCGTTGACCAGCCACAACGGAGCATAATTATAGCGCAACTGTCCGAATTAGCGCAAACGCTACTCCAGTGGACCAATGCAGCCGGGCGCTGGTGGGTCTGCGGCAGTCACGAAGCGCCTTTGTTTAGAGAGTTACCATCCACCGATCGGGCGGTCTCCGACCGAGCCCGCTCGCCATGCTGTTTCTGGTCAGCCACCCATGCGCTGGGCACACAACCGTTGATGAAAACGGCGGGCTCGGTCGGAGACCAGCCCGAACGGCTATTTCCAGGTCAGGTACTAAGAAAAAGGGCAGCGCACTGGCTGCGCTGCCCTGGGAAACACTGTTGAGGGGACGGCCTCTTACGCCGCCATGGCTTGCCGCTGCAACTGCGGGCGGAACTTGTAGCTGTAGACGATGATCCCCTCATCGCCCTGCTCGTTCAGCTTGCGCGTCACCATCTCCACCGGCATGCCGATCTTGACCTGGTCGGGCATGACGTCGGTAAGCTGGGCCGTTACCATCGGGCCTTCATCCAGCTTGACCAACGCCACCGGGTAGGGCGCAAAGGCCTCGAAGCCCGTGGGCGGGTCGAACACTGTCGTATAGGAATAGACCGTGCCGCGGCCGCTCAGGGCGAATTCCTTCTGGGCAGGCTCGGCGCAGTGAGGGCAGACATCGCGCGGCGGGAAGATCGCGTTGTGGCAATAGTCGCAGCGCTCGCCCACCAGGGCGTAGCGTTGTTTGCGGGTTCGCCAGCTTCTTGCAACAGACATAATCGTAAGCTCCTTCTGGTTTTTTATCTATCAAAGGCGCTGAGTACGCTGCGAAGTATTGAGGTGCGCGGCGCTCAAAAGTGCCGGGCGCCTATGAGCAGTTACTTCGTTTACGCGTTACTGAGTCTATAACCCTGCGTGCAGCCGGCCAGCCTGCGCATAGCCGGTAAGTTCACGGCGCCTGAAGTTTCGTTGCTGTTCCGGCAGCAACAGGAACGAAATCTCGTTATCTACGCTGCGGATTTTATCACAGTTCCTGCGCCAAAAGCTACCGAGCTGCCACACTGGCAGCGCCAGATCGCACCATGATAGCTTTTGACAGTCGATTTTGGATATCAAATCACCGTTCTTGGCTGTAGAAAGCCGCCTGCGGGACCACCAAACGCCAGACTGTAGTCTATTCACCGACCAGAATATGGGTCAGGATCGTCGCTCCGCTGCCGCCGATGTTCTGCGTCATGGCAATGTTGGCATCCTGCACCTGGTTCGGCCCGGCCAGCCCTTGTAGCTGCAACGTGGCCTCCACCACCTGGTAGACCCCAGTGGCGCCCACGGGATGGCCGCGCGCCTTGAGTCCCCCCATCGTGGCTATGGGCACACGCCCTTCGATGGTGATTTCCCCTTCCTCGGCCAGGCGCACGCCGCGACCCCGCTCCGCAAAGCCATTGGCCTCCAGCGACAGCGCGGCCATGATGGTGAACGCGTCATGCAGCTCGAACAGGTCGATGTCGTCCTTGGACAGGCCCGCCTGCTGGAAGGCCTTGCGGCTGCTGATTTGCGCCGCCTCCAGCCACAGCGGGTCGCGCCGGTCGTGGACGGCCAGGCTGTCGGTGGCCACGGCCGAGGCGGCTACGCGCACGGGCCGGCGGCCGTTGTGCAACGCCCGCGCATAGTCCTCCGACACCAGCACCAAGGCAGCCGCTCCGTCGCAGATGGGCGAGCTGTCCATCAGATTGATCGGGTCGGCAATCATGGTCGCCTTGCGATAGCCCTCCAGCGTGATCGGGCTAGGAAACATCGCGTTGGGGTTGCCGGCTGCATTCTGATGGGCGTTGACGGCAAAATAGCCGAACGCGCCGTGGGGAATGTCGTATTCGTGCATGTAACGGCGCATCAGCAGCGCATTGAGCGCCACAAAGGAGACGCCTTCAGCCGCTTCGTACTCTTGATCCGCCGCCATGGCCAGCCCGGCCGTGGTCTCACGGCCGATGGTGTCGGTCATCTTCTCGACCCCAGCCACGATGACTACGTCGTGCAAGCCGCCGGCCACAGCCATGTAGCCGGTGCGCAGCGCGGCCGCGCCCGACCCACAGGCCGCTTCGACCTTGTAGGCCTCGATGCCGCGCAGCCCCACAAAGTCGGCTACCAGCGCGCCCAGGTGCTCCTGGCCCACCAGCACGCCCGACAGCATGTTGCCGACGTACAGCGCATCCGCGCGTTCGATCGCGGCGTCGCGCAGCGCAGGGATGATCGCATCATGCGCAATGTGCCGCAGCGACCGCTCCCACTGCTCGCCCACAGGCGTCTGGCCAATGCCAGCGATGTATACAGGTCTCATGGAGTTTTGTTCCTCGAGTGGGTGCATCGGTAGAGGGGTAGATTGGTAGATTGGTAAATTGGTCGGATACGTCGCGCATGATCCTGTCTGGCCACCTGCTCGATGTTTCTACCGGCCTACCAATCTACCACCTTACCAGTCTACCAATCTACCAACCACCAACCTACTTCATCAACAACTTGCCCCGCATGCGGGCATAGGTCGCGTAGTCGATCTCGACGCGGCGGGCGATGTAGTCCAGGGTCTGGGGCGCACGGTTGCGGGCGGCTTCGATGCGCTCGGTCACTTCCAGCGAGAACGCGTCGCTGCCCGCGCCAGAGCCGAAGGAAACCACCAGCACCCGGTCGCCGGGCCGCGCCTCGTCCAACACGGCCGTCATGCCAACCAGCGAGGAGCCGGCGTAGGTGTTGCCGATGCGGCCCACCAGCAGGCCAGCCTGGTATTGCTCCGGCTTGAAGCCCAGCAGCTTGGCCGCACGCTGGGGGAACTTGACGTTGGGCTGGTGCAGTACCACGTAGCGATAGTCGGCTGGCTTCCTGCCCAGCTCCTCCAGCATAATCTGCGCCGCGTTGGTGACATGATGGAAGTAGGCCGGCTCGCCGGTGAAGCGCTGGCCGTGGCTGGGATAGTGCGCGTGCGCGCGACGCCAAAAGTCGGGCGTGTCGGTCACATAGGAAACCGACGCCTCGACGACAGCCAGGCTTTCTTCGGCCGGGCCGATCAGAATGGCTGCGCCGCCGGCCGCGGCCGTGTACTCCAGCGCATCGCCCGGCCGGCCCTGCGCCGTGTCCATGCCGATGCTCAGCGCGTAGGGCGCCATGCCAGAGCCGACGAAGGCAAGCGCGGCCTGCATGGCCTCGGTGCCGGCCTTGCAGGCAAACTCCCAGTCGGCTGCCTGGGTTAGCGGCACGATGTCCAACGCCTCAGCCACGATGGTGGAGGTGGGCTTGACCGCGTAAGGATGCGACTCGCTGCCCACCCAGACGGCGCGAATGCGCTTGGGGTCGATCTGGGCGCGCGCCAGCGCGTTGCGCGCGGCCTCGATGGACATGCTGGCCGTGTCCTCGTCCAGGCCGGCCACCGCCTTCTCTTTGATGGGCAGCTCGGCGTCGCGGCCGCTCCAGACGCGGGCCACCTCGCGCGCCGGCAGGCGATAGATGGGCACGTAAGCGCCATAGCCGGCGATGCCCACGGGCCGGTTCGGGCGCAGCAAAACGCTATCTTTGACTTCGGTCATGAATTGCTAACTCCAATCGGCTGGTAGCCGTCCATGCGCGTGAGCGCGCAGATGTCAATAGAAGCGGGCGGGCTCGGTCGGCCCACTCCGGGGTGCTGTGCAAAGACCGGCCCAAGCGGCTACCGGGCTCGGTCGGCCCACTCCGGGGTGCTGTGCAAAGACCGGCCCGAGCAGCTAGTTGCCGGTAAGTTCAGCCACAATCTCGGCCGCACGCGCTGCACGGATCTGTCCCTCGGCGCGCAGCCGAGCAGCCACCTGCTCGACCAACTCGTCCGGCGCGCCGGCGGCCAACGCCACGTGGCGGGCGTGCAGCGCCATGTGGCCGCTTTGGATACCCTCAGTCGCCAGCGCCCGCAGGGCTGACAGGTTCTGCGCCAACCCCACAGCCGCCATCAGCTCGGCCAGCTCGCGCGCCGAGGCTACGCCCAGGATCTTGAGCGCCACCTGGGCTGCGGGGTGGACTCTGGTCGCGCCGCCCACGATACCCACCGCCAAAGGCAGCTCAATGCGCCCAGCCAATGCCGGCTCGTCCCCATCTGTGACTACCCGCCAGTCGGTCAGGGCGCGGTACTGGCCATCGCGCGCGGCATAGGCGTGGGCGCCGGCCTCCAGCGCGCGCCAGTCGTTGCCGGTGGCGATGGCGACCGGATCGATGCCGTTCATGATGCCCTTGTTGTGGGTGGCGGCGCGGTAGGGGTCAGCCCAGGCGAAGGCGTTGGCTTCTGCGACGCCGCGCGCCACCTCGACAGCCTCCAGATCGCCGCCGGCAAAAACGCTCACGGGAATCCGGCACGTGGCCCAGGCCAGGCGGCGATCGCTCAGATTGCTCAAGATGCGCAGCCTGGCCCGCCCGCCTGTGAGCGATTCTAGCAGCGGAGCGGCGACCTCGGCCGCGCTGTTGACCGCATTGGCGCCCATCGCGTCGCGGCAGTCCAGCAGCAGATGTACGATGGTCATCGGTCCCACCGGGGTGTCAGGCAACTGGCGCACCTCGACGCCGCGCAGACCGCCGCCAGCCCGCAGGATCGAGGGATGCAGCGGGTCGATCAACGCGGCCAGTTGCTGTTGTGCGGCCAGCACAGCCTGCGCGGCCCGCTCCGGGTCGGGCACATCCAGCAACTGCACTTGGCCGATCATGACCGGCTCGCTGCTGCCAGCCGCGAAGCCGCCGCCGGCCCGCGCCAGGCGGGCCGCGTTGCTGACGGCTGCGATCACCGAGGGCTCCTCGACGACCATCGGTACCAGGTAGTTGCGGCCGTTGACCAGGAAGTTGGCGCCCAGCCCCAGCGGCAGGGCAAACAGTCCCAGCGCGTTCTCTACCATGCGATCGGCCTGTTCGACGCTGAGGCCCGCGCGCAGGGCAGCCAGATCGGCGTCACTCAGCTCAGCCCATGCCGCCACCGTGGCCAATCGCTCACGAAGCGTCTGGTTGTAGAAACCGCTCAAGCGGGATGTGGGTCTTTCGCTCATGGTTCTGTTGTCACACAAAAACGTCCCACGGCCTCAAGGGTGTGGGAGCGCGGCATGGCTTCGCGGCTTTTGTTACGATGCACACTATAGCAGATCGTCGCTTCCAAAAGCTATCAGACTTGGTGCAGCGCCGAAGGCTGGCAGCAAATGGTGAGATGCCCTACCGCTGACGGCTACGGTCCCCCCGGCACACCGGCGAAGGCCGCCACCGCGGCGCTGAGGGGGGTGAGCCAGAGCTCTGGATAAAGGGCCGGCAGCAGGACGGCCGCCAGCCCCAACGCGGCCAGCGCAATCATGATGCGCTCTTCTCGCTCCAACAGCAGGTTGTTCAACGGCCCCAGCAGCGCGCTCAGGCTGCGAATCAGGCCAAGGGCCAGGCCGAGCGCGCCGGCCAGCACGACGACCGCCTGCAGCCAGTCCTGGCTGCCCAGCGCCTGCATCAGCGCCCACTGGCCGGCAAAACCAGCCGTCAAGGGCATCCCGGCCAGGCTCAACACGCCCAGCAAAAAGGCCGCCGCTGTCCAGGGCAGGCGCGTGCCCAGGCCCTGAATGTGGGCGAAGTCGGTCTGGCTGCCAGCGCGCTGGCGAATGACGGCCAACCCGTAGGCCGAGACCAGCATCGCCACGCCGCGCGCGATCAACAGCAGCCAGACCAGGGCCCACGACCCGCGCGCGCCCAGGCCAACCGAAATCAGCACGGCGCCGTAGGTAAAGAGGGCCGCGTAGCTCCACAGCCGGCTGATGTTGGCCTGCACCCCGCCCGCCAGCCCGGCCCACAGACAGGTGACCATGCCGCCGTACAGCAGCAGCTCGCCCAATCGCAGTGTTGGCAAGGCGTAAAAGAGCGTGGCGCCTTGCAGCCACTGGTATTGCACCAGCAGCCCTTGCAGCAGGGTGATCGCCGTTGCCGCCAAGGCGGTCAGCAGCCAAGCTGCCACCAGCGGAGGCGCTTCCTCCCCCAGGCTGACGGCTGGACCATGCAGCGGCCAAGGCGCCAGCAGCAGCAGCAAGCCGATGCTGGCCAGTTGTCCGGCCAGTTGCAGCGCCTGGCCGCTTTCCGGGTCCAGCGGCGCCTGGTCCACGTACCACGCCGCGGCCAGAAAGAGGGGGATGGCCAACACCGGCAGCCACAGCGCGCGCACTGCGCCACGCGTGCTGCCCTGGCGGCCGGCCTGGACTACGAAGGCGGCCACGGACACGACTGCGACCAGCAGGATCGGCGCCAGCCAGGCCGGTTGAATGGTCAACACCGCGCCGAAGAGGCTGAACAAGACCAGGCCGAAGGGGAAAAAGGTGCGGCCTTGGGACACGCGCCAGGCGCCCAGATAGGCGGCAGCCAGCGCTAAAGCCAGCCAGCCCAGCACCCATTGAGCCGTGGGCTGCATGGCGAAGCTTTGGCCCAGCAACACCACCGGCGCGTTGACCCGCACAACCCGGCCGAGAAACAATACGGCCTCGCCGTTGGGCCAGCGCCACAACAGCAAGCCCAAGGCCAGCGCGGCCGCGCCGGCCAGTGCGCTGGAGGGCAGCGGCCAGCGGCGCAACAGGTAAACCAACAGCGCAGCCAGCAGGGGCAGGGTCAGCACCACCACGACGCCGGACATCAGTCGCTGCCCCCTTGCTCGTTGCTCCAAAGCGGGCCGCGCGCGATCATCAAGTAACCGGTGGCCAGGGCCACCAGCAGCTCGACCGAGCTGAGCAACCAGATCAGCCAGGCGTCCTGCTGCAGGGCCGCGAGCATCAACTGCGTGGCTGCCAGCCAGAGCAGCAAAGCCACGCCAGCCTGCAAGGCTTCATCCCCCAGGGCAAGCGCCAGCAGCCCAAAGGCTCCCAGCCAGATAACCACAAAGCGCACATCAGTCGGCAGCGCCGGCAGGGGCAGCCGGGGACGCAGGGTCAGGATCAGCACAGCCAGGGCCAGGACGATCAGAGTACGAAAGAGGGTGGTGGACGCCAGCGGGCGAGCTTCCACTCCCTGGCTGTGCTGGAAGGGCAGGAAGCTGCCGCCCCAGCCGGCCTGCTGGGCGGAGATATACCAGATGACGGCTGCCAGGCCGCCGACTACGACGCGCAACAGGGCCCATTGGGGCGGCAGCAGGCTGGCGGTCAGCACGGCCAGGCCGGCGTAGACGACCATCAACATGGCCAGCACCAAACGCCAGTCGCGCGCAGCGACCAGAACAATCACGCTCAGACTGAGGGCCAACAGCAAAGGAGTGCCGGCCAGCCGATCGGTTTGCTGAAACAACGTCTCTAGGCTAGGGAAAGGGGGAAGCGGTTGCATCACAGGAATTCCAGGCGGCGTCAGACTACAGTTGCACGACCAGGACAGCCAGCAGCAGCGCCAATACGACCCAGCCGAGGTAGCCCTCGCCCTCGACGACCAGCAGCGCGTTGCGCCAGCCCAGCTCGATCCATTGCAGCAGCCAGCCCAGTCCAGCCAGAATCCAGCCCAGCCCGGCGGCTGCGGCCAGACGCTTCTGCCATTTTTCGAACAACGAGTCGGGCTGTTGGGCCAGTTGGTAGAAGCCGACGCCCAGGAGCAGGGCGGCGACGATGGCCAGAAGGTGTAGCAGCCCCAATTGCCTGAGCAGAGCGCCCAGCGACAGGACGCTGCCGAAGTTGGCCTGCACGGCCAGGCGCGCCGGCTGGAGACCCCACAGCAGGTTGGGCACCACCACCAGCCCCAACGCGATCAACAGCCGCACCACCGGCCAGTTGATGGGTGGGCCCCCCTGCGGGCTGGTGGGCCGGTCGACTGGCGCAGAGGGCGCCAACGGGGGCTGTGGCGTGGTTTTCCAGCTTGCCAGCGCCGTGGCTACAGCCAGGCCATCGGCCACCGCCAACAGCAGCAGCAGGGCCTGGTGCGGCGTTTGGATCAACGCGCGGGCAGGCATGCCTGCGGTGAGCGGCAGACCTGCCAGGGTCAGCGCTGCCAGCGCCATGGGCACACGCCAGCGCCACTCCTCGTTGATGGCCTGGCCGACGGCCAGCAGCGCGAGGCCAAGAACAACGCCGGTCATCGCCCAGCCCAACGTATCGCGCGCGCTGGCAGCCGGCGCCAGCGCAACCATCACCCACAGCCAGGTCGCGCGCCCGCTGCTGAGCAAGGCCAGCCGGTCGCGTTCGCGGCTGGTCCAGGCGGCCAGGCCCGCGAGCAAGGTGAGAAAAACCAGAAGCGGCAGCCAGAGCGGGTTGGAGAACCAGGCGCCTGCGCCGAGAACAAAGACGCGGCCCAGCAACCAGGCGCCCGTCACCAGCGCGAGGCCGTTGAGGAGAAGCTGCGTGCCGCGGTCGCGGCCGGAGCCGGACGGCGCCAGCCACAGGTGCAGCGGGTAAGCGGCCATACGCAGGGCAGCGACCACCAGCAACAGCGCGATTGCCTCGGCCGGCAGACGGGCAGTGGCCAGCGAGGCGGTGGCGGCGCTGATGCTGGTGATGCCTATGGCCATCAGCATCAACAGACTGCCGGCGACCTCCAACCAGACCGGCGCCGTATTGCCCTTGGCGCGGCTGCCGCGCGCGCGCGCCACCAGCAGGATATCGGTGGCCACCCACGCGCCGCTGAGAGCCAGGAGGTTGTCGGAGACCAGGGTCAATGCCGCCGCGCCTAACAGCGCAAAACTCATGCCATGATAAGCGCCGGAGCGCTTGCCCGGCGACTGCCAGGTCAGCAAGACCGCCGTGCCGCCGACGAAGAGCAGCAAGGCCAGCGCCAGCCAGTTCCAGCCGTCCAGCGCCCACAGCACGCGCAGGGGCGGCGTGACCAACGGCCACCAGATCAGCTCGCGCACGGCCACTCCGCTGCTGCGCAGGATCATCAGCAGCACAAAGCTGGCAACCAACGGCGCGAGCGTCAACACGGCCAGCGCCCGGCGCGGGCTGGCAACCGCGCGCAGCAGAGCGCTGGCGAACAGTAAGACGATGGCGGGCCCAAGGGGAGAGCGGAGCAGGTCGTTCATGGACAATAGGCCGGTCGGGGCGCAGCCCGACCGTTGCCTGCCATTCTACCACACGGGCTGTAGCGAGGCAAGGGCTGCAAGATGCCTGGCGGCCTGTCAGCGCTTGAAGTCCACGAAGCGATAGCCCACCCCGCGTTCGTTGAAGATGTAGCGGGGGTTGGAGGGGTCAGGCTCGATCTTTTGGCGCAAGTAGGTGACGTAAAGACGCAGGATCTGGGTGTCGTCTACATACTCAGGCCCCCAGACGCTGGACAGCAACTGCTCACGGCTCAGCAGGCGGCCGGGGTTCTGCACGAAATAGTGTAACAAACGATACTCGGTTGGCCGCATCTTGACTGGCTCGCCGTTGACCAGCACTTCACGCCGGTCGAAGTCCACGCTCAAGCGCTCGTCCACGTCGATGCGGCTGCTGCGCTCGGCCGGCGCGCTGAGCTGGACGCGGCGCAGCACCGCGTTGATGCGGCTGACCAGCTCGCGCGCGCTGAAGGGCTTGGTCACGTAGTCGTCCGCGCCCAGGTCCAAGCCCTTGATGCGCTCCTCCTCCTCCCCGCGCACGGTCAGCATGATCACCGGCACGGGGAAGGTGCGGCGAATCTCGGCCAGCGTCTCGAAGCCATCCAGGTGCGGCATCTCCACGTCCAGCACGACCAGGGCAGGCATCTCATCCCGCACCTTGCGGATGGCTTCCAGCCCGTCGCTGGCTTCGCTGACCTGAAAGCCTTCCAGCTCCAGGTTCATGCGCACAAAGCGCCGCATGCGCGGCTCGTCGTCGACGATCAGGATGTGTTTGGTCATAGGAAGGTGTCGGGTGTCAGGTGTCAGGTGTCAGGTGGCGTTGATTGGTGATAGTCCGTGTGGGCTTGGTCCGGAGTGAATGCTTGAGTGCGCCGATGAAGCCTTTGGCTGTGGCGGCCTGGGCGTAGTACTGTTGGAACTCAGCTTGGTTGATGTAACCAACGTCCAACGCGACATATAGCAACGATTGGACTTCTACGGCAGAACGACGGGCAATACCGAGAAAGCGGGCAAACTCCAGCTTCGAGTCGCAGTCAAAGCCTTCAGCGACATTGGTCATCGCCGACACCGCAGCCCTGCGAATCTGATCGCGCAGCCCATAGTCTCTGGAGAACTGACCGGCACTGCTGATGCGATACATATCCTGGGTTAGCTTCCGAGCCTCCTGCCAACCCCGAATATCCTCAAACCTTTGAATCAACGCCATCTTCACCCTCCTTAGTTTACAAATTTGATCACTACCAGTCAATCACCGATTTCACACGACACTCTGACACTTGGCACTCTGACACTTGACACTCCGGCACTTGACACTCTGACACTTGACACTCTGATACTTGACACTCTGACACTTGACACTCCGGCACTTGACACTCCGGCACTTGACACTCCGGCACTTGACACCTGACACTATTCCTCAACCACAGCCGGCAGCACAAAAAAGAACGTCGATCCCCGGCCCGCCTCGCTGCGCAGCCAGATGCGGCCGCCGTGAGCCTCGACAATGGCTTTGCACAAGTAGAGGCCCAGACCAGTGCCTTTGGTCTGACGACGCAGACCAGAGTCGACGCGGTAGAAGCTGTCGAAGAGCCGGCCTTGCCCGTCAGCCGGGATGCCGATGCCCTGGTCAGCCACATAGACCGTGACCGTTGGCTCTTCGCGCCAGGCGCCGATGCGGATCGAACCGCCCTGCGGCGAGTACTTGATAGCATTGCTGACCAGGTTGTCCAGCACCTGGCGGATACGCGCCTCGTCGGCCAGCACCGACGGCAGGTCGTCGGGAAAGTCCAACTCGAACTGATGGCTGCCGGTCTGCAAGCGAAAGCGCTCCACGACCTTCCTGGCCAGCCGCGCCAGGTCCACATCGTTCAACTCCAGCTTGAAGACGCCGGCCTGGATGCGGCTGGCATCCAGCAAGTTGTCGATTAGCGCGTTCAGCCGGTCAGCTTCCTCCTCGATCACGGCCAGGCCATCGGCCAGCGTTTCCGTATCCCAGGCTGCGTCGGGCCGGCGCAATGTGCCCGAGTAGCCCTTGATCAACGCCACCGGCGTCTTTAGCTCATGCGAGATCACGCTGACGAAGGTCGACTTCATCTGCTCAGCCTCGCGGAAGCGGGTAATGTCCACCACGTTGACGATAATGTTGAGCAACCGGCCTTCAGCGTCATACAACGGCGTGTAGGTCACGCCCAATGTCAGCCGCGAGCCGCCCGGCCGGAGCAGGTCGCCCTCGACGTAGAGGGAGGCGTCAGCCTGGGGCGGCGCGGCTGGGTCGATCTGACCAGGCAGGGCAGGCAGTCCCTCGGCCGCGCACAGGTTGGGTCCCACGGCGCTTTCCAGCGGCATGACCTTCCAGCACGGCTCGCCATTGGCCTCCTCAGCCGGCCAGCCGGTCAGCGCCGACAGGGCCCGGTTCATCACTTGAACGCGGCGATCAGGGGAAAGGATCATCACGCCGTTGGCGCTGTTCTCGATGATGGCGTCCAGGCGACGTTTCTCAGCCGTGACCTGCTCATAGAGGCGGGCATTGCGCACGGCAATCGCCGCCTGGTCGGCGAAGCTCTGCAAGACCTGCCGCTCGTTGACGCCGAAGGCTGCGCCGCCGCTGCGGAAAACGTAGATGGCGCCGACCAACTCGTCCTCGATGCGCAGCGGCATCCGCACCACCTGGCGCAGCGGGATGCCCGCAGCCGCCGACAGCAGGGTCATCGATAGCTCAGGCAGGCTCCAACTACCGTCGCCCAAGCCGGCCAGGTCGCCGCCCTCGCGCAGCAGCGAGGCGACCTGAGCAGCCTTGGCCGGCGGCAGGCCATAGATGGCCTGGGGCGCCAGCCGCCCATCGCTTTGGCGCAACACCAGCAGGCCGACCTCGCCGCCCACCATCTCCACGGCGCTGTTGAGGATCAAGCGCAAGAGCGAGGGCAGGTCCAGCCGCGAGGTCATGGCCCGGCTGATGCGCAGCAGGTAATCGCGCTGGCGAAGCTGAAGGGTTTGCATGGGCCGATTGTTGAATGAGGCGCTGTCGGTGTGAGCACGTTGATTTCGACACTTGCGCCTGCGCGCAGTGCAGGTGTACGGCGGCCTACTCAATCAACATGCTCACACCGACGGGTCGATTGGTTGCCCCATCTTAACCAATCCGTGGATATTTGTCAACGATGCGGGAACCTTTCACCGGAACCCCTCGTCTATTGGGTGTCTTGCGTTGTATTTCCTTCCCCTCCTCTCCCCATGTGCGCTCCGGACGGGCTGACCGGAGCGCACATACTTTTTTATCCTGTCTGCACAGGCGGCTATTTCTCACTACACTTGGACTTGGGCTATAATAGCCGGCATGATACACGTCCCTTCCCTCCTGCGCGCCATCGCCGTTTTTTGCCTTGCCTGGCTGATTCTGGCAGCGCTGCCGGCTTGGCCCGCGGCCGGCCAGAGCGCGACTCCGACCCCGGATATCGACAAGTTGCTGGACGTGCTGGCCGGCGACGATCTGCTGGCAGCCGAACGCGCCGCCCAGCAACTGGCGCAGTCAGGCACGGCCGCCGCTGTGCCGCGTTTGATCGAAATCTTCCGCACCTCTGACACCCCACGTCTGGCTGCCACGGCTCTGGGCGGCATCGGCACGCAGCAGGCTGTCCAAACATTGGCCGGCGCTCTGGCGGACGATCCGTTGACCGCTCGCCGCAACGCCGCGCAGATCGGCCTGCTTTATGGGGGTGAACAGGCGGTTGGTATCTTGATCGACACGCTGGGCGCGCCGCGCATTCCATCTCGCCGCCACGCTGCCGATCTGTTGGGTTATCTGGGCTCCCAGGCAGCGCTGAATGGACTGCTGCGCGCCGCACAGCAGGACCCTGCTCCCAGCGTGCGCCAATCGGCCGTTTGGGCGCTCTCCGAGATCGACTCGTCGCGCGTGCGGCCTGCGCTGGTCACGATCTCCGTGCGCGATGCTGATCCTGACGTCCGTGCTGAGGCCACAAGCGCGCTGGAGCGCCTGGACCAGCGCTATCGCTAATGCTGCGTAAACGTTCTTCTGAGGAGGAGGCGTCCCCAGACGCCGGGTTCGCACGTGGGCGTGCGAACTCCGCAAATCACGGTTGACAAAGCGCCAGGATAGTTTAGTGGCTGCCACAGGGCCAAGGGCGCAGACGCCTGACTGACCTGCCAGT
>JBAQCH010000301.1:0-14011 GCA_049294015.1 Anaerolineae bacterium
GCTGCCCGGCGTGGGTCGAGCGGGATCGGTGGGCGTTGCCAGCGGACTGAGGCCGGGCGTGCTCTCCGGGGTGGGGTCAAGCGCTTGGGCGACAAGTCCCGGCACGAAGGCCGGGTTGCCTTGTCCCGACACCCCATTCTGCTGCCAACCTACCAGGGCCAGGCTGGCGCCAGCCAGAATCAGTAGGATGGACAAGGCCCAAAGCAAGGCAGTCGCGGTGTTCGATGTTGATTTCATAGGAGGCGCTGATGAGTGGCTCGGTCTGGCGGCGATTTTCGCTATTATAACCGCTTTCATGTCGTCAGCAAAACTCGCCAGCTTGCCAGCCAGCGGGAGTTGTGGTACACTCTGGCCGTACTTGCCCCCATAGCTCAGAGGATAGAGCGCCGGCCTCCGGAGCCGGGTGCGCTGGTTCGAGTCCAGCTGGGGGTACAGGCAGACAAAGACGGTGGCTGCTTCAGCAATGACGCTGAAGCAGCCACTGTCTTTGTTGTCGTGCTTTTCGGTCGATCGGGAGGGTCTGATTACAGAAACGCCTGCCAGAAGAAGATCAGGATCATCACCAGCGCCAGTGCGGCTTCCAAGGCACTGGAGGCCAACACACCCACCACGTAGCCCCGCGTTGCGTGGACGGCCACCCGCAGGTCGCGCTTGTCGATGGTTTCCATGAGCACCATGCCGGCGACCGCCCCTACCACCGTGGCTACCAGCGTGCCAACAACCGGAATCCATCCGCCGAAAAAGATGCCGCCTACGAATCCGCCCAGGATGGCGCCCAGGATGGCCTTCCAACTGGCTCCGTTCCGCCGGCTGAATAGCGCCGTCAGCAGCAGGTCACTGGACCAGGCCAGAATGGTCAGCGCCCCCAGGAAAAGCAGCGTGGGCCAGCCAATGGCCTGAAAGC
The DNA here is from genome assembly GCA_049294015.1 of Anaerolineae bacterium. GTDB lineage: Bacteria > Chloroflexota > Anaerolineae > JAAEKA01 > JAAEKA01 > JAAEKA01. The sequence continues at coordinate 905 of JBAQCH010000301.1, forward strand.
CATCGTTGGCGGCCCACAGCAACGCACCCAACCAGATGAAAATCGGACCAGGCACGAGCGGCAGCACGCTGCCAATCAAGCCCACGAACATGAGCAGATAGGCCAGCAAGGCCAGTGGAGTCAAAGCTGACATGGGGATGGCGCCTCGTTATCCGCGCCAGCGCATGGCGCCCAAACTGACCAAGCGCCATGCACGCCTATTTGTAGATGTTTGTCTTGGCAATCCGGTCACCGATAATGATGAACGCGCAGGCCAGACTGAGAGTGGCCAGGAGGTGATAGACAGGGCCGATCTGGCCGGGCTTGCCCATGGCAAAAAGCCAGACGAAGTAGTTGACGACGGCGGCGATGGCAAAGCATCCCGCAATGAGCGCCCATTGTTTGCCGTTGAGTTTGAGCATAGCTTCCTCGTGAGTGATGAACTGAGCACGATCGGACCATCTGGACCGGTTACGTTAGCCGCATTCTACCAGATTGGGATCGATTGCGCAAGTCATCGAACGAAAAAGCGAGGCCCTATTCCGGAAGTGAATAGAGCCTCGCCGGGTAACTACGTTGGCGGTAGAAAGTTATAGAACCAGCGGGGGTCGCCAGACAGGCGTCCGGTTGCACACCGAATCCGCTGCGAACTTGCCTGTGGCGGCATGTGCTGATCTATTCGGCCGCTTCGCTGACAGTTTCTTCGACCACGGTCTTGACGGAAGCCGCTGTCGGCGCAGGTAGCCCGACAGCCCTGGCTTGCAACGAGCCGATTTGCTGTTGCAGGCTCTGGGTCGCCTCCAGGTTAGAAGCGATTAGCTTGGCCTGGCGCTTCAGTTCGCCCGAGATCTCGGCGCCTGCATCCCCAGAAGCAGCCGACGCTGCTGGCGATTGGACTTTTTCCTGCACGTTCAGCGTCGTGTTGTCCAGGTCTACCAGCAGGTGCAAAACCTTGCCGATGATGTAGAACTGGATGAAGCCCAGGAGGCCGAACAGCACCCCAGGGATAGCCGCAAAGATCGACCAGCCCACGTTTGACAGGTCCAAGGCGGTGGCCAGCGAATTGATGCCCAGCCAGGCGCCGATGCCGGCCAGGATGCCCAGGATCAACAGGATCCAGGCGATGATCAGAGCTAACGTTCCAAAACCGCGCAGCCCCTGATAGCGACTTTTCACGATCCTCACTCCTTCTAACAGGGACGTTAGCCCTGTTATTCCAAGGTCATGCGCAGGTCGATGTCCAGGTTGGACATCTCCGGCAGCAGCAGCTTGGCCAGGGCAATGTACGGGCTGTCCGGGTTCATTTGGGCGTACAGGTCGGCGCCGTTGGTCAGCAGAGCGCTATTCCAGGCGATCTGCGGCAGAGCCTCGCCGTTGACAGTGATGGAAACGCCGTTGGGGCCGGTGACGAAACGGATTTCTTGGACGCCGTTGCCCTTGAGTTGGGCCAGCAGATCAGGCGTCAGCTCGATGGGCAGGAATACACCCGCTTCTGCCAGATCACGGCTGCTGATACCGGCGATGGTGGGGACACCGTTGGCGTCGTAGTTGACGTCGATGCGGGTGACGAAGGACGGCGCAGTTTCTTCCGTGACCGGCGCCATCGCCTCAGGCGCGACACTGGGATCACGGACTGCAATTGGGGCGGCGTCCGCCTGCATGGGGAAGCGCATGACAATGTTGAGTCCGGTGCGCTGCACGATCGGCACCAGCTTGCTGATCAGGTTGCCATAGGGTAGGTTGGCGATACCCGCTACGGTGCCCAGGTTGGCCAGCGAGTCGCCATCCCAAGCCAGATAAGGCAGCGGCTCACCGTTAGCAAAGATGAAGACGCCCTTGTCCGTGCTGGCGAACTCCAAATGCTGGATGTTGGTGTTGGTCATCCAATCGACGTAAAAAGGATTGACGGCCATATCGGGCAGCGGAGCGCCAGGAATGATCTGGTTGACCGCATCGATGCTCAGCCCGTTGACTGATGCCTGGCCCTGCTCGTCGACGTCGACAACCAGTCGCGGCAAAGAGATGAGGAAGCGTTGTCCGCTGTCCGTCGTCTCATCTGTGCTCGGAACCGTTGCCGCGCCGCAAGCGCTCAACAGCAGTGCCGCAATCACCGTAAGAACCACAACCTTGAAGAATCGCATGGTACGCACCTCCTATGTGTGCTATGGGTTTGACGCGTTCATTGCGTCTGGCTTATGTAGAAAAACTCTCCTCACATCTGCCTTCGGAAGACAGAATGCCATCTGGGGAAGACACGAACAAGTGAGCAATGCAAAGGAGCCGGGGAGCCAGGAGACTGCCAGCGTCGGCGGCGGGGGGCGACGGAAAACAGGAAGATATGTAGCCACTGGGACAGCCCTTCCCTACTCCGACAGAATGATGCGGTTCAGTCTATCAATAGCGTACTGAAGCGAATCGCCTAATCCGTTGGAAGTATACCTGACGCCTCAGGTTTCGTCAAGTTCTAAAGCAGAATCTGCGCTGCGGATTTGACTCCGCAACCCGTGATCGGCGCGACTACGGTGGCCGAGCGTCCGAATAGCCCGTTACGGCTCAACGCTGCGTAGGCGGCCAGCGCTGTGGCAGACGTGGGTTCCATTAAAATGCCGCGCCGGGCCCAAGTTACCACAGCCTGCATGATCTCCTCCTCGGCCGCGGTGACGATTTGGCCGCCGGTGGCATGCACAGCCGCCAGAATCTGCCGCCAGCGCAGCGGCTGAGCGATCGCGATGCCATCTGCCAGCGTATCGCCGGCTGCAACTTGGGGCAGGACGGTCGTCTCTTGGTTCATGGCCGCGGCGAGCGGGGCTACGGCCGCTGCCTGCACACCGACAATGTGCGGCAGCCGCTGGATCACGCCGGCCTGCCGCAGGTAGTGGAAGCCGTTGTACAGCCCCAGCAGCATCGTGCCGTGGCCCACGGGCGTGATCACCCAGTCGGGCGCTTGCTGGCCCAGCTGCTCCCAGATTTCGAAGGCCACCGTCTTGACGCCCTCCAAAAAGAAGGGGTTCCAGACGTGACTGGCGTAGTAGCTGCCAGCAGCCGCTCGCTGCGCTGCCTCGCTGGCAGCCGAGCGCGGGCCGGGCGTCTGCACCAATTGGGCGCCGTAAAGCGTGATCTGCGCGGTCTTGGCCGGCGGCGCGCTGGCCGGCGCATAGATGCTGACCGAAATGCCGGCCGCCGCCGCGTAGGCTGCGACTGCCGCGCCTGCATTTCCAGACGAATCTTCTACCACATGGGTTACGCCCAAATGCCGAATCTGGGTCAACATCACGGCCGCGCCGCGATCTTTGAAGGAGCCTGTGGGAAAGAGGAAGTCGAGCTTGAGGTGCAGCCGGCTGGCTGTGTCTTCCACCGCCAACAGCGGCGTGCGTACTTCACCCAAACTGACCGGTCGAGCCGCGGCCGGCAGCGGCAGCGCCTCGCGGTAGCGCCACAGGCCGGCCGGCCGTCGGCGCATGGTCTCCCACGGGAAACTGGCCGGCATGTCTACATCCAGCAGACCGCCGCACGGACAGGCCCAGATGGGCAGGGACAAGGGATGGGCTGCGTTGCAGGCCTGGCAACGCAGCACAGTAGGGTAGTTTGGGTCGTTTTCTTGCATGGTAAAAGCCGATTTTCATCTGCGCGGTTTTGCAGTACAATTATGATACCACGCGGCGCCGGCAGCGCATAGAATGTTGCTCACCGTTGTCACGGCCAACTCTGCCTGCGTGGGCTTGAGGAGGCAGTATGCAAGCCGAACGAGTACTGGAGACCTGCTTGTACGCTGAGAATCTGGTCGAGACAGCGGCATTTTACGCCGATGTCTGTGGCTTGGAGGCGTTTGCACGCGTCGATGAGCGTCACGTCTTCTTCCGCTGTGGCGACGCCGTGCTGCTGCTGTTCAATCCTTCTCAAACCCGACAGACTGCTGGCTTCGTGCCAGCCCACGGCGCGTTGGGCCCTGGTCACGTGGCCTTCGCCATGGCGCCGCAGTCAATCGACGCCTGGCGGGAGCACCTGCACGAACATAACGTGGTAGTCGAGGCGGAGATTGCCTGGCCGAGAGGCGGCAAGTCGCTCTACTTTCGCGATCCTGCCGGCAATAGTGTGGAGCTTACCACGCCGAGAACCTGGGGGTTCGACGACCTGCTTTTGGATGGACACCTCGACTATCGAAGAATGCTCAACCTGCTGCCGGTAGGGGTTTGCCTCGTGGAGCCTGAAAGCGGTGAAGTTTTTCTGGCCAACCACACCGCCGCCTGCATTCTCGATGTCGCCGATGCACGGGACCTGGTTGGGCGTTCGGTGCTGGAATTTGTGCAGCGCAGCCGGCGTCGTGAGATACGCGATTACTTTCGGGGCGTGGTTGCAGCAGCGGTCCAACCTGAGTTCTTTCACGAACGCCTGGAGCTGGCCAGCGGCCGGCAGGTGGACCTGGAGATCGCCAGCGGTTACCTAAACCTGGCAGAGCGTTCGGTGATCCAGGTGGCTTTTCGCGATATCACCGATCGCACCGCGGCGGAGGCAGCGCTGCGCGAGAGCGAGGCGCTCTTCCGCAGCTTGGCCGAAACTACGGAAGCCGCCATATTTCTGTTTCGTGGCGTCTATAACATCCACGTCAACGCAGCCGCTTGCCGGATCACCGGTTTCGACTACCATGAGCTGGTGGCTATGCCCTTCTGGCAAATCCTGCACCCTGACTTTCGCGATCTGGTGCGGGAACGTGGTTTGGCGCGGCAGCAAGGGCAACCAATCGATTCCCAATATGAAGTTGCTATCCTGACCAAGGAAGGCGAGACCCGCTGGTTGCAGTATTCTGGTATCACCATCGAATACCAAGGGCAGCCGGCTGTGCTGGGCACGGCGATCGACATCACGGCGCGCAAGGAGATCGAGCAGGCGCTGCGGGAAAGCGAGGCTCGGTTTCGTACGCTGGCCCAGGTTTCGCCTGCCAGCATAACCGTTCACATCGATGACCGCGTGGTCTATGCCAATCCTGCCGCTTCTAAATTGACCGGTTTGAGCAAAGAGGAGATGCAGGAGACCGATTTTTGGAGCATGCTGCACCGCGATTCTGTTGAAACCATGCAGCGAGCCTACGAACGGATGGCCCGTGGCGAGTCGGTGTCTGACCTGAAGCTGCAGATCACAACCAGACACGGCGCTGACAGGTGGATTCAAGTCGACTGGAGTCCCTTTGATCAACAGGGCAAGACTGCCTGGGTTATCACAGCCTACGACATCTCAGCGCTGGTAGAGGCGGAGCAAGTCTTGCGCGCCAACGCCCACCATCTGGAAGAACTGTCAAGGCGCCTGGTGCAGGTGCAGGAAACCGAACGGCGCGCGATCGCCCGTGAACTGCACGACGAGGTGGGCCAAACGCTGACGGCGCTCAACATTCGCCTCGATCTCGCATCGCGGGCTGGGGCGCAGGACCAGGCGCTGCAACTGGCGGAAACACGGCGGCTGGTCGAGGAATTGGCCGAGCAAGTGCGCCGCATGTCGCTGGACCTGCGGCCGCCCATGCTGGATGACCTGGGATTGCTGCCCACGCTGTTGTGGTTTTTTGACCGTATTGCCCAGCAGTACGGCTTGCAGGTCGCGTTCGAGCGACATGGCATCGAGCGGCGTTTCACAGTCGAAATCGAGACCGCCATCTTTCGCATCGTGCAGGAAGCGCTGACCAATGTCGCCCGCCACGCCCACGTGCAGACTGCCTCAGTGCGACTGTGGGCCAACTCGGCGACCATCAGCGTCCAGATCGAAGACAAGGGATTGGGATTTGATCCCGATTTGGTTTTGAGCCGCAACAATACCAGCGGCTTGCGAGGTATGCAGGAGCGGGTACGCCTGCTGGCAGGTAAGCTGTTCATTGACGCCCGGCCGGATGGAGGCGCCTGTCTGACGGCGCTGCTGCCGCTGGCTGGAGCGCGTCGTCCGTAAAGGGTGGTAGGCGCCATGATCCGCGTTGTGTTGGCCGATGACCACGGCATTGTTCGCCAGGGGGTGCGCACCTTGCTGGAGGAACAGAACGATATTCTGGTGGTAGGCGACTGCGATGACAGCGCCCAGGCGCTGCTCCTGGTGCAGCGTCTGCGTCCCGACGTGCTGGTGGCTGATCTGACCATGCCTGATCTGGTGGGGTTGGATCTGATTCAGCGGGCGCGCCAATCGCTCCCCTCCCCCCAGGTGGTGGTGCTATCGATGCATAACAACGTCGCCTATGTGGCCGAGGCGCTGCGGCGGGGCGCGATTGGCTACGTCGTCAAGCAAGCTGATGTTCGCGAGCTAGTCCTGGCCGTGCGGGCAGCCGCCCATGGGCAGCGCCATTTGAGTCCTGGCATCGACGAGGCGGGCGTGCGTGAGTACCTGCGCATGTCCTCGGCGACGCCTATTGACCCGTTGGAGAAGCTGTCGGCGCGCGAGCGGCAGGTGCTGGCATGGGTCGCCAAAGGCCAGACGAACGCCGAAATCGCGGCCAACCTGGGATTGAGCCGGCGCACGGTCGAAACCCACCGCGCCAACATGATGCGCAAACTGGAACTTGAGTCGCAAGCGGACGTGATCCGCTTTGCCCTGCGTCGAGGCCTGCTGCCAATCGAAACGTAGCAGATTGTCATCGTATTGTAATGAAATCTACGTATTGATACGGATAGCAATCCTGCACGGCCTATGCTATACTTTTTTCACAAGAGGTTGGTTTGGGCTTGCAGTGAGGCGACACACTGCGGCCCATCAGGCCGGGAAACCAACCGATCGCGCTGCCGGGGAAGGAGTGCGCGATGGCGAGGACAGACGACGTGTCTGTCCTCGCTGCTTTTTTTGCCACGCACCTACGTTGGCCGGTCTACGCGCAGCACTGCGCCCCCCGGCTCGCCGGTTCTGAGGACAGGCGAGTCGGCCTGATCGAACCGGCCCGCGATTGTTGGGAGATCGGGGGCCGTGCTATAATGCCAGCCTGCCCAGAAGTTCGACTTCTCGCAGAAGTCGAGCTTCTTCGCTCCTAACCCTGGTACACACCCACTGGGTCTGCAAACCAGCACTTCTCCGGAGGCGCTTCTTTCGTCGTGTCAGGCTTTCGTATCCGCTACCATGTCGAGCAAGCTCTGTCAGCTCTGCGCCGTTACCGCAAACTCCTGCTGGCGCTGCTGGCCTTGCTGGCCTTGCTGGCTGTGGTCGTGATCGTCCTGCGCCAGCGATCGGTGACGGTCGGCCCCCAGCAGACCGTTGTCACCGTCAACCCCAAGATGGGCGTTCACACTCGCCTGACCGATGAGGTGGAGGAGTGGAAGATCAAGCGCACCCTGGAGATGGTGCGGGAGATGGGCGCGCCGTGGATCGTCGAATACTTCCCGTGGGCCTACGTCGAGCCAGACCGGCCGGGCCAGGAGCGCTGGGAACACAGCGACATGGTGATCCGTCACGCCAGCGCGCAGGGCCTGCAGGTCATCGCCCGCCTGGGCTTCGTACCCCAGTGGGCGCGACCCAAGGACACATCGCCGCTCTACCTTGAGGAAGACAACTATGCAGCCTTCGGCGACTACGTCTATCAGTTCGTCCAGCGCTACGGCGACACTGTCAGTCACATCATCATCTGGAACGAGCCCAACCTGAGCCTGGAGTGGGGCTACCGGCCGGTGGACCCGGCCAGCTACGTCGAGATGCTGCGCGTGGCGTATACCCGCGCCAAAGAGGCCAACCCCAACGTGTCGGTGCTGGGCGGCGCGCTGGCGCCGACGCTGGCCCCGCCCGGCAGCGAGTGGGGCATGGACGACCTGGCCTACCTTCAGGCCATGTACGACGCCGGGGCTGCGCCGTACTTCGACATCCTGGCTGCGCACGCCTACGGCGGCAAGTTTTCACCCGACGAGCCGGCCGCGGCCGACGCGATCAACTTTGCTCGCACCGAGCTGCTGCGCGAGATCATGGTGCGCAACGGCGACGGCGCCAAGCCGATCATGATTACGGAGGGCGGCTGGAATGACCACCCCCGCTGGACGCGCGCAGTTCGGTCCGGCCAGCGCATCGAGTACACCCTGCGCGCCTATGAAAAGGCGCTGCAGGAGTGGCCCTGGCTGGATGCCGTGGCGCTGTGGGCCTTCCGCTTCCCCGCGCCGGCTCGCACCTACCAGGACTACTTTACCTTTGTGACGCCCGATTTCCAGCCTAAGCCGATCTATTTGGAGGCGCAGCGCTATGCCCAGGGCAAAGATGGCTAAGGCGCGCCGCGGCTGGCTGGTTTTGGCCGTCGCAATTGTCATTGGACTGGCGGCGATCTTGCTGCTGTGGCAGACCGTCGGCCTTGCGCGCGACCGAACTTGGGAGCATATTCAGACCAGTGGACGGTGGCTGGTGGGCATGGATCCCAGCTTCCCCCCCTTTGAGGACCTGGACGAGGCTGGCCGGCCGGTAGGCTTCGACGTGGATCTGGCCCGGGCCATCGCTGCGCAGTGGGGCGTGGAGGCGCAGATCGAAGGCATCGGTTTCGACGGCCTGGTGGACGCGGTGCAAGCCGGCCGCCTCGACAGCGCTATCTCGGCTCTGCCCTATCAGCCGGAGCGCACGCAAGATGTGGCCTTCTCCGACCCCTACTTCGAGGCCGGGCTGGTGTTGGTGACGCCGGCCGGCAGCGCTGCTGTCGCTTCGGTCGACGATCTGGCCGGCCGGCGGCTGGCCGTGGAGTGGGGCTCCGAGGGGGACGTGCAGGCCCGGCTGCTGCGCCAGCGCTTCCCCGATCTCGTCCTGCTGCCCGGCGACACCCCTGAGGCTGCGCTGCTGGCCGTGGCCGAGGGGCAGGCCGACGCCGCGCTGGTCGACCGTATCAGCGCGTTGCAGTTCGCTGCCGCCAACTCCGGCGTCCAGATCTCTTCCCAGGTTGTTGTCTCCGATCCCTACGTGATCGTTCTGCCGCGCAGAGCGCCTGTATTGCAGGCGCAGGTGAGTAAGGCTCTCCAGGCGCTGCAAGCGGACGGCACTCTCGATACCTTGACCGCCCGCTGGTTTGGCATACAGGACTAACCGTGACGCAATCGCCGGATTGCACCGTGACGCAATCCGCCGGATTGCACAGTGATGAGACGTCTCGCTCGCAATCCAGCGGATTGCGTTACGAATCTCTCTCCGGCTCAGGCCGGTCTGGGGCAGCGGTCAAGTTTCGATGCATTACTCCACCCGCAACTCCATCCACGTCGTTCGGCCTGCCTCGACAACGACATCGACATAATACACTTTGCCGTTGACCGATACTTCGACCTTGTACGGCCCGGCCGGCAGGTCGGCCAGCAGGAAGTTCTCGCCCCAGGCGTCGTCGGGCCAGATCAGGCCCATGGCATCGACATACGTAAATACATAATAGCGGGGCGAGTTAAAGTCGGGTCCAGGGTAAAAGAGGATGGGGGCATTGGGTAAGTGGCGGCCATCGGCAGTCAGAATGCGTCCGGCAACGGTACCGTGGCCTGGCATCGGCTCCAGCCAGAACTCCGGGTTGCGCGTGTGGTCGTAGTCGTTCTCGCCCACGCGTACTTCCACGTGGACATGCGGCCCCAGGGCGATGCCGGTGCTGCCGGTTTCGCCGACACGCTGGCCGCGTGTCACCCGCTGGCCCACCTGCACGTCGACGCGATTCATGTGGCCCAGCAGTACGAACACCGGCTGCTCGTTGTAGCGCCGGTCCAGCTCGATGATCACCGCGTTGCCGAAGAAGTCGGTGGTGGGCCCAACCGGGACCTGGCTGTCCGAGCCGGCAAAAACCACGACGCCGTCGGCCGGCGCCAGCAGCGGCGTGCCTAGCGGGTTGCCGATGTCCGCGCCGTGGTGCAGCAGGTACTGGCCCTGGCCAGTGCTGCCGTAGGGATAGAAGGGACTGGCCCACTGCGTCGTGCTCGGCCCGGTCGGCCGCCCCAGCCAGTAGTGGTCGCTGGCCAGCGACGCGTCGGGCGTCGGCCAAGGCCCGCCAGGCACAATGGGGGTGACGGTGGTCTTAGCCGCGGACACGGTGACAGCCGTGGTTGGCGTCAGCGCGGTTGTGGCTGTGATGGTCGAGCTGGCCGTCGGCGTCGAAGTGGCAGTAGCGGTTGGCGTGGCCGTAGCCGTCGGCGTGCTGGTCGCAGTAGCTGTGGCCGTCGGACTGGCCGTCGCCGTCGGTGATGGCGTCAGCGTCGGCGTGGCTGTCTCGGTCGGCGTAGCTGTGGCCGTCGGTTCCGGCTGGAAGGCCGAACAGCCGGCCAGCAGGGCGGTGAGCATGAGTAATGACAGCATCGCCCCCAACCGTGGGATAGCTCGATAGTGAAACGTCAAGAACAGTCTCCAGCGCACGGTCATAGCGAGTATCTCATCCCGCCGCAGCAGGATGCACCGGCTCAAGAAACTCCCGGCGTGTCATGCTGAGGTCCGCCGAAGCGTCCCGGCGTGGGATTTTCTAGGGAGGCAAGGCGAAGCAATCTGGCGCTACTTGGATATGCTTCGTCGCGGGCGGCCAACCAGAAACGTCATTGCTCGTGTCATGCTGAGGCTTGGCGAAGCATCTTCCGCAGGCAGACACCGGGATGCTTCGGCAGACCTCAGCATGACACGCACAAGTTACTCCGCTTCCCAACACCGCCCACGCGGGACGCGGGGCCTCGCAATGCCATGGCTACTTGCGCTTATAAACGTGCGTGCTCTGGCCTGACACCGCCTCGGCCGACTCCATCACCGTCTCCGAGAGCGTTGGGTGCGGGTGGATGGTCAGCTCCAGGTCGGCGGCCGTGGCGCCCATCTCGATGGCCAGCACGCCCTCGGAGATCAGCTCGCCGGCGTTGGTGCCGACAATGCCCACGCCCAGCACGCGCTCGTTGACTGAGTCGATGATCAGCTTGGTAAGGCCGTCGCTGCGGCCGATGGTGGTGGCCCGGCCAGAAGCGCCCCAGGGGAAGCGGGCCACACGCACCGGCCGCTTCTGCGCCTGCGCCTCCATCTCGGTCAGGCCGGCCCAGGCGACCTCGGGATCGGTGAACACGACCGCGGGAATAGCCATGGGGTCAAAGGCGGTCGGGTGGCCGGCGATGGTCTCGGCCGCCACGTGGCCCTCGCGCGTGGCCTTGTGGGCCAGCATCGGCTCACCCGCGATGTCGCCGACGGCAAAGATGTGCGGCACGACCGTGCGCCGTTGCGCGTCGACGGGGATGAAGCCCTTGCCATCCGCGGCAATGCCCAATGCCTCCAGCCCGATGCCGGCCGAGTTGGGCTTGCGGCCTACTGACACCAGCACGCGCGTGAAGGTATCCTCGAAAGGCTCGCCGTCCAGGCCGCGGAAGCGCACGCGGATGCCGCCCTCGACCTCCTCCATGCCCAACACGGCCGTGCTGACCATGATGGTTGCGAAGCGCTCCTTCAACGCTTTGGCCAGCACCTGCACCAGGTCCTCGTCCCCGGTGGCCAGGATGCGCGGCAGCATCTCCACCACCGTGACCTTGCTGCCCAGCGCCGCGTAGACGCTACCCAGCTCCAGGCCGATGTAGCCGCCGCCGACCACCAGCAGCGTCTCCGGGATCTCCGGCAGCGCCAGGGCCGACGTGGAGTCCATGATACGCTCGGAGCCGATGTCGAAGGCCGGGATCACCGTGGGCCGCGAGCCGGTGGCGATGATGGCGTACTCGAACTGCACCTGCGACGTGTTGCCGTCGGCGTGGGTGACGGCCAGCGTGTGGGCGTCCACGAACTGGCCGCGGCCTTGGACGAAGCGCACCTTGCGCTGCCGGGAGAGCATGCCCACGCCGCCAGTGAGCTGGCCCACCACCTTGTCCTTGAAGCGGCGCAGTTGGTCCAGGTCGATGGTCGGCTCGCCGAAGATGATGCCCAGCTCGGCCGCCTCGCGCGCCTCGTTCAGCACCTTGGCCGCGTGCAGCAGCGCCTTGGAGGGGATACAGCCGCGGTAGAGACAGACGCCGCCGGGGTTCTTCTCCATGTCCACCAGCGTCACGTCCAGCCCCAGATCGGCCGCCTTGAACGCCGCCGGATACCCGCCGGGCCCGCCGCCGAGAACCAAAACTTGAGTAGTAACGAGAGTATCAGTCATTGCTTATTGTCCTTAGTCCACTATGCGAGACCGCAGTGGCAAGCTACATGCAGCGCGAGATAGGGGGAAAGACAGGACACAGAGGACGCGGAGGAGACACAGAGAGCGCAGAGGGCGGACTGTTCTGCGCGCTGGCAATTGCTGGCTCGCAGTCCAGCGCTTTGCTGGCCTAAGCAAGCTCCATGTGTTCCTCTTCTTCTCTGCGTCCTCTGTGTCTCCTCCGTGAACTCTGTGTCCCTTCCGCCTCACCCTTCCAGCATCAACAAAAACGGCTTCTCCAACGCCTCGCACACCCAGCGCAGGAAGCGTGCGCCGTCGGCGCCGTCGATCAGGCGGTGGTCGTAGGTCAGCGAGAGGGGCATCATCAGGCGGGGCTGGAATTGGCCATCGATGAAAACCGGCTCTGTGCTGCCGCGCGACACGCCCAGGATGGCTACCTCCGGCCCGTTGACCAGCGGCGTGAAGCCCGTGCCGCCGATGCCGCCCAGGTTGGAGATGGTGAAGCAGCCGCCCTGCATGTCCTCCAGGCCCAGCTTGCGGTCCCTGGCCTTCTGGGCGATCTGGCCCAGCTCTACCGAAAGCTGGATCACGTTCTTCTGGTCCACGTCGCGCAGCACCGGCACCAGCAGGCCGCGGTCGGTGTCCACGGCCACGCCGATGTGGACGTACTGCTTGTAGACGATCTCCTCGCTGGCCATGTCGATGCTGGCGTTGAACTGCGGGAAGCGCTTCAGCGCCGCCGCGACGACCTTGAGGATGATGGCGGTGGGGGTCAGCTTGCCGCCGGCCGCCTCGGCCCGCTTGCCGAACTGGGCGCGCAGTTGCTCCAGCTCGCTGATGTCGGCCTTGTCGAACTGGGTGACCATGGGGATGGTCGGCCAGGACTGGCCCATGTTGCGAGCGGTGGCGCGGCGCACGTTGCTCATCTTCTCGCGCTGCACCGGGCCCCATTTGCTGAAATCGGGCAGCGGCGCGGCCGCCGGCGCAGCAGCGCGCGGCCCTGACTTGGCGGCCCCGGCCCGCACGTGGGCTTTGACATCGTCCATCGTGACGCGGCCCGACGGCCCGCTGCCGGCCACATCGGCCAC
>JBAQCH010000302.1:0-7320 GCA_049294015.1 Anaerolineae bacterium
GCGGTGGGCACGCGCGGGGGAGGCAGCCCCACCGGCAGCGCCATGATGTCGGCATCGGTGCTCACCAGACGCGCGGCCACCCAGCCGGGCCTGTCATCAACGCAGCACACTACCAGCCAGTCGCCCGCTTCATTGCGGCCCAGCAGCGCCAACTGGCCGCCGGCGCCGATCTGGCCGACGATGGGGAAGTCGGTGCCGGGCCCCAGCCGCACGTTGAGGCTGTCAGCCTGGGCCTGGACGAAGGGCGTTGGCGCGGCCTCGATCGACGGAGTGGGTGTGGCTGTCGGCTGGAGCTGTTGCAAGGCGCGGCGGGCTTGCGAGGGGTCCTGCACGGCCAGCGCGAGCGCACTCTGTAGAGCCAGCGCAGCCGTCCCCTCGTCGCCCGCCGCCAAAGCCGTCTCGCCCTGGCGCAGGAGCACTCGATAATACAGTTCGGCCGCCTGGCCAGCCGCGTAGTCGGGCCGAGCGGCCAACAGATCAGCCAGGGCCACGCCAGCCTGGGCTAGCTCATCACGATCGAGGGCAGTGCGTGCGCTGAGGAAGCGGTTGGCCAGTTGCCGTTCCTCGGCCGCCTCCACGTTGCGCGGGCGCAGCGCCAACGCTTTGCCGAAGCGGGCCAACGCCAGGCGAATGGCGTCGGCGCTGGCGTCGGGCGTGGCCAGCAACGCCCGACCATCGCGCAGGTAGAGCACGAAGAGCAGCTCACGCACGGCGTCGCGTTGGTAGCTCGCGTCCAGTTCACTCAGTCGTTCCAACTGCTCGATGGCTAAGCTGAAGTTGCCGTCGTCGTAGGCCGCCACGCCCGCGCGGAACAGCGCCGAGGTCTCACGCTGGCGCAGCACGAAGTCCAGACGCTCGCTGGCGTCGGCATAGACCGGGTCGACGGCCAGGATCGAGCGCAGCCGGGCCTCGGCCGTGTCCCAGTCCTCGGCGAGGATGGCGGCGTTGGCTTCCTCGTAGGCCAGGGCCACCTGCTCCAGCCGCGCGGCCCGCTCCATGCCCTCTTGCGCCAGCGCCACGAAACGCTCTGGGGCCAGACGCGCCAGGCTGCCGAACGCGTCCTTGGCTCCCTGGTAATCGCCCACAGCCAGGCTGGACTGTCCGCGGTTGTAGAGCGCTTCGTACTCCAGCCGGTCGCTGAGACCGGGCAGCCAACCCTGCCACCAGGCCAAGGCGGCCAGCGCAGCAGCCACCAAAGCCAGCACAGCCAGCCAGCGCAACGCGGCGCCCGGTCGGCGCTTGCGTTCGGCGTCTTCTTCCAGGGGGGCCAAACCGGCGCGCGCATCGACCTGTTCAAGCTGCAACAGCCAGCTTGCTTCGTCGATCAGCGGGTCCAGGCCGGGCCAGTTGGGTTCGACGGCCTTGAGACGGCGAAAATGGTCCAACGCCTGACGCCACTCGCGGCGCTGGTAGTAGGCCATGCCCTGCTCGTAGAGCGTTTCGGCGCGCAGCGCGTCGTCGGCTGCTGGCAAGTTGGCCGCGCCAGCCGGACGGAGGGGCGGCTGAGGGCTCTCGGTGGAAGGAGTCATCGTGAGCTCTCCTCAGCAGGGGCTTGTTGCAGCGGCGTGTAGGGGCCAGGGCTTGAACGGCCGGCATCCTCCAGCGGCGCGCTGCCACGATTGGGCCAACAGACGAGCGGCTCCTCCACCACCGGCTGCGTGTCGATCGGCGTCAAAGGCAGGAAGACTTTGTTCAGCTCGCCGCGCACCCGGACGCCGTAGACGTCGGTCCAGGTGTTGAAGCGGCTGTCGAGCCGATTATGCGACGACATCTGCAAGGTAATGGTCTGGCCGGCATAGGCGCTCAGGTTGATCTCGGCCCGCTGCCATTTCTGGTCGCGAAACTCAATGGGCTCAGGAAATTGGGCCTGGCTGTTGCCCGCGCGCAGCAGAACGTCGGCCGTGCTCGCGCCGTTGGCCTGCACGGAAACGTCGAACGAATCGACCCAGCGGAAGGGCGGACGTGGCGAGATGGGGCAGCGAATGTCCCAGATGGTCGACGTCGTGGTGATCTGGTCGTAGGTTTGCAGGCGGTACCAGAATTCCAGTGTGGGCCGCGGCACGTCCGCCAGGTTGGGCACGGTGATCTGCTGGCTGATGCCAGACCAGGAGTCGCCGCATTCCAGCGTGGGAATAGTGCCGGGATCGGCGCAGGCTTGCCACGTCGGGCTGCCCAGGCGGGCGGCCGGCACAATCTCGCCCGGGTACAGGTCTTGTTCCTGGATCAACGCTAGCCCAAGCGTGACCGTGGTGTCCCAGCCGGAAAAGTTCTGTGTGCTGAAGGCGCCGTTGTTGACGGCGTCCACCAGGACGGTGTTGCGGCCGCCGGCCGTGGCCCAGGGAGAGACGTTGCCAGCGTTGTCGATGGCGCGCACGCGGAAGCTATAGCGCTGGCTGCGCTGGCCTGGGTAGACGGCGCTGGTGGCGGTGACGTCGGACAGCCAGGTCTGCCAGGCGCCGGCCGCGCCCTGGCGCACCTGCACTTCGAAGCGCGCCAGCCCGGAGCCGCTTCCGCCGTCGCTGCCGCTCCACTGCACAGGGATCTGCGGAGACGCGTAGTAGACGGGCAGCGGCGCAAGTTCAGCCTGCGGCGCTTGGGTGTCGATGCGCAGTTGGTGCGCCTCCTGGCTGAAATTGCCGGCCTGATCTACGCTGCGCACCAGCAGGTTGCGGATGCCATCCTCGCTGACCAGAAAATTGACGCTGCTCTCCGGCGGGTTGGCATCCAACTGCCAGGTGGTGCTAACCACGCCGGACAGGCTGTCTTCCGTCGTAATCGTGACCATTGCCGGGCTGCGGATCCAGCCGGCAGTGTTAGGGAGCGGCTGGATTTGGACGCTCAGATTTGGCGGGGTGGCGTCGTAGCGGATTGCGCCCGGCAGCGCGGCCACCTGGTTGAGATCAACGTTGCCTGCTGCATCTTCCAGCCACAGATACAGGTCATGCACACCTTCGGCTGGGGCTGGCACGTTGAGCGTTTGCGCCGCCGCGGGCAGCGTCTGGCCAGCCTGCGGATCGGCCGGCGGCTGCCAGCTCCAGTGGGCCAGCGCCACGCCGGAGGCATCCAGCGGGTTGCGCCAGCTCAGCGTCCACGGGTTGACGTTGCTCCACTGGGTTGGCGTGATGGCAACGGCGATGGGCGCGGCCGGCGGGTTCGGATCGATGCGCACGACGGCCATGTGGGGCCCGGCCAGGAAGCCGGCCCGGTCTTGGCCGTAGTAGTCGAGCACGTGCCGGCCCGGCTGGCTGACCGGTACCGTCGCTGTGTTGGCGGTTTGCTGCCAGGGTGCGCCGTTCAACCGGTAGCGCAGCAGGTCCGGCCCGCTGCCGGCGTCTGTGATGGACAAGGCCACCTGGACCGGGCCGGTGAACCAGCCGTTGTTGCCCAGCGGGCCGTTGGGCTGAGCCTGCACCGCGGGGGGTGTGGCGTCATAGCGCAGCTTGCCGGCCAGGACGAAGGCGCCGCGCTGGCCGGCCCGATCGCGCAGCGCCATCCACACGGGCCATTCCCCCTCGCCTGGCGCGGCGAGTCCATCGATGTGTGTGTCTTGGGGATAAAAGGCAGCGGCGTTGGGGTCGATGTTGTCCGAGCCGATCCAGACGTAGGCGCCAGCGATGCCGCTGGTATCGGGCGGACTCTGCCAGATCAGGCTGAAGGAGTTGCTGGCTGACCAGCCGGATGGCTCAATGGCTGGCGCAATCGGCGCGGCCGGCGGTTCCATGTCGATCGAGATCATCTGGGTGCGGCTGATCTCCACGTTGCCCGCCGCGTCGAAGCTGTAGTAGCTGACGCGGTGAATGCCAGAAAGGGTAAACGATTGCGGAAGCGCCATCTGCCAGGGGCCGCCGTTGATGCGCATGCGCGTGCCTGCCACACCTGAACCGGCAGTGGGCGGGATGGTGGGCAGAATGTCGCTGGCCTGGAAAACCAGGGATACCGGTCGGGTATAGTAACCGGTTGGCTGCGGTTGGGGCGGAGTCAGCAGCAACGCTGTCACTGGCGGGTGGCTGTCAAGGGGCAGGCTCAGGCTAGCCGCAGGTGAGCGATTGCCCGCCGCGTCCTGTCCTTGGGCGACCAAGGTGTACACGCCATCTTGGGTGATGCTGGCCGTATTGCTGGTGACGGGCGGATTGTTGTTCAGGCGCCAGGTGACGCCGGCCGGCCCCGACACCAGGTCTGTCAAGACGAAAGAAATGGAAATGGGCGCGGTGTACCAGCCGCGGCTGCCCAGCCGTGGCGTGATGCTGTAGCCGAGCTGGGGCAGCTCCGGGTCGATGGCTATCGAACGCGTGATGGGCGTCATGACGTTGCCGGCGCGGTCGGCGGCCGTCACCAGCAGGGTGTGCCGCCCGGCAGCGCCGATCTCGGCGCTCAGCGCCGTGCTGGGTGGCGAGCCGTCCAACCGCCAGCCCCAGGTAAGCACGCCGCTGGCCGCATCGGCCGGGGTAAAGTCGACCCGTACCGTGCCGGTGTACCAGCCGTTCTGGCCCAGCTGTCCCTGGCTGGCGACGCCCACGGTAGGCGGCGCGGCGTCGTAGCGGAAGGCGTTGAGGTGAACGCGGTAGTTCAGGTGATCGACATTGCCTGCGCCGTCCACCAGCCAGACCAGAATAGTGTGCGAGCCTTCGCCGGGCGTCTGGATGTTGTTGATGAAATTGGTGGTCGTGACGAAGGTCCCGTCCGTGGGGAAGACCGGTTCTGAGTTCAGGCGGTAATAGGCCCCGGCGATGCCCGAAGTGTCAGACGGATTGGTCCAGGACTCGCGGAAGCTGTTGACCTGGGTCCACCCGCTGGGGGTGCTGACCATGGCTGTGGGGGGGCCGGGCGCGACCGTATCGACGCGCACTAAGTAGGCGCTGCTCTGCTCCACCTGCCCTGAGCCTGTGGTGATCTGGAACTGAATGCGGTTCTGGCTCTGGCTGTCGGGCAGTATCAGGCCGTTGACCGCGATGTGCAGCGTGTTGGGATTGGGCAGGCTGGTGTTGAGGCCGGTTGTGCTCCAGTCCGTCCAGGTCACGCCGCCGTTGGTAGAGGTGCGATACCGGGCGCTGCCCGCTGTGTAGCCGTCGAGGCTGTTGACAGTGACGCCGGCGCTGAGCGGCAAGGCGGAAACCCAGCCGTCCGGATAGAAATCGCTCCAGGTCAGCAGCGTGTCCGCAGCAATCACGCGCGCGTCCGGCCTTGCTGCTGGCCACGGCGTGCGCGCGCTGGCATCGTTCACGGCCAGCGACAGCGCGCCCAGCAGCGCGAGCGCGCAAGCCAGAGCCAGACCCAGGCGCGCGCGGCGGCTGGCAGGTCCAGTTGACTGTATTCGTTTGTGGGGTTGACCGTGTTCTTGCATTATTCTGCCATGAACTTGTACCCCAGCCCTCGCACAGTCTGCACGTATTTTGGATCGTCAGGGTCGGCTTCGATTTTCACACGCAGACGACGCACGTAGACGGCGATCTGGTTGGCGTAGCCGTCATAGTCATATCCCCACACGTGACTGATAATCTGATCGTGGGTCAGAGTGCGTCCTGGGTTGCGCATCAGGCAATGGAGTAGTCTAAACTCAAGCGGTGTCAGCTCAATCCGCGCGCCGTCAGGCAGGTGAACCAAGTTGGTGATGGGATCGACCAGCAGGCCGCTGACCGATAGCGACGCCTGCGGCTCACTCAAGGCAAAGGCATCGGAGCGGCGCAGCACCGAGCGCACGCGCGCCAGCAGCTCGGCCGGCTCAAAGGGTTTCGCCAGGTAGTCGTCGGCGCCTACATCCAGCCCCTGCACGCGGTCGACCGTCTCGCCTTTGGCCGACAGGATGATGATAGGCACGCTCATGTTGCGGCGGATGCGCTGCGTCACCTGCAAGCCGTCCAGCCCAGGCATCATGACATCCAGGATGACCAGGTCAGGCGCCTGCTGCTCGACCAGGCGCAGTGCGTCCAGGCCATTGTCGGCGGTCGCGACTTCGTAGCCTTCCTCGGCCAGCAGGAAGGCTGTCATTTTCAAGCTGGGCGGATCATCGTCGACGATCAGCACGCGCATGGGTTGGCGCTTAGCCTCCGTAGCTGTGATCTTTCTGGCCGTTGCCAGTCGCCGTCATTATACCATCTGGCACAGGCAACCGCAAACCCCCTACGGGCGGGCGGCTGCACGGCTAGCGCCGGTCCACGCTGCTGTGCAACAACAGCGGCAAGTAGTGACGCAGCATCGTGGGGCGGGGCGTGCTGGTCGGCGTCACGGTCGGCGTGGCCGTCGGGGTGACCGCCAGGGGACACCACACGTTGAGTTGAAAAGGCCCGGCCGCGCCGTCGAAACCATCGACGACCAGGTAATAGGTCCCGGCTGCCAGCCCGTGCGCGCTGATGGCGTTGTCCCCAAAGGCGACGCAGGAGGCTGGGCTGGCGCCCGTCAGCAGGAACAGGTCCAGGTCGCTGCTCAAGCCGCTCAGCAGGGCGTCTACATCCCTGCTGGTCTGCAGGCTGAGGGAGAAGACACGCTCTGGTCCGGTCACTGGCAGCCAGGGTGCGCAGCCATAAACGCTGACGTTGTTGACCGCGCCGACGGTCGTGCCGACAGCAGCCTGGCCGCAGGCGATGGGTATTGCCGCGCCGATGTCGATAGCCGGCGTCGTCGTCGTCGTCGTTGCTGTTCGGGTGGCGGTAGGCGTCGGCGTCAGCTCAGGCTGGGCGGCGGGCGCGGCGCTGCTGACGCCGAACGGCAGCGCGGCCAGCGCTATCAGCGCCGCCGCCAGACTGCACAAAATGATCGTTTGGTGGTAGCGTGTCATGGGTGAACCTTGTGACTCGACACTGCCTGCGACCGGGCTCGGTCAGGAGACCGGCCCGAGCAACGGCGCGGGCTCGGTGGCTACGCACAGATCGGCCCGAGCGCAGGGGATGGTCTTCTTGAAAGTGAACGCATTATACCGCTCTGTGGTTCCGGCTGTGAAACTTATCGCCTGGCTGGCGCGTTGCATCCAGCCGCGTGTTTTTACAGCCCAGCGGGAAGGTGCTACAATCGGCGCGCTATGCGTAAGCCTTACTGGACTTGGCTGATCTGGATTGCCCTCGCCGCGGCCGTGCTGCTCTGGCTGGCCCGCGCCTACGTGGGCCGCATCGCGCTGGACGATGCTTACATAACGTATCGCTACGCGCGCCATCTGGCCGAGGCGGGGACGCTGCGCTACAACCTGGCGCAGCCTGAAAACGCCTTTGCCACCACTGCGCCGGCCTACGCCGTGGCGCTGGCCGGGCTGCACCGCCTGGGCGCGGACATCCCCTGGACCGCCGCCGTGGCGGGCGTGCTGGGTATCCTGCTGGCCGCCTGGGCGCTGGG
>JBAQCH010000303.1:0-6260 GCA_049294015.1 Anaerolineae bacterium
CGGTACCCGTTTCCGGCCGCTGGCCAACCGGCTGGAAAGCCGCAAGCGCTGGCTGCTGGGCGGGCCCGCGCCGGCCGGCCGCATTCTGGTCGACGACGGCGCAGCGGCGGCGCTGGGGAGCCAGGGACGCAGCTTGTTGCCCGTGGGGATAGTAGGTGTTGAAGGACAGTTTCAGCGCGGCGACACCGTGCGCATCTGCAACGAGGAGGGACGGGAGATCGCGCGCGGCCTGAGCCGCTACGGCGCAGCCTCGCTGGACAGGATCAAAGGCCGCCGCTCGGAGGAGATCGCCGCCATCCTGGGCTACGAAAACAGCCCGGAGGTGGTGCATCGCGATGATTTGGTCGTGCTGTGAGCGGCCAGCGCTAAGGGGTCGAGGCTGGCACAGGCTCGTACAACGTCCCGCCGGCCAGCTTGCCACAGCGACAACGTAACGAAGAAGGGCGGCCTGCGCGCTGCAGAACCGCCCTATAAGCCTGTGGATGGGCCAGCCAAACCAGCGTCAGGCGCGCTGGCTGATGGGCGTGTAGTCGCGCAGCCAGACGCCGTCGTAGACCTGGCGCGGGCGGGCGATCTTCTGCTCGTTGTCGGTCAACAGCTCGCGCCACTGCGCCAGCCAGCCAGCCGTGCGCGGGATCGAGAACATCACGGTGAACATGCTGTCGGGCAGGCCGATGGCGCTGTAGATGCAGCCGGTGTAGAAATCGACGTTGGGGAACAGGTGGTGGTCGACGAAGTAGCTATCCTGCAAGGCGACGCGCTCCAACTCCAGCGCCACGTCCAGCCGGGTGGTCTGGCCGCTGGCTGCGATCACCTCGTGCGCCAGCTTTCTGACCAAGGCCGCCCGCGGGTCGTAGGTCTTGTAGACGCGGTGGCCAAAGCCCATCACCAGGCGCCGGTCGCGCTTGGCCGCTTCGATGAAGGCCGGCACCCGGCTCGGATGGCCGATCTCGTCCAGCATGGTCAGCACCCGGCTGGTAGCGCCGCCGTGTTTGGGGCCGCGCAGGGCGGCAATCGCCGCAGCCACCGATACGAACGGGTCCGCGCGCGAGCTGCCCACCATGCGCATGGTGGTAGCGGAGGTAGACTGGCCGTGGTCGGCGTGCAGGATGAACAGAATATCCAGGGCGCGCTGGTAGAGCGGATCAGGTCGGTAGCCCTTCTCCATACGCTTGAACATCATGCGCAGAAAATCGCCGGTGTAGGTTGGCTCGTCGGCCGGATAGACGAAGGGCCGGCCCAGCGAGTGACGATAGGCGAACGCAGCGATGGTGGGCATCTTGGCGATCAGGCGGCGCGTCTGGAGATCGACCGAGGCGGGATCGGCGACGTTGCGGGCGTCGAGGTAGAAGGTCGACAGCGCCGAGATCACGCCGATCATAATGCCGATGGGGTCGGCGTCATGGGGAAAGCCGTTGATGAAGGTCAGGATGTTCTCATGCAACAGCGTGTGGTGCTTGATGTCATATTCCCACTGGTCGTACTCCTCCTGCGTCGGCAGCTCGCCGTAGATCAGCAGGTAGGCTGTCTCCAGGTAGTTCGACTGCTCGGCCAGTTGCACAATGGGGATGCCGCGGTAGCGCAGAACGCCTCGGGTCCCATCGATCTCGGTGATAGCGCTGCGGCAGGAAGCGGTGTTGAAGAACGCCGGGTCATAGCTCATGATGCCGAAGTCGTCGGCGTCCACCTTGATCTTGCGCAGGTCGTTGGCCCGGATCGTGCCGTCGGTGATGGCAAGATCGTAGACCTTGCCGGTGCGATTGTCGGTGACGGTCAGGCTGTCACCCGTCTGCGGCTTGTGCTCTGCGGCGGTGGCGCCGGTATGGCGCTGGTCGATAGGCAGATAGTCGCGTTCGGCAGTTCCCACGTAGTACTCGGCCGGCCGTGAGATGCGCTGCTCAGGATCGGCCAGCCCTTCCCGCCATTGGGCCAGCCAGCCCACCGTGCGCGGGATGGCGAACATGACGGTGAACATGCTGGTCGGCAGCCCCAACGCCTGGTAGATCACGCCGCTGTAGAAATCGACGTTGGGATAGAGCTTGCGCTCGACGAAGTAGTCGTCGTTCAGAGCGATGGTCTCCAACTCGGTGGCAATGTCCAGCAGCCGGTTTCGGCCGGTCACTTCGAACACCTCGTAGGCAATGCGCTTGATGATGCTGGCGCGCGGGTCGTAGTTCTTGTAGACGCGGTGGCCGAAGCCCATCAGCCGCCGGTCGCCCCGCTTGACGCTCTGGATGAAGTCGGGAACGCTGGAGACGTGGCCGACTTCGTTCAGCATGCGCAGCACGGCCTCGTTGGCGCCGCCATGCAGCGGCCCGAAGAGCGCTGACGCCGCCGCCGCCACCGCGGCGTAAGGGTCGGCATTGGTGCTGCCCACCACGCGCATGGTGCTGGTGGAGCAGTTCTGCTCGTGATCGGCGTGCAAGATGAACAGCACATCCAGCGCCCGCTCCAGGACCGGGTTGGGCCGGTAGACGTCCTGCTGCATCTTGAACATCATGCTGAGGAAGTTGCCGGTGTAACTCAGGTCGCTGTCGGGGTAGATGTAGGGAAAGCCCATGGAGTGGCGATAGGCAAAGGCCGCCAGCGTGGGCATCATGCCCATCAGCCGCAGCGTATGGCGTTCGACCACAGCGGGGTCTTCGACATGGTGCGCGTCGGGGTAGAACGTGGACAGCGCAGCCACCGTGCCGACCAGCGTCCCCATCGGATGGGCGTCGTAGCGAAAGGCATTGAGGAAGTGGCGGATGCTCTCATGCACCATCGCCTTGTCCCGGATGGCCCTCACCCATGCGTCCAACTGGGGCTGCGTCGGCAGCTCGCCGTAAAGCACCAGATAAGCTGTCTCCAGAAAGGTAGACTGTTCGGCCAACTGCTCGATGGGTATGCCGCGGTAGCGCAGGATGCCCTTGTCCCCGTCGATGTAGGTGATCTTGCTGCGACAAGAGGCCGTGTTGAGAAAGGCCGGGTCATAGGACGTCAGCCCGTGATCGCTTTCGCCAGCCCTGATCTGGCGCAGATCCATGCCGCGGATCGTGCCGTCGGTGATGGGGAAATCGTAGGACTGGCTGGTGCGGTGGTCGAGAAACGTCAATGTGTCGTTGGGCATGGGGGCCTCCTGAGTTGAAATGATCTGAAGGTCGTCGAACAGCCATTGGCGACGTTACCAGCCCATAGGATACCCGAAAGCCCCAGAGTTGCCAAACGAGCTTGCGCGCCTAAACCCACTTCCAGGCCACCCAAACCGTCAACAGATTGAAGCCCAGGCCGACAACGAGCAGGAACTTGTCGTAGGCGCCGGGGTAGGTCGGCAGGCCGATCAGGTTGAAGAGAAAGAAGCCAACGGCCACGACGATGTTGGCCCAGCGATTGATCGGGTAGGGCAAGAACAGCGCCAACACGATCATCAGGATCGGCAGCACCATCAGCACAGCGATGCCCAGCCACATGCCCTGGGTGAACTGCGCCAGGTCGCCCATCTTGCCCGAGGTCGCGTCGCCGCTGAAGATCCGTAAAACGTCGCCCAGTATGTAGCTGAGCATCAGAGCTACCCACAGCGCCGAAAGCTTGATTTGTGCGTCTGCCATAATTTTGACTCCATGTAAACGGGTGCCCGGCACTTTTGCGGCGATTCGTGCATCTTGCCGAGCCTGGCGCAGGTGCCGGGCACCTATGCACGACTACGCCAAGGTGAGCACGACCTTGCCGCGCGCGTGCTCCTCTTCGAGATAGCGGAAGGCCTGCCGGGCGTCGGGCAGCGGATAGGTCCGGTCGATAACGGTCTTAACCTTTCCAGCTTCGATCAGCTCGGTTAACGCCTCCATATTGGCGCCGTTCGGCCCCGCTACGTACATGCTGCCCTGCTGGCGCATGAACGGGGCCAGCGCGAAGGCTTTGATGACGTAGCTCATGCCGCCGTGGCCGCTGTTGGGCAGGACGACGCCCTGCGGCGTCAGAGCGCGCCTGAGGTCGGAGAACGAGCGGCTGCCCGCGTTGTCCAGGATCAGGTCATAGCGCTGGCCGCTGCGAGTGAAGTCCTCTTGGGTGTAGTCGACCACGTGATCGGCGCCCAGCGAACGGACCATCTCGACGTTGCGGGTGCTGCACACGCCCGTCACCTGCGCGCCCAGCGCCTTGGCGATCTGCACGGCGAAGGTACCCACGCCGCCCGACGCTCCGTTGATCAACACCTTCTGCCCGGGCTGCACCTTGCCCACGTTGCGCAGCCCTTGCAGGGCCGCCAGCCCAGCCGTCGGCACGGCCGCGGCCTGCTCGAAGCTGAGGCTGGGCGGCTTGAGGGCCACGGTGTTCTCCCGGGCGCGGGCGTACTCGGCAAACGAGCCGCTGCACGCGCAGTAGACGGCATCGCCCAGCTGGAAGCGCGTCACGTTGGGGCCGACCGCCTCGACTACGCCGGCCGCGTCCCAGCCCAGCACGTGGTCCTTGGGCTGCGGGAAACCGGTCGAGAAGCGCACCAGCCAGGGGCTGCCGCGCAGGGTGAACAGGTCGCCCGCGTTGACGGAGGCCGCCGCCACGCGCAGCAGCACGTCGTCGTCCCGCAGCGCGGGCGGGTCGATTTCCTTGTATTCGAGCACGTCGGGCGAGCCGTAGCGGTTGTGTACGATTGCTTTCATGGGGTTCTCCAATCAGGTCGAATACTCTACGTCATGTCAAGGAATGGGTTATCGTGCATTGAATGATCGCCAGGCGTCCCGCCGGGTCGGGTGCGAGTCGACCGCACGAACCGGGCGGGACGCCCTCTGGATCATGGCAATAGATGCTCTGCATTTCCCGTGATACGCAGTCTATGGTGCTGCGATGACAGCATTGTCAATCTTCCGCCTGGCAGCGACTGTCACCGGGTCGCTGCGCAGCAGGACGATGCCTACCCAAGCATACCAGATGAGCTGGCTGAGGCCAAACAGCGCCACCAGATCGGTCAAGCCTGGCAGCAGGGAGACGATGCCCACGGCGCCGGTCAGCAGGCCCAGGATGCAGAGGGCCTTGGGCAGGCCGGCGCTGCGCAGCGCCGCCAGGCTGACCAGCAGCATCCACACGCCGCCCAGGATCTCGCCGTTGCCGTTGCCGATGCCGTTGGCGACGATCTCGACGCCCTGCCAGGTCAGCGCCGCCTGCGCTGGGTCGACGGCGTACAGCGCTGCGGTTGGCGCAAGCCCGGCGTTGGAGATCATGCCGCTGGCCACCAGCGAGCCGGCCCAGATGACGCCGACGACGGTGGCCACCTGCATCAGCGCCGGCGCGCCGGCCTTCAGCCGATCATACAGTGCCAGCGCCAGGACCACCAGAAAGACGCCAAAGAACACGTACAACAACAGGTTGGTGGCAAAGATCACCATCTGCTGCTCGACGACCAGGGCCGCCTTCTGGGCAGGATCGGCGATGTTGGCGTAGTCCAGGACGACGATAAACAACACCAGCCCCACCAGGTAGGCAATCGCCAGGTAGAGCGCGGCCAGGCCGCCGGATTTCTGTAGGCTTTTCATGGTTGGTTCTCCTTTTTTAGGCCACTTCTATGGGCGCCCTTGTGCACCAGAAGTTCGACTTCTCCGAGAAGTCGAACTTCTACGTTTCTTCGCGCCTAACGCACTGAACCGCAAGCAGGGGCAGTCCTAAATCGCGCACTTTCTTCAGCAGTCCGTGCAGCGCGGCCTGATCTGCCACCGGGCCGGTCAAGAGCGTATGGCCGTCCTCGGTCAGATCGATGGCCATGCCGCCGAACCAGTCAGTCCACTCACGCCCCAGGTGGCCCTTGAGCGTGATTTGAAAGATCATCGGCTGTTCAGCATTGGTGGCGGAGTTGAGTTTCTTGGGCATGGGCTTGACCTGATCCGGTGAAGCGGCGTCGCCGCTGCCAATCATTCACTGCACCCCAAGTATGCCAGAATGCAGCCCCCCTGCATAGACACTTTGGTGTGAGTCGAAGTGTTGGTTTGTTCGTGCCGGGCACTTCCGAAGTGCCCAGCACGGATCGGAACGGTTACAGCAGCCCCTGCTCGCGTGCGCGGGCCACAGCTTCTGTGCGCCGCTGCATTGGAGGTTGTCGAAGATGCGGCGGTTGTGCCCCTTGACCGTGACCAGCGCCAGGAGCAGCCGCTGCCCGATCAATTGATTTGGGTGTGTTTGAATCTGGTTGCGCCAGACCCTTCGGGTTTCCGTGGTCGACCACGAATCGCCGTAAACGCAGTCACCGTGTCGATCACGAGTCGCCGTTAGCACACAGAAACCCGAAGGGTCTCAAC
>JBAQCH010000304.1:0-26204 GCA_049294015.1 Anaerolineae bacterium
GCGTGGACTACCGGGGTATCTAATCCCGTTCGCTACCCACGCTTTCGCACCTGAGCGTCAGGTGTGGACCAGAGAGCCGCTTTCGCCACTGGTGTTCCTCCCGATATCTACGCATTCCACCACTACACCGGGAATTCCGCTCTCCTCTTCCAACCTCAAGCCGCGCAGTTTCGAACGACCTCTCCCAGTTGAGCCAGGAGCTTTCACGTCCGACTTACGCAGCCGCCTGCGTGCGCTTTACGCCCAGTAAATCCGGATAACGCTTGCCTCCTACGTTTTACCGCGGCTGCTGGCACGTAGTTAGCCGAGACTTATTCCTGGGATACCGTCCTTGTCTCTTCTCCCAGAAAAGAGGTTTACGACCCGAAGGCCTTCATCCCTCACGCGGCGTTGCTGGTTCAGGCTTTCGCCCATTGACCAATATTCCTCACTGCTGCCTCCCGTAGGAGTCTGGCCCGTGTGTCAGTGCCAGTGTGGCTGATCGTCCTCTCAGACCAGCTACCGATCATTGCCTTGGTAGGCCATTACCCCACCAACTAGCTAATCGGACGCAGGCCCCTCCCGAAGCGCCGGAGCTTTACTCAACCAACTGAATGGCTGAGCATATGCGGTATTAGCTTCTCTTTCGAGAAGTTATCCCCCACTTCGGGGCAGGTCACCTACGTGTTACTCACCCGTGCGCCACTAACCCTTTCCGAAGATTAGGTTCGTTCGACTTGCATGTGTTAGGCACGCCGCCAGCGTTCATCCTGAGCCAGGATCAAACTCTCCGCAAAATTACGGGAATTAACTTGACCTTATTCAGGTCGGGCCCAAGCAATTGCTGATTTCCTGTCACTCTTTAGTTGTTAATGTGCCGTCCGCACAAAAAAAGATGTTATCACACTTTGTCGGACTTGTCAAGACCCAATTTTGAATTTCTTTGGGCCAATTTTCACGGAACCGCTGCTGTGCTTTTTCTCGATCACTCGCCTCATTCATCGGACGTCTTCTGACCGCCACGGCGTCTGGGGGCAAGAGTAGATACTACCACAGCTTGACGCTTTTGTCAAGTCCCAATTTTTCCGACAAAAAGACCGCTAATCTTTCGATCGCGGCCGACCTCTAGCGCAGACGATCTGACTCTTCCAATTTGCTAGCTGTCTTGTCTCATGTTGGAAATATTTCAAAGCGTCGCTGCCATGTTGTACGCAGCGTCGGGGAGATAGTAACACGTTCTCCGTAACCTGTCAAATCCTGATTTGCACAAATCACGCCATCAAGCGCCGCCCGGCCAGCGATCTTCCCAGAGTCACCTCGTCAGCATATTCCAGATCGCCTCCCACAGGCAAGCCATGCGCCAGCCTGGTCACACGCAAACCCAACGGCCCCAGCAGTCGGGCCAGGTACATGGC
Organism: Anaerolineae bacterium; assembly: GCA_049294015.1. GTDB lineage: Bacteria > Chloroflexota > Anaerolineae > JAAEKA01 > JAAEKA01 > JAAEKA01. The sequence continues at coordinate 1,395 of JBAQCH010000304.1, forward strand.
CGTGGCCTCACCCTCCAGGTTGGGATTGGTGGCGAGGAGTACCTCCTGCGGCGGCTCGACCTGCAGCCTGGCCAGCAGCTCAGCCACCTTCAGTTGCTCCGGGCCGACTCCGTCCACCGGCGAGATAGCGCCGTGCAGGACGTGGTAAAGGCCGCGGTATTCGCGCGTCCGCTCGATGGCCAGCACGTCGGAGGGCTCCTCGACCACGCACAGAATCGACCGGTCGCGTTCATCGCTGCTACAGATGCCGCAGGGATCGGTCTCAGCGATGTTGAAGCAACGACCGCAGAAGATGGTGCGCTCTTTCAACTCACGAATCGCTTCGGCCAACGCGAAGGCTTCCTCCTCTGACGCCCGCAGCAGATAAAACGCCAGGCGCGCGGCTGTCTTAGGGCCGATTCCTGGCAACCTGGAAAAGGCTTCGATGACGTTGGCTATGGGCGCTGCGATTGCTAACATCAGAACAACCCCGGCACGTTCAGCCCACCGGTCAGGGCGCCCATGCGATCGGACGCCAACTGCTGCGAGCGCTCGATCGCCTCGTTCACCGCCGCCAGGATCAGATCCTGTAGTATCTCGACGTCATCCGGGTTGAGGATGTCTGGCTCGATCTGCACTGATTGCAGGCGCTGACGCCCGGTCATGACCATCTGGACAACGCCGCCGCCCACAGACACCTGCACGAGCTCGTCGCCCAGCGTCTCTTGAGTGCGCGCCATCTCATCCTGTAACTGGCGAATCTGTTGCATCATGTTGCCGCCGCCCATTGCCAGACCTGGCGCTCCTTTGGGAGCGGCATGCTTGATCTTTTTCTTGACCACAGTTAGTTTCTCCGAATGCAAAAGATGATACTTTACAGCTTGCTGGGCACCGCGCCTAACACCTGCTGTGCGTGCCGCACCACAGGGTCAGCCGCAAGGTCATCGGCTGCCGCGGGCGGAGACTCGTCTGCCGTCCGCGCGCCGTGCTCGCTGCGGGCGGGCGCCACAACGCCCGTCACCTGCGTGCCCACTTGACAGTGAACATGCACCGGCCGGCCCACCAAACGCGCGATCAGGTCCTCGACAACCTTCTTATCCTCAGGCCGTTCGACCCGCTGCTTGGCAAATTCATGCTCAAAAGCGAAATATATGTCGTCACCCACCGCAACAACGTTACGCAACGTACGCAGCGCCGCGCGCAGCGCCGCGCCGCGTGCCTCTTCGGCCGATTGCAACAGGGAGGACCAATGAGCGCGCAACAGGTCGACCACTTGTTGATCAGGCACAGACACCGGCGCGCTCGCTGGGACCGGTTGCGCAGCGCCGCTGCTGACCGGCTGCGCTGGGGTGGCCTTGGGCTGGCTGCTGCGAGGCGGAGTCGCGACTGGCGCCGGGCGTGGCTGGCTCTGCCACGGAGTTGTCTTCGCCGACTCACCGTTGGAGGGCAGCGCCGGCGCGCTTGCCCCAGCTCCCTGACTTGTCGGAGCGGCGACCCGTGCAACGGCGCCCAGCCAAGCCAACTCTAACACCAACTGCGGCTGCGCCGCGTCGCGCATCTCCTGGCTCGCCTGGTTCAACATACGCACGGCCGCCGTCAGCGCAGCCGCGTCGATCTGGCTGGCCTGGGCCTGCACGGCTGCCAGTTGCGCCTCGGACAGATCCACCAGAATCGCCCGCGCCTGCTGGCCGCCAACGCGGCTGACCAGCACAGTGCGCAGATAGGCCACCAACTGCAAAGCAAGCTGGCGCAGATCGATCCCTTCTTCGGACATCTGGTTGATCAGACCCAGCCCGCTGGCCGCGTCGTCGGCCGCCAGGTGATCGACTAACTGGCTGATCGCCTGGCCAGAGATAGTGCCGCGCACGGCCTGCACCTGCTGCTCGGTAATCACATCGCTGCCGTAGGAGAGCAGTTGGTCGGTCAGGCTGATAGCGTCACGCATGCCCCCTTCAGCGCTGCGTGCGATCATCTCCAGAGCAGCCGGCTCAGCCGAGCGACCTTCCTGCTCCAGAATGTAGCTCAACCGCTCCACGATGCGATAGGTCGGGATGCGACGAAAGTCGAAGCGCTGGCAGCGGGAGAGAACCGTATCGGGGATCTTGTGCGGCTCGGTGGTGGCCAGAACGAAGATCACATGCGGCGGAGGCTCTTCCAGCGTCTTGAGCAAGGCATTGAAAGCCTCCGGCGTCAGCATATGCACTTCGTCGATGACGTAGACCTTGAAGCGCGCCTGGCTGGGGGAAAAATGCACCTTATCGCGCAGATCACGGATCTCGTCGATGCCTCGATTAGAGGCCGCGTCGATCTCAATCAGGTCCAGCAGCGCGCCGCCGGTGATGGCTTGACAAATGGCGCAGGCGTTACAGGGCCGTTGGCCGAGATCGGGATTTTCGCAGTTGACGGCCTTGGCCAGCAATCGGGCCGTGCTGGTTTTGCCCGTGCCCCTTGGTCCAGTGAAGAGATAGGCATGCGACACGCGGCCATCGCGCAACGCGTTACGCAGCGTCTGTGTGACGTGTTCCTGCCCCACTACTTCGTCGAATGTCTGCGAACGCCACCGGCGATAGAGCGCCTGAGCAGCCATAATCTTCTCTCCATGCTAAGCTGCGGGAGAACCCGCACGGCAGCCAATCGAATCGACCGCCTGTTCTAAACTAAGCGAGTCGTAGTGTAACATTTCTGACCCTATTGCGCAAACTGCCTGCGCCATGCGGCTGACCGCAACAGGGCTGCGGGAGTTTATCAGGCAAGGCAGGATGGGGTATAATCACGCCATGAGCGACCAATCACCCAAAATCATCACGACCTTCCAGAATCGGCTGGAGATGGACGCCGCGGTGCGCAGCCTGGGCGAGACGTCCGGCGATTGGGGACTGCGCCAGCGCGCCCTTGAGATCGCCGAGCGCTATGGCAACAAGGTACTGCCCGCCCTGCTGGCCGCGCTGGACACGACCAATCCGCAACTGCGCGGCGGTCTGGGCCACCTGGCCAAGCGTCTGGATAAATCCGCTGCCGTTGCTGCTTTGAGCGCTGCCGCCCACAATCGCGCCCTTTCCGACAACGCGCGTTTGACAGCGATCACCATCCTGGAGCGCTTCCTGGAGGTTACACCTGACGATGCCATGTACATGGGCATGGCCGCGCCGGAGCAGTTGGCCCTGCGCTCGCTGCAAGAGGTGCTCACGGATGCCCAGACGGATCGCATGGTGTTGGTCGAGTATTTTCGGCAGCTCGACCAAGAGCCGCCCGACGTGCAGATGACCATGGTCAGGGCTGCACGGCTCTTGGAGGGCGCGCAGGGCGTCGACCTGCTCAGCATGTTCGCTCAGGAGCTCAACCAGCCCGTGGCGCAAGAGGCATTGCAGACCTTGGGCATGATTGCCGACCCGGCCGCGGCCGCAGCGTTGCAGGGGATTCTGCCCAGCCTGCCGCCAGCCTTGCGCCAGCAGGGCGAGCGTGCGCTGCAGAAGTTGCGACTGCGGGGCGTGCCCGTTGAGCCGCTGCCGGCGCCCCCGCCCGAAGCGCGCTGCCTGGCCAGTGCGGTCAGCGGCGACGGTTTTCAGATGCTCTGGTTCTTCCTGCCTCTGGCCGACGGCCCTGCGGGCGATGTGCTGGAAGTGCTGATCAGCGAACAACAAGGGCTAGTTGCTGCTTCGGGCCAACGGGCGATCGCAGCCGCCAGTCTGCCGGAGCGCCAGGCGACCGGTACGTTGCTGCAAGGCAGCGCCGACCAGCCCTTGCTGCTGGAGACGGGCATTGACTATGGACGGCGACGCCTGCTGGCTGTGCTAGCCCGCACCTGGGCCGCCGGGCAGCCAACTCCCCTGCCTTACCGCCTGCTGGGCCCACAGTTATGGAGATGGACGCGCCCAGAGCCGGCCGAGGCCCTGCCTGCCACGCCAGCGTCTGCCCGCGAGGCCACCGGCAAGCTGATGCAACATCCGGCCATGGGCTCATGGTTCTTGCAGTCGCGCGCAATCTACACCCGCGCCGAGCAGATCCTGACCGGTTCGGAGGCGCCTACGCCCGACGTGTTTGCGCAGATCATCGTGCAGACGTTGCAAGCGGCGTTGAGCAGCGGCGACCTGGCCCCTTCGGCCGTGCGGACCAACCTGGCCGCGATGGCCGCATGGTTCACACTGGCCGGCGACGCCGAACATGCCGACCTGGCGCTGGCCGCCGCCCAAACGGTCGAGGAGGACCCGGCCAGCCACCCACTGCTGCTCATGATGAGCGAGCTGGGCCTGCGACTGGCTATGATCAACCTGGCGCGGGGGCTGGTGCCGGAGCTGGGCTAACCTCAACCGCTGGGGCCGGTCTCCTGACCGTGTCCGCCACGCCAACACGGGCGGGGCACGGTCAGAAGACCGGCCCGAGCAAGGGGACTAACGTCCCAGAATCTCGCGCAGCGCGGCCAGCAGCAGCGTTACGTTCTTCTGCTGAGAGGAATAGCCCATCAGGCCGACGCGCCAGACCTGGCCCTTGAGCGCGCCCAGCCCGCCGCCGATCTCGACGTTGTAGCGTTCCAGCAAGGTCTTGCGTACAGCCATCTCGTCCACGCCGGCCGGCACGCGCACGGTGGTCAGCGTCGGCAGGCGGTACTGCGGTTCGACATGCAGCCCGATGTCCATCTCCTCCAGCCCGGCCCACAGTAGCTCAGCGTGGGCCTGGTGGCGAGCGAAGCGGGCTTCCAAGCCCTCCTCCTGGATCATGCGCAGCGCCTCGCGCAGGGCGTAGTTCATGTTGATGGGAGCGGTGTGGTGGTAGGTGCGGGCCGCGCCCCAGTACTGCGCCACGGTAGTCAGGTCCAGGTACCAGTTGGGCACTTTCGTGGTCCGCTTCTCCAGCGCCTCGCGAGCGCGCGGGCCGATGGTCAGCGGGGCCAGCCCGGGCGGCGCGCCGATGCACTTCTGCGTGCCGCTGTAGGCGATGTCCACGTCCCAGGCGTCGATCTGCACCGGCAGGCCGCCCAGCGAGGTGACGCAGTCGGCCAGCAGCAGGCTGCCGTAGCGATGCACAATCCCGGCAATCTCAGCCAACGGCTGCAGAGCGCCGGTGGAGGTCTCGGCGTGGACCAGGGCCACCAGCTTCGCCGGCTGGGCGCGCAGCGCGTCCTCGATCTCCTCAGGTGTGAAGACCTCGCCCCAGGGCCGCTCCAGCCGGCGCACCACCGCGCCGTAGCGGCCGGCCATGTCGACCATGCGCTCGCTGAAATAGCCGTTGACGCCGATCAGCACCGAGTCGCCCGGCTCGACGAAGTTGGCGAAGGCGGCCTCCATGCCAGCCGTGCCCGTGCCAGAAACGGGGATGGTCAGGCTGTTCTCGGTCTGGAAGACGAAGCGCAGCAACTCCTGCACCTCGTTCATCAAATTGAGGAACTGCGGGTCGAGATGGCCCACCGGTGGATAGGCCAACGCCTGCAAGACGCGCGGGTGAACGTCGCTGGGGCCGGGGCCGAGCAGGGTGCGCGGGACGATACTCAAGTCACCGTAGGTGGTCATGGGGTGCTCCTTGGCATGTGGGTGGGTTGGTTGTCCTCAGTCTAGACGATTCGCGATGGCTTGTCAACCTGACGCGCTGCCAGCGTTGCCACTCAGTGCGTTCTCTGGTATACTCACATCAGATGACGCTGGCGAACAAACTTGCCCAACCGTGTCCCGCCGGGTCAACACGGGCGAGACGCCCTCCCGATCCTATTCTGGCAATACCCACGGAGACCATCCATGTCCACCCTTTTGCTGAAGAATGCCGATTTGTTGGTCACCATGGACGGCGCACGGCGCCGAATTACTGGCGGCGGGCTGTTCGTGCGCGACAACGTGATCGAGCAGGTGGGGCCGACGGCCGAGCTGCCGGCCGCGGCTGACCGGATCATCGAAGGGCGCGGCATGGTGGTGTTGCCCGGCCTGGTCAACACCCACCACCACCTGTACCAGACCCTGACCCGCTGCCTGGCCCAGGACGACGGCCTGTTCGGCTGGCTGCGCACGCTGTACCCGATCTGGGCGCGCATGAACGGCGAGGCGGTCTACGTGTCGGCCAAGGTCGGCCTGGCCGAGCTGCTGCTGAGCGGCTGTACGACATCCAGCGACCATCTCTACCTCTACCCCAACGGCAGCCGCATCGACGACGAGATCCAGGCGGCGCACGAAATCGGCATCCGCTTCCACGCCACGCGCGGCTCCATGAGCCTGGGCGAGAGCAAGGGCGGCCTGCCGCCGGACAGCGTGGTTGAGGACGAGGACGCGATCCTGCGCGATTGCCAGCGGGCCGTGGAGACCTTCCACCAGGGCCAGCGCTACGGCATGGTGCGGGTGGCGCTGGCGCCCTGCTCCCCCTTCAGCGTCACCCCCGACCTGATGCGGGAAAGCGCAGCCATGGCGCGGGCCTACGGCGTGCGGCTGCACACCCACCTGGCCGAGACGCTGGACGAGGAGCAGTTCTGCCTGGAGACCTTCGGCCAGCGCCCCGTGGCCTACGTCGAGTCGCTGGGCTGGACGGGCGACGACGTGTGGCACGCCCACTGCGTCCACATGAGCGACGCGGAGATCAGCCTCTTTGCCCGCACCGGCACCGGCGTGGCCCATTGCCCCAACAGCAACATGCGCCTGGCCAGCGGCATCGCGCCGGTGGTGGCCTGGCGGCAGAGCGGCGTGCGGGTCGGCTTGGGCGTGGACGGCTCAGCCAGCAACGATTCGAGCCACATGCTGGCCGAGGCGCGCCAGGCCATGCTGCTGCAACGCGTCGGTGGTCGAGTAGCCGGAGGCGTATCGAGACCCGACGCCACGGTGATGAGCGCCGAGCAGGCGCTGGAGCTGGCCACATTGGGCGGCGCGTCGGTGCTGGGCCGCGACGACATCGGCGCGCTGGCCCCCGGCATGGCAGCCGACTTCATCGGCTACCGGCTGGAGCGGCTGGAGTTCGCAGGCGCCTTGCACGACCCGCTGGCTGCCTTGGTCTTCTGCACCCCGGTCAACGTGGACCTGTCGGTGGTCAACGGCCGCGTGCGGGTGCAGGACGGGCAGATCGTGGACGTGGAGTTGCCGCCACTGGTTGCGCGGCACAACGCCATCAGCCGGGCGATGATACGCAACGAAATGCCGAACCAATAATTCATCTGAGTGCCTGGAATACGATATGTCAACTGATTCAAGTCAACCAAACCTCGACAATGTGACGCGCGGTCAAGAGCAATCGATCAAGGAACCATCCATCTACCAGGGACTCTTGTTCTCCGAAGATGTAATGGGAATTGATGCGCCTAAATCCGACGCGGATAAGCTGCAAAGCTTGATCTTTGGCGACTTAAGTTTTCGAGGCTACGATACAAGCTATGCATCCCACGATCTTCATGCGTTTCCAGCCAAGTTTCCTCCTCAGTTGCCACGCAAGTTCATTCTTGGCCTAACGCAGCCAGGCGACGTTGTGCTTGATCCTATGATGGGGTCAGGAACGACGATAGTTGAGGCATATCTCAATGATAGGCGATCAGTCGGATTTGATATTGATCCTCTCGCCAGGCTGATCACCGGAGTGAAGACCACATCGCTGGACACAGATACCGTCAGCGAAAATGGAAAGACGGTGTTGAGAAATGCAACACTGAGTGTGCAAACGCGACGAGATGATCTTCAAGATTTGTTAGACAAGAGGTGGGATGGGCAGACGCGACAGTTCGTTGAGTACTGGTTCGCAAAGGAGACACAGATTGAGCTAATGGCCCTACTTTCTGAGATCGAGCACCTAGAAGACACACGTGTCAAGGATTTCATGAAACTTGCTTTTTCTGCGTGTATCATCACAAAGTCAGGGGGTGTGTCTTTAGCGTTTGACCTTGCTCATACTCGGCCTCACAGGGCGAAAGTCGTCTTCATGCCATCCGGTGAGTTAATTCTCGGAGACAACCATCATGAAAACCCCTCTCCGCGCACACAATTCCTAACGAAAACCCTCCGCTCTCCCTTGGTCGAATTTCAGAAACGACTCCAGCAGAACATAAAGAGCCTCTTTGAAATACCATCAGGTAAACATCTTCCTCACCTGAACTTGGCTGATGCTCAGAATCTCCCTCTTGAAGCCAACACAGTTGACCTAATTGTAACTTCTCCGCCATACGCTTCTAACGCAATCGATTATATGCGCGCCCACAAGTTTTCATTGGTTTGGTTAGGATACACAGTTGATCAACTGACCAGTACTCGAAGCTATTGCATTGGTGGAGAGAATACGGCTTCGTTTTCCTTTGAGGAGTTACCACCCTTCACAGAGTCCATTGTGGTAGAACTCAGACAAGTTGACGACAAGAAGGCAGATGTGCTACATCGATACTACTCGGAAATGAGCCGAGTTTTGCGCAGTATGTATCGTGTCCTAAAACCGAGAAAAACTGCCATACTAGTTGTCGCCACCTCGACTATGAGGAATACCGATACACAAACACAAAACTGCCTAGCCGAAATCGGGCGTGAGATTGGCTTCGATGTACCTGCCATTGGCGTTCGATACCTTGACAGGAATCGACGCATGATGCCAGCTGGAATAACCATAGATCACACATCGCAGATTCAACAACGAATGCATGAGGAATTCGTCCTGAGTTTCTATAAACCAAGTTGACATGGGTGTGTTCAAAATGGGTTGAGACCCTTTGGGTTTCCGTGCGCTAACGGCGACTCGTGATCGACCAGATGACTGCGTTTGCGGCGATTCGTCGTCGACAACGGAAACCCAAAGGGTCTGCACTCAACCGGTTTTGAATACACCCAGTTGACATTTCCAGCAAAGACCAAGAAAAGGAGAGTCGCATGAGCATTTCTGATTTAAGGCGGGAATACCATCGACGAATCTGCGCAGAGATAATCCGCGTAACACACGGCAAGTACGGTGACTATCCTAACTTCGCGGATGGCAACAGCCTACCCAGTACAAAGTATGCCTGGGGTATTCTAGATCGGCTTTCCTGTGAACAAAACTTCGAGAAACTCGATGGCCAGACGGCGGGGCTTAGATTTGAACGAATCACCAAGGATTTCATAAAGGATGCCCTGTTATTCCTGCAACATATCCGCCCAGGCGAATACGAGTACTTTATCCGAAAGAACATCGCTCAATTTGCTCAGTACGAGCATCTAAGTTACATATCGAGCGCCTTCAAGGGAGACGTCGTTTTGGCTTCCGCGTTTGGTGGGGATTATGTCGTTCAGCCTGACATAGTGGTGGGCAAGAAACCCATTTCCGATGAAGTCATCAATGAATTTGGAATCCTGAAAGATGGCGATCTAGATCACGCGAAGTACACGACTCTCAGAGAACGCAACTCTCCACGACAAATTCTGCATGCTGTCATCTCATGCAAATGGACAATTCGAACTGATCGGGCTCAGAACACTAGAACTGAAGTTTTGAACCTGATCAGAAATCGAAAGGGGCATCTTCCACATATCGTTGCGATAACAGCAGAACCTTGGCCGGCGCGAGTTGCTGCGCTCGCACTGGGCACAGGTGATCTTGACTGTGTATACCATTTCGCGTTGCCAGAGTTGATCGAATCAGTCAAAGAGTCCGGCAATGAAGATGCCGTTGAATCACTGAAGATCATGGTAGACGGTAAACGCCTACGAGATGTCAGCGATCTACCGTTCGATCTTGCTGCTTGATTCTTCAGCAGGGCTATAGAACAGGACGTCTCTAAATGAACGAAACTAAGTCAACCCACGGAAGTCAATCCCCAGCGCACGACTCTAATGACAGAGGAAGGGCTTTCCAGATTGGCTATATGCAGGGCTGGCAAAAAGGCACCCGTGCAGCACTGCAGCGCGGCATCGCAGTAAACCTACAGATCAAGTATGGCGAGCTGGGTCAAGACATCTTTCTGGAGATCTTTGAGATTGATGACATCGGAACACTGATGGAAATACTGGAAATGATCAGAGTCGCTGACAGCCCCGAAGACTTTCTCTACCTGAGGCAGTCGTTGATCAAGTAGTCGATCGGAGGTAATTGCAGGACGACAGTTATGCAAACACTGATCCACCAAGCCGCTGACATCCTGGCCCACGCCCGCCGTCTGGTCGTCCTGACCGGCGCGGGCATCAGCAAGGAGAGCGGCATCCCGACCTTTCGCGAGGCGCAGCAAGGGCTGTGGGCGCAGCAGGACCCGCAGCGCCTGGCCACGCTGCAGGGCTTCCTGGCCAACCCCAAACTGGTCTGGGACTGGTACCAGTTCCGCCTGGGGCTGGTGGAGCAGGCGCAACCCAACCCCGGCCACCGCGCCATCGCCGACCTGGAGCAGCGCCTGCCCCAGGTCGATGTCATCACCCAGAACGTGGATGGGCTGCACGTGCAGGCCGGCAGCCGCCGCGTGCTGGAACTGCACGGCAACATCCGCCGTTTCAAATGCCTGCGCGGCCACACGGGGCTGACTATGGCTGACCTGGCTGGCCAGGAAACCGCGCCGCCGCTCTGCCCGCAGCCCGGCTGCCAGGCGTTGGTGCGGCCCGATGTGGTCTGGTTCGGGGAGAACCTGGACTATCGCGTGCTGAACCAGGCTGTGGCCGCCAGCGAGGCCTGCGACGTGATGCTGATCGTCGGCACCAGCGGTGTGGTGCAGCCGGCCGCCAGCCTGCCCTATCACGCCTGGAACGGGCGGGCGCGCATCATCGAGGTCAACCCGCAGCCCAGCGAGCTAACCGACCTGGCATACGTCTATCTGGCCGGGCCGGCGGGCGAGGTGTTGCCGCAGGTATTGGCGGTGATGAGTGAACAGTGAACAGTCAGCAGTGAACAGTCAGCAGCAAGTGATCAGCAGCCTGGCCACTGCTCACTGTTGACTGTTCACTGTTGACTGCCCCCAAGGAGTCGACACTAATGAACTGGACAGGACGCACGGTCCTGGTGACCGGCGCCGGCGGCTTCATCGGCAGCCATCTGACCGAGCGGCTGGTGGACGAGGGCGCGCAGGTGCGGGCCTTCGTGCGCTACAACTCGCGCGGCGACGTGGGACTGCTCAGCCTGCTGCCGGCCGCCAGCTTGTCGGCCGTACAGGTGATCAGCGGCGACCTGCGCGATGTGGAGGCGGTGCGCGGCGCGGTCAAGGGCGTCGACACGGTCTTTCACCTGGGTGCGCTGATCGCGATTCCCTACTCCTACGTCCACCCGCGCGAGGTGATCGAGGTCAACGTGCTGGGCACGACCAACGTGCTGATGGCCGGCCGCGAGTACGGCGTGCGGCGCATCGTTCACACCAGCACCAGCGAGGTCTACGGCACCGCTCAGTACACGCCGATTGACGAGGGCCACCCGCTGCAAGGCCAGTCGCCCTACTCAGCCAGCAAGATCGGCGCGGACAAGATCGTGGAGAGCTTCGTGCGCTCCTTCGAGCTGCCCGTGGCCACGCTGCGCCCCTTCAACACCTACGGCCCGCGCCAGTCGGCCCGCGCCGTGATCCCCACCATCATCACCCAGGCGCTGGCCAAGGACGAGATTCGCCTCGGTTCGTTGACGCCGCAGCGCGATCTAACCTTTGTAGACGATACGGTGGACGGCTTCGTGCGCATGGCGACGCACGATGCGGCCGTCGGCCAGGAGGTCAACATCGGCGCCGACGCCACCATCTCTATCGGTGAGCTGGCGCACAAGATCCTGCGCATCGTCGGCCGTGACCTGCCCATCGTCAGCGAAGAGCAGCGCCTGCGGCCGGCCGGCAGTGAGGTCATGCGCCTCTGGGCCGACAATCGCAAGGCCGCCGCGCTGATTGGCTGGCGGCCGCACGTGTCGCTGGACGAGGGCCTGGCGCGCACCGTCGAATGGATCCGCGCCAACCTGGGCCGCTACCGGCCGGGCGTGTACGAAGTGTAGGTCACGTTATCAACGTGACGCATTCACGCGAACGAAAGGATGTCACGTTGGTAACGTGACCTACGAGATGCAAGCAATCATTCTGGCCGGCGGCAAAGGCCGGCGTCTTCGTCCTTATACCACCGTGCTGCCCAAGCCGTTGATGCCGCTGGGCGACATGCCAATCATCGAGGTGGTGCTGCGCCAGCTTGCGGCCAGCGGCTTCGACCAAGTGACGATAGCCGTGGGCTATCTGGCCGAGCTGCTGATGGCCTATTGCGGCGACGGCAGCAAGTTCGGCCTCAATTTGAGCTACTCGCGCGAGGAGGAGCCGCTGGGCACGGCCGGCCCGCTGGCCCTGATCAACGGATTGGACGACACCTTCCTGGTGATGAACGGCGACGTGCTGACCAGCCTGGACCTGCGCGGCCTGGTCGAGCAGCATCGGGCCAGCGGCGCTACGGCCACCATTGCCACCCATCAACGCCAGCAGCAGATCAACTACGGCATCATCGAGAGCGACCAGGAGAGCCGCGTGACGGCCTACATCGAAAAGCCTATTCACCGCTACCAGGTCAGCATGGGCATCTACGTGCTGGAGCCGGCCGTGCTGCGCTTCATCCCGCGCGGCCAGTACCTGGACCTGCCCGACCTGGTGCGCCAGTTGATGGCCGCGGGCCAGCCGGTGCTGGCGCATCCCTTCGACGGCTACTGGCTGGACATCGGCCGCCATGACGACTACGAGCAGGCGGTAGAGGAGTTCGAGGGGATGCGGCCGATGTTGCTGGAAGTGAGAGATCCCAAACCATCATGACCAAGCGCCCGCGAATTATGGTCATATCCTCTGCTTGGCTGAGGGAGAACCGGGGGTCCTGTCGACGAGGCATCAGGAACGAGGTCTAGCATGGCGATCGCTCCGATAAGCCCCAGAGGTGGATTTGCTGGCCACGTCTTGAAGTTGGTGGGCGGCACGACGGCGGCGCAGGTAATCACCCTGTTGACAGCGCCGATCATCTCCCGGCTCTACGCCCCAGAGGCTTTCGGGACTCTGTCGGTGTTCGTGGCGTTGGTGGGATCGATTGGCGTTGTTGTCTGCCTGCGTTATGAATTTGCGATCCTGTTACCGGAGCGGCATGAGGAGGCAGCTAACGTGGCCGCTGTCTGCCTGCTGGCCACTTTACTGACCAGCGCTCTGACAGCTTTGGCTCTCTGGCTGTGGGGCGAGTGGCTGCTGAGTCTGCTCAAGGCGCCAGGATTGGCACGCTACCTCTGGCTGATGCCATTGAGCCTGCTGATCCAAGGTGTCATCCAAACAGCCACCTACTGGACAATTCGCAACAAGCAGTTTGGGCGGGTGTCGGCGGCGCGCGTGAGTGCATCAACGACCACGAGCGCCGTACCTATCGCCCTGGCCGGGGTTGGCAAGGCTGGCACAAGCGCGTTAATCGGTTCCTGGGTGGCAGGAATCCTTGTCTCTGCGCTGGTTCTTGCCAGCACGACGCTACGCAACTCCGGATTGTTGTTCAGAAACAGCATCCGGCGCTCGGCGATCCGGGAAAGCATTAGTCGCTACCGCAAGTTTCCATTGGTTGATAGTTGGTCGGCCTTCATCAACACCTTGTCCTGGCAACTACCCACCCTGATGTTGTCGGCTTTTTTCGCCACTACAGTTGTCGGCTACTACTCCCTGGCTAATCGCATCATCCTGCTCCCCCTGACCCTGGTCGGGCATGCCATCTCCCAGGTGTTTTTCCAGCAAGGCGCAGAGCTGCGGACCCGTCCCGGCGCCTTGACTCATGCTGTAGAAATGGTATTCCGCAGACTGGTCGCCCTGGGGCTGCTGCCAGCTCTGATCCTGACTATTCTCGGCCAAGAGCTATTCATTGTGGTATTCGGAGCGGCTTGGGCAGAAGCGGGCCTCTATACCCAAATCCTGGCGCCATGGATGTTCTTCCTCGTTATCTCATCACCGTTAAGCAACCTCTTCATCATTTTGGAGCGCCAGGAACTGCTCTTGATCGTACAAGTGCTGGTCTTCATCAGCAGAGTGATCGCTTTGTTGGTGGGTGGCCGGTTGGGCAATGTCTATCTGACCCTGGCGCTATGGTCGATCAGCGGGGCTGTAATCTACGGCGGCTTGAGCATGTGGAACTTGAGAATGGCTGGTGTTTCGCTCAGAAGCGCTGGCCGCGTTATCGTCCGCTTTGCCGGCATCGGCCTGGTGTTCGGCGCAGCGCTTTTGGGCTTGAAAGCATGGCTAGGCGCTTCGATCTTTCTGCTCATAGCTTTAGTCCCTCTGGCCGCAGCCTATTACCTGGTGGCGGCGCGTGAAGACCCTGCGCTGCGACGCTGGGTCAGTTCATTAGTCGGCGCCCGGATCTCTGAGGGCGATGATTCGAGCGTCGGAGTGAATTGATGACTTGTTCTCGCAAGACTGCTGGCTTGTATAAGCCTTGAGAAATCCCAATGCGTCAAAGACTGAAGTCCTTACTCAAAAAGTATACCCCATGGCTTTGGACCTGGCTGAAGTGGCCCCAAAAACGGGTCTTCCCTGTACCGCTTGGGCTCTGGTTGCTCAATACGATAGTCCAGCGGGTGTTTCGCGTCAATGGCGATGTGCCTTGGATGGTTCACTACACATCGCGTGTTTTGCATCCCGGGCGCATCGAGATCGGTGAAGGCGTCTGGTTCTCCTTTGCGGTGAGCGGAAGCTGCTACATTCAGGGTGCGAACGGCGTGACGCTAGGCAGTCAGACGATTTTCGCCCCTGGCGTCAAGGTTATCTCCGCCAATCACGACTCACACAATCTTGGCCAGTGGGAACATGTAGATCCCATCGAGATTGGCAAGCATTGCTGGATCGGCGCCAACGCGGTCATCCTGCCCGGCGTCAAACTTGGTGATGGCTGTGTAGTTGGAGCAGGCGCCGTAGTCACGAGGAGCTTTCCGGCAGGCAGCACGCTGGTAGGCGTCCCAGCTCGGCGCGTGGATCAGGCAACTGTTCGTGAGTACACTGAGAAGTAGTTTTGCTTCCGGCAGAACCTGATCTGTCTCCACCCTGTCGCGCTGGGCGCAACTTCCCACTCAACACATCCTGCGGCTAGTCGAGCCGAGTACATCTCAATGACACAGATAGCTTCCAGTCCAAGAATCACCATTGTCGCTTTCTCCCATATCCAGCGTGACGGGCGGGTGCTGCGCCAGATCGAATGGCTCAGCCGCCACTATACTGTGGATGTCATCGGCTATGGCCAGCTGTCTCCCATGCCCAATGTTCAAATGCACAGCCTGTCGGAAAGCCACCTTCCCACCAACCTCTCATTCGGGAAGAAGATCCTCCGGCGACTGCGCTCAGGACAACTATTGCCATACGCCCAACTTCTGCTAGGTCGGCTTCTGCCACAACAAGCCTATGAGGCTTGGTATTGGCAGCGCCAGGAATGCTGCCAGGCCTATGAACTATTGCTGGATCTGCGCCCGGACTTTATTCACGCTAATGACTGGCTGACCCTGCCACTAGCCGTGCGCGCTGCCGAAAAAACCGATGCCCGGGTGGTTGCCGACCTGCACGAATACGCTCCGTTGGAACTTAACGGCTTCATCTGGCACGCCTTTCTGCGCCCGCTGCGCGAATTCATTCTACGTCGCTACATGCCATCCACTGCTGCCAGCATTACCGTCAACCAGACCATTGCTGACAAATATCGCCAGGTCTTTGGCTTCTCGCCAGTGGTGGTAATGAACGCCCCGCGCCTTAACCCTGCCATCAGCTTCCGGCCCACTGACCCCGACTCGATTGAACTAATCCACCACGGCGGTATGGCCCAGGGACGCAACCCCGAACAAATGCTGCGGGCCTTGTCCCTGGCTGAACAGCGCTTTCACCTCAACTTTATGCTGGTCGGTGATCCAGAGAAGATCACCGCCCTGCAGAGCGCCGCCGAGAGCATCGCTCCCGGTCGGGTGACATTCCACCCGCCGGTGCGGCCCAACCAGGTCAGCGAGACGATTACCCGCTTTGATTTAGGCTTTTATCTGCTGCCCGCCAACAATTACAACAACGCTGCTGCCTCGCCCAACAAGTTCTTCGACTTCATCCACGCAGGGCTGGGTATGTGCATCGGGCCTTCCCCCGAAATGGCCCGCCTATGCCGGCAATACGGCATAGGTGTGGTCGCCCCTTCCTTCCAGCCGCAGGCAGTGGCGGCAACCCTCAACCAATTGAGCGCCACAGATATCGACGCCATGAAACGATCCGCCTTACAAACGCGCCAGGAATTGTGCGCCGAGGTTGAACTGGAAAAACTGCTCGACCTCTACCGGAAACTGACCGAGGAGGCCCGCTGATGTGCGGCATTCTGGGCCTTTACGACCCGCAGCATCGCTCGCATGACCCGCAGGGGGTGCTGCGCGCCACCCGCAGCTTACAGCATCGCGGCCCCGACGACGAGGGCTTTCTCTTCAGTGACACGCGCAGCGGACAGGTTCTCAACCACCCGCCGCCAGACTCCCATGCCTGGAATCTGGCCTTTGGCTTCCGGCGCCTGGCAATCCTGGATCTCTCGCCCAACGGCCACCAACCCATGTCCAGCCCCGACGGCCAAATCTGGATTGTCTTTAACGGCGAGATCTACAATTACATTGAGCTGCGCCAGGAATTGGCTGCGACCGGCGTCCAATTCCGCAGCGGCAGCGATACTGAAGTCATCCTTGCTGCCTACCAGACCTGGGGCGAAGCCTGTCTGGAACGCCTGAATGGTATGTGGGCCTTTGCCATTTGGGATGCCCGGCAGCAGAAGTTATTTTGCGCCCGCGATCGCTTCGGCATCAAACCGTTCTACTACACATGGCAAGACGGATGCTTTGCCTTTGCTTCCGAAATCAAGGCTCTGTTCGAACTGCTGTCGCTGCCGCGCCGGGTCAATCCGGCCATTGTTTACGATTACCTGACCTTCAATCTGCTCGACCACAGCGCCGAAACCTTCTTCCAGGGTGTTCTACAGCTTGAACCTGGCCAGACTCTCACCCTGCGTCGCGGCGACGTAGCAATACGCAACTACTGGGAACTGCGCCCCGACCCGCCCCAGTCGCCCCTGCCCGCTTCCGCCTACGCAGAGCAGTTCCACGCCCTCTTCACGGACGCCGTCCGTCTGCACCTGCGCAGCGACGTCGCAATCGGGTCCTGTCTCAGCGGTGGACTGGATTCATCGGCCATCGTCTGCGTCGCCAATCGTCTGCTGTTCGGCGAGCGGGCCCTACCGGCCGAACTGGTCGGCCAGCAGCAAAAGACCTTCTCCGCCTGCTTTGCGGACCGCCGCTTCGACGAGCGCCAGCACATCGAAAAGGTGCTGCAGGCCACCAACGCCGAAGCCAACTATACCTTCCCCGACCCCATTCAACTGCTGCAAGATTTGCCTAACCTGCTCTGGCACCAGGAGGAGCCGTTCGGCTCGCTCAGCATCTACGCCCAGTGGTGTGTCATGCGCACCGCCCAGCAACGCGGCGTGCGCGTTACGCTCGACGGTCAAGGCGCCGATGAGATGCTGGCTGGCTACCATGGTTACTTCGATTATTTCTGGGGAGGGCTGCTGCAACGCCGCGCCCTGAGTGAACTAGGCGCTGAATGGCAGGCCTACCGGCGGCGCTTTGGCGGCAGCTATCCAAGCCTGCTTGCCCGCAGCTTGCGCCCCTTCCTGTCGGCCGGGCTCATCCGCAGGGCGCGACGTTACCGCCGCAGCGGACGCCTCGGCGCTCAGGTGTTGGGCGTACACCCTGACTTCGCCGTCCAGTACCAGTCACGCGAGCTGGAAAACCTGCCCCCCGACCTGCCTCCCTTCAACGGCGATCTCTATGCCAACCTGCGCCGCCTCAGCCTGCCCAAGCTGCTGCACTATGAAGACCGCAATTCGATGGCCTTTTCAATCGAAGCGCGCGTCCCCTTCCTCGACCACCGTCTGGTCGAGTTCGCCTTCAATCTGCCCGAATCTCAGAAGATTCAGCGCGGCGTGACCAAAGTAGTCCTGCGCAATGCCATGGAGGGCACCTTGCCGGAAGAGATCCGCACCCGCAGCGACAAAATGGGCTTCGTCACTCCCGAAAAAGTCTGGCTGGCCACCGAGTTGCGCCCCTGGGCCGAAGAAATCTTCGCATCCACCTCTTTTGCCGGCCGGCCCTACTTCGACGTCCCCGCGATTCGCGCTGCATTCCGCAAACACATCGCCGGTGAGGTGGATTTGACCGGGTTGGCCTGGCGTTGGCTTAACCTGGAGCTTTGGCTGCGTCGCTTCGTCGACGAGCAGGCAGCATGATGCACATCGCGATACTGTCCCGTGACGCCTTCTACCCCGGCCCAAGGGCGCCGAAAGAGCCACAATCGCCGCCCAAGGGCGGCAATCGATTGCCGATCATCACCCGGATCGTTCAGTAAAACATGTTCGCCAAAGGTAAACAACTAGCCGGCCAGTCCTCGCTCTACACCATCGGCGAGGTGCTGCGCAGCAGCCTGTCCTTCCTGCTGTTGCCGATCTACACGCGGCTGCTCTCGCCGGGCGACTACGCTATCCTGGGCGTGATGAGCCCGATCTTTTCGCTGCTGTCGATCACCCTGGCGTTGGGGATGCCGGCCGCGCTGCTGCGCTTCTACTTCGACTACAAGGGCGACGAAGCCATGCTGCGCCGCTACGTGGGCACGGTGACGGTCTTCGGCATCGGCTGTGGGCTGATCGGCTCGCTGCTGCTGACGCTGCTGGGGCCGGCCGTCTTCGGCTGGCTGTTGCCCAACACGCCCTTCAATCCCTACGTGCTGATCACCGTCTGGAACGCAGGGATCTCGGTGGTGTCGGTGCTGGTCTTGCAGCTTTTCCGCGCCCGCCAACAGGCCCAGTACTTCGTCACCTTCAGCCTGGTGGACTTTGGCCTGACCACGGCGCTGATCATCCTGCTGGTGGTGGGGCTGCGGCTGGGCGCGCTGGGCAGCCTGTGGGGGCAGTTGCTGGCGGCCGTGGTGATGGCCATGCCGGCCCTGTGGGTGTTGGCGCGGGCCGGCCGGCTCGGTTTCTCTTGGCGGCTGCTGCGGCCATCGCTGGCCTTTGGCCTGCCGCTGCTGCCCTTCCTGCTGGGCACCTGGGCGCTGAACGTCTCCGACCGCATCGTGCTGGACGGGCTGGTGTCGCGCGAGGCGCTGGGCCTTTACACGCTGGGCTACCAGTTCGGCGTGCTGCTCAACATCATCGCGATGGCGCTCAACAACGCCTGGCAGCCCTTCTTCTACCAAAACGCGGCCGAGGGCGGCAACGACACGCTGATTGGCGCGTTCATCACCTATCAGGTGACATTGATGACGCTGCTGGCGCTGGCCGTCGCGCTGCTGGCGCCCGAGGTGATCCGCATCATGGCCGCGCAGGCCTACTGGGCTGCGGCCGCCATCGTGCCCTGGATCGCCGCGGGCTACGTGGCGCGCTACCTGTACTTCTTCCCGGTCAACAGCTTGCTCTTCAAGAAGCGTCCCGGCTGGATCGCCGCGCTGACCATCCTGGCCGCCGCGCTGAACATTGGGCTGAATTTGCTGCTGGTCCCACGTTTCGGTATCATGGCCGCAGCCGTGAACACCTTCATCGCCTTCACGCTGCTCTTCGGCTTTGTCTATTTTGCCGGACAACGGGCCTTTGCCGTGCGCTACGAATGGGGCCGGCTGTTGCGGCTCTTCGCCTTGGCGCTGGCGCTGTTCGCCGTGGGCTGGTGGTTCGTTCCCTCAGAAAACCTGCTGGTAAGCATCGTGCTCAAGCTGGCCCTGCTGGCCAGTTTGCCAGCCTTGCTGTGGCTGACAGGCTTCCTCGCCCCGGCTGAGAAGGCGCGGGTGCGGCAGGTGCTTGGCAGATTGGTTAAGCGTTAGGTCGGCAGCTTGGTGCAGAAGGAGCGTGTGAGATTGAGCCAGCGTCGCGTTGTCATGCTGTTGTCCAATGCCTTTCGGCCCGATCCGCGGGTGCTGAAGGAGGCCCGCTCGCTGGCGCGAGGCGGCTACGACGTCACAGTCGTCGCCTGGGATCGCGAGGGCAAGCATCTGGCCCAGGAGCAAACCGAAGGCTTCGCCGTGCAGCGGGTGCAGGATGTGCGCTCCAGCTACGGCGCAGGCATCCGCCAGGCGCTGCGCCTGCCGCGCTTCTGGCTGCACGCCTGGCGCCGGCTGAACGTGCTGCAGCCCGCTGTGCTCCACTGCCATGACTTCGACACCCTGCCGCCGGGCTGGCTGTGGGCCAAGCTGCACCGCCGGCCAGTGATCTACGACGCCCACGAGTACTACACCGAGCTGCAACGGCCGCGGCTGCGCGGGCTGGTGGGCAAGGTGCTGCTAGCGCTGATCGGCGCGGCCGAGCAGGGGTTGAGTCGCAGGGCCGCAGCCGTGGTCACGGTAGACGAGCGCATCGCCAGCCGCTATCGCAATCGACGGGTTGTGGTCATTGGGCACTACCCGCCGCTGGAGTTTGCGCCGAGGCGTAATGAGGATTCACCCTCACCCAGCCTCTCCCTCGGAGGGAGAGGGGCCGGAGCACCCTCACCTAACCTCTCCCTCAGAGGGAGAGGGGCCGGAGCACCCTCACCTAGCCTCTCCCTCAGAGGGAGAGGGACCGGAGGAACGCTCGTTTATGCAGGGCGCTTTTCTACCGACAGGGGCATGGTGGTGATCGCCGAGGCGTTGCAGCGGCTGGCGGCGCAGGGGCTGCGGCCGCGGCTGCGGCTGCTGGGCGCGTGGACAAGTCAAACCGAGGAGCAGGCGTTCTGGCGCGCCATGGCTGGTTTGGAGCAGCAGGTGGAGATGGCAGGCTGGGTAGCGTTCGAGCAGGTGCCGGCGCAACTGATCGAAGCGGACGTGGCCTTGGCCGTGTTGCAACCCATCGAACGCTACGTGGCGGCGCTGCCGGTCAAGCTGTTCGAGTACATGGCCTGCGGCCTGCCGGTGGTGATCAGCGACTTCCCGGCCAACCGCGCCGTGGTGGCTGGCGCTGACTGCGGCCTGCTGGTCGATCCTGCCAACGTAGACGCCGTCGCCGCCGCCATCGCCCGCCTCCTCGCCGACCCAACCGAAGCCCGCCGTCTCGGTCAAAACGGCCGCCGCGCCTTTCAAACTGAGTACAACTGGCAGGCGCTGGAACGAAAGCTGTTGGCGTTGTACGAAGAGCTGAGTAGACAAGGAAACAGGTAGACAAGTACACAAGGCCCGGAGAACCGTCCGCAACTCAACGTGTCTTTAACTATTTACCACTGGCCCACTTGCCGCCTGCCGGCTGCCACCTGGCCACTTGCCACTTACGACTTGCCACCTGCTACTTGTCTACTTGTCTACTTGCACCTTGTCTACCTCGCCCATGCACATCCTCTACCTCTCCCAATACTTCCCCCCCGAGGTCGGCGCGACGCAGACACGGGCTTATGAGATGGCGCGCGGGCTGGTGCAGGCTGGCCACCGCGTGACGATGCTGACCGAAGTGCCCAACCATCCCTCGGGCATCGTGCCGCCGGCCTACCGGGGCAAGTGGATCGAGCGCAGTGAGTTGGACGGCATCGACGTGCTGCGCGTCTGGGTCAAGGCCTCGCCGGTCAAGACCTTCAAGTCGCGCATGGCCTTCTACCTGAGTTACATGGCCAACGCGACATTGGTAGGGGCGATCAAAACGCGCGGTCCGTTCGATGTGGTTTACGCCACCTCGCCGCCGCTGTTCGTGGGCGCAGCTGGGCTGGCGCTGCACAGGCTGAAGCGCGCGCCCTTCGTCTTCGAGGTGCGCGACCTGTGGCCCGAGTCGGCTGTGGCGCTGGGCGAATTGAACAACCAACGCGCCATCGCCTGGGCTGGCAAGCTGGAGCACCTGTGCTATAATCGGGCGTCTCGCATCGTGGTAGTCACCGAGGGCATCCGCCAGCGGCTGCTGGAGCGAGGCTATCCAGCCGGAAAGCTGGCCCTGATTCCAAATGGCGCCAACACTGAGCTGTTTCGACGCCAGCCTGAACTGGGCCAGCAGTTTCGCATCGAGCATGGCCTGGCCCCCGACGCCTTCGTGGCGGTCTACGCCGGCATTCACGGCATCGCTCAGGGACTCGAGACGCTGCTGCGCGCGGCCGGCGACCTGAGGAACGATCCGGTGGTGCGCTTCGTCTTCGTGGGCGAAGGACCGGTCAAGGCAGAGCTGCAGGCGTTGCGGACCGAGCTTGGCCTGGACAACGTGCTGATGCTGCCGGAACAGCCGCGCAGCGCGATGCCGGCCATCCTGTCGGCTGCCGACGCGGCCATCGTGCCCTTACGAAAATTGGATCTGTTCCAAGGCGCGCTGCCCAGCAAGATGTTCGACGCCTGGGCCTGCGAGCTGCCGCTGCTGCTGAGCATCGACGGCGAGGCCCGCAGCACGCTGGAGGCTGCCCAAGGCGGCCTCTACGTCCCGCCCGAAGACGCCAACGCCCTGGCCGCGGCCATGCGCGCCCTGGCTGCCCATCCCGACCGCGGCCGCAGCCTGGGCCAAAACGGCCGCCGCTACACCGAACAGCACCACTCCCGCCAGGCCCAGGCGCGGGCGTTGGAGCAATTGCTGAAGGAAACGAGTAGATTGGTAGATTGGTAGATTGGTACGAGGTCGTGCGCCGGCCTCGTACCAATCTACCAATCTACCAATCACCAATCTACCCCCTCATGATCAACTTCGCCCTCATCGGTTGTGGCCGGGTTGCCCCTCGCCACGCCCAATCCTATCATCAACTGCGCGAGACGCGGCTTGTGGCGACGGCCGACATTCGCTTCGAGCGCGCGCGGCGTTTCGCCGACGAATACAACGCCGACGCCTACGAGAACTACCACGACCTGCTGAGCCGGACTGACGTGGACGCGGTCAGCATCTGCGTGCCCAGCGGGCTGCACGCTCAGGTGGCCATCGACGCGCTGCAAGCCGGCAAACATGTGCTTGTAGAGAAGCCCATCGCGCTCAGCCTGGCCGACGCCGATCGCATGATCGCCGTCGCGAGCGAGCAAGGCCGGCTGCTGGGCGTGGTATTGCAGAACAGGCTCAACTCGCCCATGCAGCAGGTGCGCCAGGCTGTGGACGACGGGCTCCTGGGGCGGCTCTACCTGGGCAACGCCTGTGTGCGCTGGTACCGGCCCCAGTCGTACTATGAGGACGGCTGGCACGGCACCTGGGCCATGGACGGCGGCGCGCTGATGAACCAGAGCATCCACCACATCGACGCCCTGCAGTGGCTGATGGGCCCGGTGCAGTCGGTGCAAGCCTACTCAGCCACGCTGGCCCACCAGATGGAGGCCGAGGACGTGGGCGTGGCCGTGCTGCGCTTCGCTAACGGCGCGCTGGGCACGGTAGAAGGCTCGACCGTCACCTGGCCGCAGAATCTGGAAGGATCGGTGGCCATCTTCGGCGAGCATGGCTCGGTGCAGGTCGGCGGCACAGCGCTCAATCGCATCACCCTGTGGAAGGTGCGCGGCCAGTTGGAGCAAGAGGCCGAGATCCTGACCAGCCAGCGGGTCGATCCACCGTCGGTCTACGGCTATAGCCACCGTGAGGTGATCCGCGACTTCGCCCTGGCCGTGCGCGATGGCCGCGCGCCAGGCACCACCGGCGAGGAAGCGCGCAAGTCGCTGGCGTTGGTGCTGGCGATCTATCAGGCGGCGGCGACGGGGCGGGAAGTGCAGTTGGTAGATTGGTAAAGTGGTAGATTGGTAAATTGGTACGACTCAACGCTGGGCGGATGTCGTTGGTGGGGCCAGATCTCTTGTGATCAGTTTACCGGTCAATCCACCAGCACCCGCAGCACCCGTCCACCGACATACCAATCTACCAACTTACCATCTACCGTCCTACTCATTTCCCTTCAACCTATGCTATAATGCCGCCGCAATTCTGCCCGAACGTTCATGATACGCTATGCGAGGCTGCACGTGATTCCAAGCCGCCGCTTGACCCAAGCAGAGATCGACGCCGAGTTAGCCAACCTTGTGGAGATGCTGCTGCCTTACGCGCCTCAGCGCATCGTTCTCCACGGTTCGGTGGCGCGCGGCGATTGGAACCGCGCCAGCGATATCGATCTGGTCATCGTCAAGGACACCGACCGACCGTTCACCAAGCGCATCAGCGATGTCATTGGCTTGTGTGATACGACGATGAGCATCGAACCGCTGATCTACACACCGGACGAGCTGGCCGCCATGCTGGCGGCCGGCAACAGCTTCCTGGAAAAGGCGCTGCGACAGGGGAAGGTATTGTATGAGTCGCAATCTTGAAGAGGCCCGACGTTGGTTGAGCCAGGCCCAGTATGATCTGCAGGCTGCTCGCGTGAACGAGCAGAACAGTATCTACGCCTGGGCTTGTTTCTTGTGTCAACAAGCCGCTGAGAAGGCATTGAAAGCCTTTCTATATGCCCAAGGACAAGGTCCTGTGATCGGACATTCCGGTTTTCGTCTGGCCCAGGAATGCGCCAGCTTCGACCCAGAATTCGACACGATTGTGCGAGCCTGCAAGACGCTGGACAGCTACTACATCCCAACACGCTATCCCAACGGACTGCCTGGGGGCATTCCCCATGAGGTGTACGACGAGGTCGACGCTGCAGAAGCGCTCGAAGCGGCGCATGCTGTCATGTCGCTTGTCGTCGCCAAAATCCCCACCGCTGCCAGTGCATCCGACGAGACAGCCGCCCCAGAGGAAAACGACTCGAGTTCGGATTCATGACCACGAAACTATCACGCCTGTGTGAGGCATTCATCGAAGCGGGCTGGCTGGCGGCGGTGATCGTCGCGCCGCTCTTTTTCAACGTTCACTCCAGCCGGGTGTTCGAGCCGGACAAGATCAGCCTGCTGCGCTCGATTGCGCTGCTGATGGCCGTAGCCTGGCTGATCAAGGCCATCAACGATGGGTTTGGACGCGGACAGGCTCGGTCAGGAGACCGGCCTGAGCAGGAGCGGGCTCGGTCGGGAGACCGGCCTGAGCAGGAGCGCGCTCGGAC
>JBAQCH010000305.1:0-7473 GCA_049294015.1 Anaerolineae bacterium
CGCCCAAACTGGATATGGCCTAGTCCCTAGCGAGCTAGGCGAGCTTTGCTTGCCTACTGGCAGGTACAACACTCATTCAAATTGTAAAGGTACATCTCACCGATTACCATGGTTAGTGAACCATGCCGAGGTATGCAATGACCGCCTTTGCTAACCACACCTGGATCGAGCTGCGCAGCAGTTTGCGCAACCGCCAGCTTCTGTTCCTGACCTACGCCTTCCCGCTGGCCTTCTACGCCATGATGGGCTTGATCATGACCGAGATCAACCCGCTGTTCACCGCAACCATGATCCCGGCCATGACGATCTTTGCCATCATGATCGCCACGCTGATGACGCTGCCCGACCCGCTGGTGACGGCGCGCGACGCGGGCATCTTGCGCAGCTACAAGATCCACGGCGTGCCCGCGCTGAACGTGCTCAGCGCGCCGACGGTAACTACCATCCTGCACCTGGCAGTGGTCACGGCCATCATTCTCCTCACGGCCACGCCGCTGTTCGAGGCGCCGCCGCCCGCCTCTTGGGGCTGGTTCCTGCTGGTGACGCTGGCCACGGTGATGGCCTTTACGGGGTTGGGTGTGCTGATCGGCGTGGTCTCGCCCAACTCGCGGGCCACGCTGCTCTGGTCGCAGTTGATCTTCCTGCCCTCGATGCTGATCGGCGGCTTGATGATGCCCTTCGACATGCTGCCCACGGGTGCGCAGACGGTGGCTCGCCTGCTGCCGGCCACCCATGCCATGAACGCCTACAACGGCCTGGCCTACGGCGCGGCTGTACCCTTCAGCGCCACGGCTTCGCTGGCTGTCCTGCTGATCGGCGGCGTGCTGGCCTTCGGGCTGGCCATCCTGCTCTTCAACTGGGACCGCCAAAACCGCACCGCGCGGCTGCACCCGGCCTTCGCGCTGCTGGCGATGCTGCCGTATGTGGCGAGTGTGGCGCTGCTCTAGCCGCTGCCTCATTGCCACTGACTGCGCTCGCGCCGGGACACTGAACCTGGGCGAGCGCAGTCAGTGGCAGTCTATTGCTGAGCTGACTCGTGATTGCACAACTCCTAGCGGCGTGGTACAATATGCCATGAAAGGACATACCTGACATGGTTGGCAGCATACGTTGGCGGATTCCGGATCGCCACGGAAGCGAAATCTATCTCTCACAGGAACGTTGGGAGCATATCATCGATCCTGTCAATCATCCAGAGATGGCACGGTTCGAGGAGCACCTCAAGCGGACAATCCGCCTTGGCAGACGCCAACAGGACTCGCTCAATCCCCAGAAGTACCGCTACGTCCTCGAATTCGATGATCTCGAGGCCGACAACACTCACATCGTTGCCATCGTATTGTTCAGGTTTCGGGAAGGAGAAGGCAGGACTCCTGTTTCCAACAACTACATCGTTACAGCTTATCAGAAAGAGATTGGATGAGGTACATCATGAAACCAGTACTTAATTACGACGAGATGAGTGATACCCTATATGTCTCGTTTGCTCCAGGCGAACATGCTACAGGTATTGAGTTGAACGATCACGTGTTAATTCGAATCAACAAGCAAGAGCGGCGGGCGGTGGGTTTGACTTTTTTCGATTACTCCCTGCTTGCTCAATCCACCGACTTCGGGCCACGCAGCTTCCCCCTGACTGGTCTGGCGGACCTACCGCACGAATTGCAGCGATTGGTTGTCGAGATCATTTCGCGGCCCCCCGTGAGCGATTTTCTGTCGCTATCATCTTATACACCTACATTTCAGGAGACGGTGCCCATTACGTCTCTGCATCGCATGCCGTTGGTCCCGGCTTAGGGCAGCGAGGCCAGCAGCAGTTCACTCAGTCGCTCCACCGCCCCCTCCGCCGTCTCCACCAACGTCAGCAGTCGCAGCGCGGATGACCCCATCTGCGTTTCGGCGTGGACCACGTCGATCACCCGAGGCCACTCGCGCCCGACTACCACCAGGGGCTTGGCCGGCAGCTCGCCGGCCAGCAGCATGTTCCACACCAGCGCCAGCTCGGCCAGGGTGCCCAGGCCGCCGTGGACCACCACGAACGCGTCGCTCTCCTCGGCCAGGCGCTGGATACGGGCCGACAGCACAGGGGTTTTGCGCTCCTCCACTACCCAGGGGTTGGGCTGAAAATCGCGCTCGAAAGTGGCGCAGGTGTAGCCGACGGTGTGCGCGCCGGCCTCTCTGGCGCCGCGCAGCACGGCCTCCATGGTGCCGGTGTAGCCGCCGGTGGCCACCACGAAGCCAGCCTCGGCCAGCCGGCGACCGAGTTCCAGCGAATCAGCGTACAACTGCGAGTCAGAACCGACCCGCGCGCCGCCAAAGACGGTTACCAGAAGGGGAGACTGTGGATGGATCATGGTCAATTCTCTGCTCGATTCTTGTGAAAAAGCCCCAGGGACAATTCCCTGGGGCTTGACGCTCGTCGCCAGCACACCGGCTTACATAGCCACCAACACCGTCGGCCCATGTTCGGCCGCGACCTCGTGATAGCTCTGGGCCTCCAGCTCGCCCAGGAACTTCTCGGCCTGCATGGCCGCGCCGGCACCCTGGCCGGCCGAGGTGACCACCTGGCGGAAGACCGGGTCCTGAATCTCGCCGGCGGCAAAGACGCCGGGCACGCTGGTGTGATAGCGCCGGTCAGTGCGCACGTAGCCAGCGTCGTCGATGGTCAACTGGCCGCGGAACAGCTCCGAGTTGGGCGTGTGGCCCACGAAGACGAACACACCGTCGGCGGGAAAGTCGTAGCTCTCGCCCGTCTTCAGGTCCTTGAGCGTGGCCGAAACCACCTTGGGTGGGGTTCCGTTGCCGTCGCCGCCGGCCGCGTTGATGCGCTCCACCACCGTGCTCCACTTCCATTCCATCTTGGGATTGCTGAAGGCGCGATCCTGGAGGATCTTGCTGGCCCGCAGCTCGTCGCGACGATGCACCACCGTCACCTTGTTGGCGAACTTGGTCAGGAAGATGCCCTCCTCGATGGCGCTGTCGCCGCCGCCCACCACGATCACCTCTTTGCCGCGGAAGAAGAAGCCGTCGCAGGTGCCGCAGTAGCTGACGCCGAAGCCGGTATATTCTTTCTCGCCGGGCACGTCCAGCTTGCGCGGGGTCGCGCCAGTGGTCACGATCACGGCATTGGCCTTGTGCTCGCCGTTGGCCGTGCGCACCACGAAGGGATGCCGGCTGAAGTCGACCTCTTGCACCCAGTCGTACTCGATGCGGGCGCCGAACTTTTCGGCCTGTTGCTGGAACTTCTCGACCAACTCCGACCCGGTCAAGCCCTCGGGGAAGCCGGGATAATTCTCGACCTCATAGGTGATGGCCACCTGGCCGCCGATCTCGTTGCCGGTGAACAGCAGGGGTTTCAGGTTGGCCCGGGCCGCATACAGCGCCGCGGTGTAGCCAGCCGGCCCGCTGCCGATAATGATCATCTGCTCAACGTTGTTTTGGCTCATAGCTCTTTGTCCTCGTCTCTTGTGACGCACTGATGGTGCGATATCTTACGCCTGTAGTTGGGCTTTCGTCCAACAGTGGTTGGATGCCAGGGTCCGTCAAGCGGTTACACTCGGCCCGTTGCGTGGCTCGGTCAGAAACCGGCCACAGCAGCATATTATACCCTGCTCGGCCCGGTCTCCGACCGTGCCCGCTTCACTTGCACTTTGCTCGGGCCGGTCTCCGACCGTACCCGCTTGGCGTTGCGTGGCACGGCCAGAGACCGGTCACAGCGGATGAGGCCGCTAGCGCGCCGCTACCAGCGCCACCCAATCGCCCTCGACCATCCGATCCAGCACCCGCAGGCCGGCCTGGTCCAGCGCAATTTCCACATCGCCGGCGCGCGGCTCGATGATGCCACTGACGATCAGCCGGCCATCGTCGGCCAGCAAGCGGGCCATCCCGTCCACCAGCAGTTGCACAATCACGTCGGCCAGAATGTTGGCCACGATCACCGGCCAGCCCGCCGGCCGCTCGGCCCGTTCTGGCAGCGATCCCGCGCGCGCCGTCACCTGGGCGGCCACGCCGTTGCGCTGGCAGTTCTCCTCCGTGGCGGCCACGGCGATGGGATCGATGTCGGTGGCCAAGATCGCGCCTGCACCCAGCCGCACTGCGGTGATGGACAACACCCCAGACCCGCAGCCCACGTCCAACACCTCCTCGCCCGGCCGCAGGTGCTGCTCCAGCGCTCGCATGCACAGCCGCGTGCTGGGGTGCAGGCCAGTGCCAAAAGCCATGCCGGGGTCCAGGATCACCGGCAGCAGCGGCCGGCCGGCCTCATCCACCGCCAGCTCGCCCAGATCGTCAGCCTGCCACGACGGCACGATCAACAGGCGCTGCCCAACGCGCGTCGGCCGGTAGTGGCGCTTCCAGGCGTTGGCCCAGTCTTCCTCGGCCAGCTCGCGAATCACCGGCTCCGGGATGGGATAGAGGCGGCCCAGAAACCACAGCCCCTCCTCGATCTGGCGGCGCCGCTCGGCGTCGTCAGCGGGCAGGTAGGTGCGCACCGTCACCACCGGCTCGGTCAGTTCACCGTAGGCGTCGAAGCCGCCAACCTCGATCACTGCGCCGCTGGCTCCCTCGCCCGGCCGGCTGTTGAAGCGGTTGAACAGCTCGGCCACGGCCTCGGCCGCTTCGCCGTCGCACTGAACGCTGATTTCAGTCCATTGCATCGTATGCACCTGTAAAACGATTTTCCAAATCGTTCTGCGAGAACGGTGGGACGGACGATTTGGAAAATCGTCCTACGTGTGCTGGCCGGAGTGGACGATTTGGAAAATCGTTCTACGATTGCTGTCGGGACGGACGATTTGGAAAATCGTCCTACGAAGCGCGATCAGCCGCCGAAGGCGTCGCTGAACGCGCCGGCCAGCTTGTCGAAGAAGCCGCGCTCGTCGCCCAGCTTGGGGGTGCCCAGGCTCTCGCCCAGCTCCTCCAGCAGCTTCTTCTGCTTGGCGTTGAGCTGGGTGGGCACGGCCACATCGATGATGACCAGTTGATCGCCGCGCCGCTCGCTGCGCCGCAGGTGCGGCACACCCTTGTTCTTGATGCGCAGGACCTTGCCGTGCTGCGTGCCGGGCGGGACGATCAACGTCTCGGCGCCGTCCAGCGTGGGCACTTCGATCTCGGCTCCCAGCGCGGCCTGGGCGATGTTGATGGGCAGTTCCATCAGGATGTCGTTGTCGCGGCGCTGGAAAACCGCGTGCGGCTGGACGGCGAGGGCCACGTAGAGGTTGCCGGCCGGCCCGCCGGCCAGGCCCTGGTTGCCCTCGCCCGCCAGGCGGATCTGTGTCCCGTCGTCCACGCCGGCCGGCACGGCCACCTGGAGGCGTCGCGTGGCCTGCACCTGCTTGCGCCCCTGGCATTCGCCGCAGGGGGTTGTGATCACCTCGCCCAGGCCGTTGCAGCGCGAGCAGGTGGTGCTTGTCAGAATGGTGCCGAAGATGCTCTGCTGGCGGCGCTGCACTTCGCCCGTGCCGTTGCACTGCGGACAGCGCAGCGGGCTGGTGCCCGGCTCCGCGCCGCTGCCGAAGCAGTGGGTGCAGCTCTCCAGCCGGGTCACATCGACCTCGCGGTCCGCGCCGAAGACGGCTTCCTCGAAGGTCAGGGTGACGCCGACACGCAGATCGGCTCCGCGCCGCGGCCCGCGCTGGTTCTGGCGCGTCTGCCCGCCCATACCCATCCCGAACAGGTCCTCGAAGATCGAGCCAAAGTCGCCAAAGCCGCCGCTGAAGCCGCCGAAGCCGCCTTGGGCGCCGGCATGGCCGAAGCGGTCGTAGGCTGCGCGCTTCTCGCCGTTGCTCAACACCTCGTAGGCCTCGTTGATCTCTTTGAAGTTAGCCTCGGCGTCAGTCTCTTTGTTGACGTCGGGATGGTATTGGCGGGCCAGCTTGCGGTAGGCGCTGCGGATCTCGTCCGCGCTAGCGCTGCGGGCCACGCCCAACACCTCGTAGTAGTCGCGTTTTGTGGTCATAATGGCTTTTCAATATGGCTTTTCGATCGTAGGTCACGCTACCAGCGTGACACCTTTTCGGTCGCAGGTCACGCCGTAGGTCACGCTACCAGCGTGACACACCCCACACCCAGTCACGCTAATAGCGTGACCTACGCATCTATGCATCGTTTTGGTCGCTTTCCCAACTGATGATCCAGACGCACAGGCCTGCCAGCGCCACGGTTGCGGCCAGCAGCGCGGCCCACTGGCTGACCGTGAAGCCCACATTGCGGGCCGCCACCAGCAAGATGGCCACCATGCCCAGCGCCAGCCCAGCCCAGAGCATCAGGTTGGGATGCTTATCATACATCTGTTGCAGTGTTTTCATATGCGTTCGTGCTTACGGTCGGAAATTCAGAGGGGACACAGAGAACACGGAGGAGGCACAGAGTGAGCAGAGAAGAGAGCAGCGAGCAGAGTGCGGAAGACAGCGAAAGGCTGCAGTGCTGGTCTCCGCCCACAACACATGGCTGCTCAGAACAAGTGGGTTCTTCTCTGTGTCCTCTGTGTCTCCTCTGTGCTCTCTGTGTCCAAAAAGTGGGCTACCTGGAATGCCTGCCGCTAATGACTTGCCAGGCCCGCACCACCTGCGCCCGCACATCCGTCAGGCTGCCGTCATTCTCGATCACCACATCGGCCTGGGCGACCTTGTCGGCCTGGGGCGGCTGGGCGTCGATGCGCAGGATGGCCTCGGCTTCGCTCAGGCCGCGGGTCTGCATCAGGCGTTCAATCTGCTGCTCGCGCGGGGCGGTGACGACCCAGACCTGCTGGCAAAGCTGCCGACTCAGCCCGGCCTCCAGCAGCTTGATCGCCTCGATCACTACCACCGGCGCGTCAGCCTGAGCTACGCGGCGCTGGATGACCTGAAAGACAGCCGGGTGGACGATGGCCTCCAGGTCGGCCAGCGCGGCCGGGTCGCTGAAGACGATCTGGCCCAGGCGCAGGCGGTCGATGGGGCCGCCGCCGGGCGCGATCTGCGGGCCGAAGCGGGCCACGATTTGGTCATAGGCCGGCTGGCCTGGCGCCATCACCTCGTGCGCCACCCTGTCGGCGTCGATGCCCGCCGCGCCCAGCTCGGCCAGCAGCGCCATGACGGTGCTCTTGCCCACGCCGATGTTGCCGGTCAGGCCGATGACGACCTTTTGTGGTTTGGACATGTTACCTGCGAAAGTCAACACACTCTGATTGATTGGACACAGATCAACACAGAAGACACAGATCAGAAGTAAGGAAGCCGATGTTCTTGTCCTCTGATCAGTGTCAATCCGTGAGAATCAACGTCCCATTTCTTCTTACCAATCGGTGTGAGGAAACCAGCGGCGCATGAGTCATCCTGCTAGCTCGGCCCATTCTTCCATCAACTGGTGCAGCCGGTCGTCGACGGCCTGGTACTCGCGGCCCAGCGCCTCGATGCGGCGGGTGTCCTGGTTGGCGCTGGCCTGGCTGAGCTCGTCGCCCAGGCCGGCCAGCCGCAGCTCCAGGGCCTCGATCAGCTC
>JBAQCH010000306.1:0-17098 GCA_049294015.1 Anaerolineae bacterium
GCGTTGGCCTCGGCGGCCGGCAGTTCGTACTCGGCCGGCACGGGCGCGCAGATCAACACGCCGCCCGCCAGCCCCAGCCGGCGCTTGGCCTCGATGATGGCAGCCGCCTCCTGCGGCGTGTCCACCCGCACGTCCACGGGCAGGCCGCTGTTGCGGCTGTAGAAGGCGGGGAACTCGTCGGTCCCATAGCCCACCACCGGCACGCCCCACGTCTCCAGCCACTCCAGCGTCGCCGGCAAGTCCAGGATCGCCTTAGCCCCCGCGCACACCACCGCCACCGGCGTCTGCGCCAGCTCCGGCAGGTCGGCGGAGATGTCGAACGATGAATGATGAACGATGAATGATGAGTCGGGAGTTCGGAATTCATCGTTCATCGTTCCTACTTCATCGTTTTTCACCGTCCGGTGTACGCCGCCAATGCCGCCGGTGCTGAAAACGCGGATACCGTGGCGGGCTGCGATCCACATGGTGGTGGCGACGGTGGTGGCGCCGTGCCAGCCCTGGGCCACGGCGATGGGCAGGTCACGGCGGCTGAGCTTATGTACATCGGGGCTGCGCGCCAGCAGTTGCAGCTCGTCGTCGTTCAGTCCAGCCCGCAGCTCGCCGCCGATGACGGCCACGGTACGCGGCTCAGCGCCGTGGTCGCGCGCGATCTGCTCGAAGCGGCGGGCCGCGGCGATGTTCTGGGGATAGGGTAGGCCGTGGGAGATGACAGTCGATTCCAGGGCAAGCAGGGCGGTCATGGCAGTTTCTCCAGGTAAGTTAAGGTGTCTCGGGCTACATCCGACCAGGTACGGCGCTGAGCAATCGAAGGCGATCGCGGGGCGGCCAGCGCCTGGGCCATGGCCGCGGCCAATGCCTCTGTGTCTTCCGGGTCTACCAACAGCGCAGTTGGCGCGACTTCGGGCAACGACGAACGGTTCGCTGTAACGATGGGCGCGCCGCAGGCTGCGGCCTCGGCCACCGGCAGACCATAGCCCTCGTACAGCGACGGGAAGACGAACAGGCTGGCCAGGCTGTACAGCGCCGGCTTGTCAGCTTCGTCCACCCAGCCGGTGAAATGGACCTGGTCGGCCAAGCCAGCCTCAGCAGCGATGCGCCTGGGGTCAGGCGTGAACGGCGTGTCGGCGGCCGGCAGCTTGCCGGCGATGACAAGGTGTGGCGACTCAGACAAGTCATTTTTTCCGAAAAATGACTTGTCTGGCAGGCGTGGCGACCCAGAAACGTCATTTTCCAGAAAAAAAGACGTTTCTGGCTGCGCGCAGCGTGCATACGCCCGCACCAGTCCTGCCACGTTCTTGCGCACGTCGAAGCCGCCCAGGTAAAGGATGAACCGCTCCGGCAAGTCATACCGCTCTCGCACGCGCGTCAACTCAACGGGGTCGGTAACCGGCTGATAGCGTTCATCGGCGGCCAGCAGCACGGCATGGACCCTTTCAGAGGGCATACCCAGGTGCTGCACGATGTCCTGCCGGCTGGCCTGGCTGTCGGTGAGGACCAGATCAGCGCGGCGAGCGGTTTGGCTGACCAGCCAGGTGTAGGCTCGCTGCGCAGCACCGCCGCGGTAGGCCGGCAGCAGCAGTGGGATCAGGTCATGCACCGTGACGGCGGTTGGGCAGGGCCGCCGCCAGGGTGAGCCCCAGTACGGCGTGAAGGCGATGTCGGCGTTCAAGCGTTGGCACGCGCGCGGAAAGGTCATCTGCTCGAACCACAGCTTGGCCAGGTTCGCGCCCAATGGCGCCGCCCGCGGCGGCGCCACCTCGACCTGCCAGCCGGCCGGCGCGGGACTGGAGTTGTCCGCCGGCAGCACCAGCGTATAACGGTGTGCAGCGCCAACTTCGGGGAGCTGCTGCGCCAGGCTGTGCAGATACTGCCCCGAGCCGGTGTTCATCTGGCCCCAGAACCAGCCATTTACGACGATGTGCATCGGGGCCTACACTTGTTGGAAGTACTCCACCGTCCGCCGCAACCCATCGGCCACGCTGACCGTCGCCTCCCAGCCCAGCTCAACCCGCGCCTTGGAGGCATCCAGGTAGATCTTGTAGACCTCGCCCAGCTTGCCGGGGCCGTAGCGGGCATCGTGCGTGTAGCCGGCGGCCTGCTTGAGGCCGGCAAAGATCATGTTGACGTCCGTGCCCACGCCGCTACCGATGTTGTAGATGCCGCTGCCCGCGGCGGTCGCCGCAAGAAGGTTGGCGCGGGCCACATCGGTCACGAAGACGAAGTCGCGCTGCTGCGTGCCGTCGCCGTTGATGGTGCAGGGCTCGCCGGCCAGCATTTTGCCGGTGAAGATGGCCACCACGCCCGCCTCGCCGTGCGGGTCCTGGCGCGGGCCATAGACGTTGGGATAGCGCAGGCTGGCGTAGTCCAGGCCGTAGTTGTGCTTGTAGATGAACAGATAGTGCTCGACGGTGTGTTTGCTGGCGCCGTAGGGATCCAGCGGGTTGATGGCGTGATCCTCGCGCACGGGCACGTATTCCGGCTCGCCGTAGACTGCACCGCCGGTGGAGGCATAGACGATCTTGCGCACGCCGTGCTGGCGTGCGGCATCCAGCAGTCGAATCGAGCCGATAATGTTGACCTCGGCGTAGGTGTCCGGCTCGCGCAGCGAGCCGCGCACATCGGCCAGCGCAGCCTGGTGCGAGATCACCTCCGGCTGCACCTGCTCGAAGACGCGGGCCAAACCGGCCGCGTCGCGGATATCAACCTGGAAAAAGGATGCGGCCGGGTTGAGGTTGGCCAGCTTGCCGGTGTTGAGGTTATCGACCACGGCCACCTGATGGCCCGCGGCCACGAACGCGTCCACAATGTGGGAGCCGATGAAGCCAGCTCCGCCAGTAACAAGAATGCGCATTGCCTTGCCTTTCATTATCTGAAATGCTTGTGTCTGCGGCAGGGCGCTCGTTGGTTGAGTAGGCGTCTGCGCCGTACACCTGCACTGCGCGCAGGCGCAAGTGTCGAAACCAACGAGCGCCCTGCCGCGGGTGCAGCATCGGGGTTAACAACGCCAGCTTACCGCAAAGCCCCCCTGCCGTCAAATCCCTTAGCGCCGCCCGAAAAACACCCCTTGACAAAGCCCTGATTCAGCGATATGATAGCGCTAGATCGAACAATCTTGTGGCTCCAAACCGTGTGGACGACCAGACGATGTTATCCATGTCCCCCCCCCCCCCCCGCAGTATCTCCGCTTGCGGAGACATGATCCAGCAACGAGCCGGCCGCTCAATGGCCGAAGAGGTAGTTTTTGCCGCCGCACGACCGGGTGAACGCCCAGCGTGCGGCGCTTTTGTATGCCTTGCGGGCGGTGAACGCCGGCCATGCCGGCTCCGTGTCACCATGGCACAGATTGTGCGCAGCAAGAAGGAGGGTCGCTATGGCAGCTCATTTTCGTTGGCTTCCGTTGTCTTTGTTGGTAACGTTTGGCTTGCTGGCGCTGTTGGCAGTTGGTTGTACGCCAGCGTCCTCCCCCATTCGCGCCCGTCTCACGCTGGCAGGTGAGCCGGCCATCGGCAAACCGGTCGTGTTCACCCTGGACATCACCTCCTCGGAACCCATCACCGATGTCAATGCCTACATCACGCTGCCAGCCGGCGTCGAAGCGCTGAGTGGGGCCACCGAGTGGACCATCCCGAGCGTCGAGGTTGGGCAGCACTACGTATTCTCGACCACTGCCCAGGTGGTTGAGAACGGTTATTACGTCATTTACAGCGGTGGGTACAAGGAGTCCTACTACCAGGGGCAGCTGGTTGAACGCCATGCTGGCGGCGACAGCTTTCACATCATCGTCGAAGGTGACGATACATGGGTCAGCAAGAGCCCGCCCGAGAACACGTGGAAGAGCGCCAGTTCCTTGGGTGCGTATCCGGAAAAACCTGAATTGGTAGACACTGAATTGAAGCTCAGCGGTCCGCTTACAGCCGATGGCTTGACCGAGGTGACGTACGCCGTAGCGCCGCACATTGATCTGACCAACGTTGAGGTCGGATTCGGCGGCTTCAACGGGGGTCTGAGCATAGGAAATCCGCGGATTTCGGCCAACGGCGAAAACATCATGTCTTTCTTCTCTATCCCTGAAGAGGCACAGGCATTCGATAGATCTATGAGGTGGGTAGGGGCCTTGAGCGAAGGACAAACCTACACCTTTCGTATTACTCTGGATGTTGCAGACAATGGATCGAACCAGCTATATACCTGGGTGAACGAACGTGACCCAACGGATGGTCATACCGTCGTTGGAAAGGTGGACATGCTCGATCTGCAGTTGTACATCCCGCGCTGGGCGCGCTAGCTCGTTTCGTCATTTAAGGGAGGTGACACCATGTCCATTCGACTACGTTGGTTTGTGGTTGTGATGATGACCGGGCTGTTAGGTGCTTGGATGCTCCTAGCTGGGTGGCATGCTGCGACCGTGCCTGGCGTCGCAGCTCAAGGTGACGCGCCGATGGCAACGGCGCAATCAATGGCGCATTTCTCTGCTTTGGCGACGATCCTGGCGCCCGCGGATGCAAGGCAGCCCGCCTCTATAATCGCAGTAGCCAGCCAGAGCATCGACGGCATCATCCTGCACAAGGACGGCGCTGATGTGGCCTTGCAGCTACGTGACACAACATCCGACGCGATGGTAACAGGGATCGACCTCAAAGTGTCGGTCGAGAACGTACTCACCCCTAATTTGGAGGTGTACCTCAGTGCGCCGGGCTCGGCCATGCTTCCTGTTCCCCTCAGAT
The DNA here is from genome assembly GCA_049294015.1 of Anaerolineae bacterium. Taxonomy (GTDB): domain Bacteria; phylum Chloroflexota; class Anaerolineae; order JAAEKA01; family JAAEKA01; genus JAAEKA01. The sequence continues at coordinate 4,728 of JBAQCH010000306.1, forward strand.
CGGTCGATGAGCTGCCGGACGGATCGATTACGGGGCGCGACCCTTCACCGATGGTTTATGGGACTCTCTCCACCGTTGAGGCAGTACACCTGTTCGACGGAGTTGGTGCATCGGGCGCCTGGACGATCCGCTTGATCGCAAGCGATGTTGCCTCGAACGGGCAACAGGCAAGTGTCTCGTTAATCGTTTATTATGCCACCACCGAGATGTTTCCGCAGGCTTCGGGCGACGCAGATGCCATTCCTGGCTTGATGAGCTTGCCGGCGCCGGTGTGGGAGCTGTCCAAACCAAGCGACCAAGCGCCGGATGAGAAAATGAACGAAGTGGCGCACGTCGGTGTGCTAGACCCGCCTGAAATGCCAGGAGAAAGCTGGAGCCAAATCAAATCTGAGACATTCGAAGGCGCATTTCCGAATGCCGGGTGGACCTTGCTTGACACCAGCCCCGACGGTTACGAGCGTCTTTGGGATGATGTCAACTGTATGGCTTATGGAGGGAGCTGGTCCGGCTGGCCGGCTCGCGGCGGCAACCACGGCGTCAATCCCTGCACCCCAACGGACTACCCCAATCGAGTTGAGTCTTGGATGGTTTTCGGGCCGTTCAGCTTGTCTAACGCTGTCCATGCCAAGACCAACTTCTTCATGTGGCGTCGGCTGGAGGCAAACTACGACTACATTTTCTTTGGGGTTTCCCATGATGGCCAGACTTTCTCGGGGCACAGATATCACGGAGATGAGGACTGGGTCCATAAGGAGGTTTGGTATGATGACTGGATAGGAGACGACAGTGTCTGGGTTGCTTGGAAGTTCTATAGTGATTTGACCGTCCAGCGTCGTGGGCCTTTCGTCGACAATATCACGATCTGGAAGGACGTCCCTCCCTCGAGTAGCACCCCCACCCGGACTCCGACGGGTACACCGACTCGAACGCCTACTCTCACTCCGACACCCACGCGTACGCCAACTTGGACACCCACGGGAACACCAACCCCTACACCAACCCGCACCCCCACACCGACGCCTCAGCCGGTAGCCATAGGTGGAAGAGTTGCCTATTCAGACGGCAGTAGTCAATATCCCGTTCCCGGCGTGAAAGTTGAGCTGTTCGATGGCTCTTATAGCAACCTTTTGGCGACTGGTTGGGCCGATGGCAACGGGAATTATGCTTTCAGTCCCGTCCAATTGCCGGCAAATCGCAGTGTTTTGGTGCGGGCTATTGCCAAAGATGCGAATCACGAAGTGTACCCTCCTGCTCCCGGCACAATCTATTGGTACCTATCAGCCTTCACACAGGTTCCGCCTGGTGTCACACAGTACCCCGTCAATGTTGAAATTCCTGCGGCGGATAATGGCCCTTGGATGATTCTACGTACTCTGCGCACCTATCGGCCAGGTTTTGGCGGTGGCGGTTGTGCTTTGGTTACGGTTCGTTGGCCAGGACCCGCTGTGCCGTTGCTGCCAAAGGCTACTTTCGCTCGTCCTTGTGAGATCTTCCTGGCCGGCGGCGCCCACCAGGACCAGCGCGACCCCGACGTCATCCTCCACGAATATGCCCACGCCATGATGTGGGGCGACTACGGATACTGGCCTGCTTGCCCCGGCACGGTTGTCTTCTGGCCCGGCTCCTCCGCCTGTTACCGCGAGCATTACTGGAACACGCCGTCTGACCCTGAGTTTGCCTGGTTCGAAGGCTGGCCCAACTTCATTCAGGGCATGGTGCAAGGCGATGGGTTCTACACTGATTCCCACTCGGACCCAAACAACAGCTTCACATTGCCGCTGGAGTATTATGCGTCAGGCAACCCCCGCGGCGTCAATGTAGAGGGTTCTGTCGCTCGCCTGCTATGGGATCTGTGGGACCCAATCAACGCCGGCGACAACGATGACACCGCTCTTGGCAACGGCACCATGTTGAATGCCTACCGGCGCTGGCGACCTGGCGGCGCTGGCAACTACAGCGACAACGTCTTCACCGAGTACTGGCAGAACCTGCAAGACGGTGGCCAGAGCTGCAGCGGCCTCTGGAACACCTACACACAGCACGGCATTCCTCCCATCCTGGCGCCAAGCAATGTGCAGGCGTCACGCCTCGGCGGCGACATCCGCATCACCTGGCAGGATAACGCCAACAACGAGGGCCAGTACCGCGTCCAACACAGCGTAAACGGCGGCGCATGGACGTTCCTCAACTGCTACCCTGGCAACACAACTCAGATCAGCCACGCTGGCGCGTTGCCTGGTTCGTCTTACCAATACCAGGTGCGAGCCGGATTGGACAGCAACTGCAATCCCAACACCTGCTTAACCGACTGGGTTTCCTCCAACGTCGTGCCGGCCGTCCCTGCAACGCCCACGAACACCCCGACCCGAACACCTACGCCAGCTCAGGGTGCAACACCGACGCCAACTCCCACGCCCACCCGCACACCCACGCCAACGCCCGGTGCTACATCCACGCCAACTCCCACGCCTAGCCGTACACCCACGCCAACGTCGGGTGCAACACCGACGCCAACTCGTACTCCGACCCGGGCGCCTACGTTCACACCGACCATCACGCCGCTCGGCACAGCCACGCCGACGCCGACTCGTACACCTACCAGAACAATAACACCAACGCCAACACGCGGACTCCTGCCAACCTCCACACCAACGGATGATTGTCCGCCGGGTGTCTGTCGCTGACGCATTGCAGCTTATGGAAAAATCCTGGCGCATAGGCTGGGCGACATACCCAGCCCATGCGCCAGACGCCGCCCGTCGAAAGACCATCGCCGCTTGAACCCTTCCCTGCACGCCGTTGCGCTACCTGCTTCCCGCGTCCGTCCGTCCCCTTGTTTCCTTGTCTACGTGTCTACCCCTTCCCTACTCCCAGCTAAACCGCCGCTCGAACAGCGGGATCGCCCTCACCCCCTCGATGGTCAGCGTGCGCTCGCCGGCGAAGCTGTCGAACCAGGCGCTGTCATCGCCGCGGTCGGAGAGCAGCCAGGGGCAGAAGGCGAAGAGGGTGTCGGGCAGCGGCTCGCCGTTGGACAGCACGCCGGTGCGGAACCAGTTGAACAGCTCCACGTGGTAGTCGCGGTGCAGGGTGGCGTCGATGGGCGGGAAGTTGCGGTCGTCGGTGGCGTTCCACTTCCACCCGCCCTCGCCGGCGATGATCGGCGGCGTGAAGCCGATCTCCTGCTCTACTATCCGCGCCTGGTGCAGGAAGCCCAGCACGCCGTTGGGATCGGCCGTGTAGTCGGGCGGGTGGTTCAGACCGTAGGGGTGCGGCGCCAGGAACATGCGCTGGAAGACCTGCTCGCCGCCGCGCGCCTTGATCTCGCGCAGCGCTGCCAGCAGCCAGTCGTCGCTGACGAACTGCAAACCCACGTAGCCGCCGGCGTTGTACACCTGCTCCACAGCCAGCATCAGGTTGTCCAGAAACAGTTGCTGGTCGATGGGCTGGTTGTCCCACTCAGCCGGCAGCTCAGGCTCGTTGTACAGTTGCATGTAGGGCGGCACGCCCAGGTCCAGCAGCAACTGCACATCCCGCCCCCAGTCGTAGTAGCGGTCAAAGGCGCGCACGTTCTTGCGCCAGACGACCGTGATGCCGGCGTCGCGGTAGCGCGGGGCGGCGCGCAGGATTTGCTGTTCGTCGCCGTAGTGGATCAGCGTCCAGCGCATATTCATGGATTGCAGGCGGCTGATCTGTAGGTCGATGTCGGCCTCATCGTTGTAGGCCACGGCTGTGTTGTGCAGGCAGAGGCCATTGTCTCGGGCTGGCCGCGGCCAGTCCTGCAAGGACATGGCCGGCCAGTCGGCCAGGTTCATGCGCGGCGGCGCAGGCGTCGCGGTGGGCGGGCTGGGCAGGGTCGGCGTCAGGGTGGCGGTCGGCGTGACGATCCGCGTCTCGGCCAGCGGGGTGGGCGTGTCCTGCCCGGCATCCAGCGCCACCTGAGGCAGATAGACGGCGCTGTCGGTGGCAATGGGCGAGACCGCGTCAGCCGGCGTTGCGGCTGTCACAATGGGCGTAGCGGGCGGCGGCGGCGCTTGCTCGCGTTGGCAGGCGACGGTCAGCACAGCGGCCAGCGGCAGTATCAGCAGCGCCCAACGGCGCAAACGGTTTTGTAGCATAGGGACATCAGGCTCCTGGCGCTCCGGTCAGCGCACAATCAGATCGACGATGCGGCGGCGCACGGCCTGGCCCATGGAGTCGGGGCCGGCGTCGCTGAAGCGCAGGTCGTAGACGTTGCGCGCCAGAAGGCTGTTCCCGTGGCGCTGCGATCACCTGGCGGCGGCACGGGAGCGCGAATTGCCGCATTTCTAACAGAGACGGTATAATCTGGGCCCAGCACTGCACGAATTTGGCTCACGCAAACGCGCAAAGGCCGCAAAGGATGGCAGAATTCCGCGGCGTCTTGGCCGCTTGGCGTGAGAGTCGTGGCCTGCTGAGGCGATTCTGTCTGACGAGGAAGTGTAACCCATGCTGTTTGGTCGTAGCCAGGAAGAGCTGATCGCGCTGCTGATCGCGCTGGTGCCTGCGTTCACCATCCATGAATTCGCCCACGCCTGGACCGCCTATCGCTTGGGCGACTCCACGGCTAAAGATCTGGGCCGTCTGACGCTCAACCCGATGAAACATCTGGACGTCTTCGGCATCCTGCTGGTGTTGGTGGTCGGGTTTGGCTGGGCCAAGCCGGTGCCGGTCAACCCCTACAACTTGCGCCATGGCCGGCGTGACATGGCGATTGTGGCCGTGGCCGGCCCATTGTCTAATCTGGCCATGGCTGCGGCGATGGCAGTGGTCTGGCGCCTGGCCAATCCGGGTCAACTGCCCCAGTTCGCTGTCTACGCGTTGTTTACCTTCGTGTGGCTGAACATCGTGCTGCTCTTCTTTAACCTGCTGCCTATTGCACCGCTGGACGGCTTCAAGGTGGCGGTGGGGCTGCTGCCGGAGCAACTGGCCAGCCGCTTCGCACGAACTGCCCAATGGGGTATGTTCGTCCTGATCGCCCTGATGCTGATGGGCACGGTCACTGCCAGGTTGGGCCTGCCCATCCTGGACATCCTGGGCACCCTGGTCACCGGCCCCACGCAGGCAGTGGTCAGCCGGCTGCTGGGCCTGCCGCTCTGAGTCCATGCGTCGCGTCCTGTATCGCGTGCAGCAGTTCCTGCTCTCGTTCTGGCCGCGCGTCACGCCCGACGAGCAGGCGGAGCTGAGCCGCTGGCTGCCGCCGCCGGCCGTGGCCCTCTTTCGCCAGATGACGCTGCGCGACCAGCGCCACAGCCTGGACGTGTTGCAGCGCGTACAGCAGGTTGCGCCCGACCAGCCTGGCCTGCTGGCCGCCGCGCTGCTGCACGACGCCGCCAAGACCGCCCAGCGTGGCCGGCGGGTGCGGCTGTACCACCGGGTGTTGGTCGTCTTGATGGAGGCCGTGCGACCCGGCTGGGTGCAGCGCATCGCGCGCGCCGAACCTGGCAGTTGGCGCTACCCGTTTTATTTGCATCTGCACCATCCGGAACTAGGCGCGCGCCTGGCCGGGCAGGCCGGCTGCTCAGCGCTCACCGTGGAGTTGATTCGCCGGCATCAGGAGAGGCTGACCTACGCGCCGCGCAACGAGACCGAGCGTTTGCTGGCTTTGTTGCAAGCGGCCGATGACGCGAGTTAGTCGAGAAGTGTCAAGTGTCAAGTAGTCGCGGCCGCACACCTGACACCTGACACCTGACCCTTTCCGAAAAGGACATTCCCATGCCCAAACCCAGAATCACCATCGTCGGCCTGGGCCTGATCGGCAGCTCGATTGGCCTGGCGTTGAGCCGCGAACAGCGCGACTTCGAGGTCATCGGCCACGACAAGAGCAACACGGCCGCCAGCCAGGCCAAGAAGCTTGGCGCTGTGGATAAGGCCGATTGGAATCTGATTTCGGCCTGCGACGGCGCCGGGCTGGTCATCCTGGCCCTGCCGTTAGGGGCGATCCGCGAGACCATGCAGGCTCTGGCGGGGGAACTGGCTGAAGGCGCCATTGTCGTCGACACCGCCAGTGTCAAAGCGCCGCTGCAAGCCTGGGCTGACGCGTTGCTTCCTCCCAGCGTGGCCTTCGTCGGCACCAATCCAATTGTCGGCAGCGATGCGGCGGGCGGCGCCACCGCGCGCGCTGACCTGTTCGAGCGGCGGCTGTGGGCGATCTGTCCCTCGCCCAGCACGGACGAGCGCGCGGTCAAGACCGCTTCCGACCTGGCCCAGCGGCTGGGGGCCAAGCCCCTCTTCCTGGACGCCACGGAACACGACGGCCTGACGGCCGCCGTGGAGCAGTTGCCCGCGCTGGCCAGTATGGCCCTGCTGACCAGCGCAGCCAGCCAGCCGGCCTGGCGTGAGATGCGCAAGCTGGCCGGCGCGCAGTTCGAGAGCTCGACCCGCCTGGTCTCCTCCGATCCCCATGTCTTCAGCGACGCCATGTTGCACAGCCCAGAGCAGGTAGTGCGCTGGATCGACGGCTTTATCGATAACATGGCTGCCTGGCGCGATCTGATCGCGGCGGGCGACAGCGAAACCATCGACAAAGCCTTCGTCGAAGCCATGCAGGTGCGCGACCGTTGGCTGAGCGATCGCAGCAAGGGCAACTGGGAGGACGACGGCGCTGCGCCGATCGAGCGGCCCAGCATACTGGGCAGCCTGTTGGGATTGGGACGCCTCACGGAGCGCCGCCAACGCAGCAAGAAGTAAGGAAGAACAAAGTCACCGTTCAGTCGCCGGGTGCGAGCACGTTGCTTGAGAAAACATAAAAACGACCACCGGGTAATCCCAGGTGGCCGTTTCCTTTTGCCGCCAGCTCAAGGTGTTGACGTGGGAGAGGGCAGGGGCGAGGCCGGGTCAGGCGTGGCCAGCGGCGACACTTGCACCTCCGACTGCCCGCTGTTGGTCTCCACTCCGGGGATGGTGATGGCGTCCCTGGGGGCCGGCGTCCATGTGGGAGTAGGCGGCGGCGTCTTGGCGTTGTCGCCGCCGCCATCGCAGGCTGTCAGCAGGCTGGCGATCAAGAGCAGTGCAACGATCATTCCCGACGCCATCACTACTTGACGGTGTTTCATACAGTCTCCTTGGAGTCCAGATGCAGTGCGCGCCAGACCCTTTCTGGCGTGAAGGGTAGCTCACGCATGCGCACGCCGGTGGCGTCGAAGATCGCACTGGCCAGGGCCGGGGCCACACCATCCTTGGGGATCTCGGCGATGGCCTTGGCGCCGTAGGGCCCGCTGGGCTCGTAGGTCTGCACCAGGATCACGCCCAGCTCCGGCGTCTCGTCGGCGCGGTAGATGCGATACGAGGTGAAGTCGGTGGTCAGCAGCCGGCCCTCGGCGTCGTAGGGCATCTCCTCGCTGTGCGCGAAGCCAAGCGCCTGCACCATGCCCCCTTCCACCTGGCCGGCCGCAGTGATGGGGTTGATGGCGATGCCGCAGTCCACGGCCATCACCAGCTTCTTGACCTCCACCTGGCCGGTCTCCATATCCACCTCCACCTCGGCGAATTGGCCGGCGAAGGGGGGCGGGCTGAGGTAGCTCATGTGGCTGGCCGTGGCCATGATCTGGTGCTGATCGGCCTGGTGGGTGGCGTGCAGGGCCACGGTCTCCAGCGACACGCGCTGGCCGCCCGGCCCGCAGACATGCTTGCCCTCCAGCCATAGCCGGCCGGGTTCGACGCCGCCAAAGAAATGCTTGGCCGCGTGGCTGCGGATCTGCTGCGACACCTCCTCGGCCGCCTTGAGCACCGCGCCGCCGGAGATGTAGGTGGTGCTGCTGGCGTAGGCGCCCGTGTCGAAGGGGGTGAAGTCGGTGTCGGACGAGTAGACGATCACGTCCTCCAGCGGCAGGCCCAGCGTCTCGGCCGCGATCTGGGCCAGCACCGTGTCGGAGCCGGTGCCCAGGTCGGTGGCGCCCATCAGCAGGTTGACCGAGCCGTCGTCGTTGAGCTTGAGGCTGGCCGCGCCCATGTCCAGGCCGGCGATGCCGGTGCCGTGCATGCAGACCGCGAAGCCCAGCCCGCGGCGCAGGTGTGGCTTGCCCGGGACGGTGCGCCAGGCCGGGTCGTGCTTGCGCTCCCAGCCAATGGCCTCGGCGCCCGCAGCGACGCACTCGTCCAGGCCATTGCTGTGTACCCACTGCTCGAAGCCCTCGCGACCCTCGCCCATGGCCCGCGCCAGCACCAGCTCGTCGCCCTCCTTGACCCAGTTGAGGCGTTTGAACTCGATGGGGTCCCAACCCAGCGCATGGGCGATCTCCTCCATGTGCAGCTCCAACGCAAAGAGCGACTGCGGCGCGCCGTAGCCGCGGTAGGCGCCGGGGGTTGGCTTGTTGGTGTACGCCACCAGGCAGTCCCAGTGCAGCGCGTTGGCCTTGTAGGTGGTCAGGCCGCGGAAACCGGACACGGTGGGCACGGTCAGGCCGTGGGTGCCGTAGGCGCCGCAGTCGGCCACCATGCGCAGCTCCATAGCCGTCAACGTACCGTCCTTGCGCACGCCGGTCTTGTAGCGCAGGATCTCCGGGTGGCGGCTGCGCGCGCTGGTGAACTCCTGTTCACGGGTGTACTCCATGCGCACCGGCCGGCCGGTGGCGATGGTCAAGTGGCTGCACAGGTCCTCCAGCAGCATCTCCTGCTTGCCGCCAAAGCCGCCGCCGATACGCGGTTTGACCACGCGGATGCGGCGCAGGGGCAGGCCCACCAGCGGCGCGATGATGCGGCGCACGTGGAAGGGGACCTGGGTCGAGGTGCGCACCACCAGCCGATCGTCCTCGTCCCACCAGGTGATGCAGACGTGCGGCTCGATGCTGGCCTGCTGTACCTGGTGCGTGCGGTACTCGCCCTCGAAGACGTAGTCGGCGGCGGCGAAGCCGGCCTCCACGTCGTTGTAGCGTGCGTGTAGGTGATGGACGATGTTGCGGCCGGCGTCGTGGATCTTGACCGCGTCCGGCTCGTCGTGGATGACGGGCGCGCCGGGCTGCATGGCCTCCTCCGGGTCCAGCACGGCCGGCAGCAGTTCGTAAGTTACCTGGATCAGCCGCAGCGCCTGCTGGGCGATCTCCGGCGTCTCGGCCGCCACCACCGCCACGCGGTCGCCGTGGTGGCGCACCTTGTTGTCCAGGCTGACCTGATCGAAGGGGGGCGGCTGGGGGTAGGATTGGCCGCCGGAGGCGTACAGGACGCGCGCCGTATTCTTGTAGGTCAGCACGGCATGGACGCCGGGCAGGCGCTCGGCTGCCGACGTGTCGATGTCCAGGATACGGGCGTGGGCGTGCGGGCTGGTCAGCAGCGCGCCGTAGAGCATGCCGGGCAGCTCCATGTCGTCGGTGAACACGGCGCGGCCTTTGGCCAGCTTGACCGCATCGACCTTGACCTCCGGCTTGTTCACCACCTTGGTCTGTGGCGGCGCTACCACCATGACCGGCGTCTTTGTGTGCGTGCGAACGTCGGTCGCCGTGTCCACCGCCCCGCCGCCCGCTGGCTCGGGGCCTGCGTCCTGGGACGCAGCATCTGGCTCGAAGAAGCGATCGAAGGTGTTGACCGTCGGCGGATTGGCCACTGGCGGCACGGCCTCGCCGCGCAGCATGGCCGCCGCGCGCTGGATTGCCTCCACCGGCCGGATGTAGCCCGTGCAGCGGCAGAGCACGCCGGCGATGGCCTCCCGCACCTCGGCCTCGCTGGGGTTAGGCTGGCGCGCCAGCAGCGCCTTGGCGGCCATGATCTGGGCAGGCGTGCAGAAGCCGCACTGGATCGCGCCGGTGTCGATGAAGGCTTGCTGCAAGGGGTGCAGCGCCGGTCGGGTAGACGTCGGTCGAGTAGCCGTCTGCGGCGTATCGAGACCCGCCGTATCGAAACCCGCTGGAACATATCCCGGCGCCAGCCCCTCGACCGTCTCGACGCGCGCGCCGTGGGCCTGTGCGGCCAGGAGCGTGCAGGTGTTGACCAACTGGCCGTCCAGCAGCACCGCGCACGCGCCGCACTCGCCTGTCTCGCAGCCGTGTTTAACGCTGTACAGGCCCGCGCGGCGCAGCACGGTCAGCAGCAGCTCGCTGGGTACGACGTCGAAGTCGCGCGCATCGCCGTTGATGGTAAGGTGAACATTCATAGGAGATTTCTCAATCTTGACGCGATCTACGCGAATACTAACCGGCTTTCCTTGGGGGATGGAACCGGATCGCCGAATTCCAGGGCGGTATCGATCCAAAACTGTATGGCATCCTTGGCGTTAGCTAAGGCCGCTTCCGGCGTGGAGCCATGCGCCATGCATCCAGGCAGTTCAGGTACTTCTGCCACAAAAGCCTCGTCCTCCCGGCTCCAATACAGAATAATCTCATACCGAAAATCACCGTTCATGGCTCTTCACCTCCAAGACGATACTTGACAATGATCGACCGAACTTGCCGAACTTGATAGGGCTTGGCCTTGTTGCCTTCACGCTGAAGGTTTATCTTGTCCTCGACACCTTGGCGCCGGAAAATGTGATGGCTTCCGCGGACACGTTCTTCGAAGTCCAGTTGGAACAGCAACCAACGGAGATCATCGAAACCGATGTTGGCGTCGGACGTGCCTCGCAGTACCTGCAAGAGAAGCTTCTCGTACCTGCTCATCTACAAAGCTCCGTTGATTGGGATTACTCCAGCACCGCGTCCACGAACATCCCATCCTTCATCACCATCACCTCGCTGCCGTCGGCGCAGACGCCGATGACCTGCATGGTGTCAGTGCCGATCATCAGGTCGTTGTGCGTCTCTGAGCTGTTCAGCCCCAGCGCGTCCAGCTCCTCGGCGCTGAGCTTGCTGCCGCCCTGGATGCCCTCAGGGTAGGCGCGGCCAAACGCGATGTGGCAAACCGCGTTCTCGTCGAAGAGGGTGTTGTGGAAAATCAGGCCGCTTTGGTTGATGGGGGAACGCACATCCACCAGCGCCACCTCGCCCAACTGCCGCGCGCCTGGGATCTGGAACAACTGGTCCAGCACCTCCTGCCCTTTGTCGGCGCGCCACTCCACCACCTCGCCACCCTCGAAGCGGAACCAGGCGTTAAGCAGCTCGCGCTGCAAGGGATAGCCCGGCTTGCTCGTCCGCACCCAGCCCTGGGTCAGCGCCCGGTGGGGCGTCGAAAAGATCTCTTCAGTGGGGATGTTGGCGAAGAAAAAGTGGCCGGCTGCGTTGTCCGATGCGCCGCCGATCCAGTTAGGCCGCTCGGTCAGGCCGACGGTAAGATCGGTGGCGGGCTTGCCGTCCGGCCCGGTTTGACGGTCCAGGAAACGCACGGCTCGCACCTGGTGGCGATCCATGAAGGCTGAGACCTTCTTGAGGTTGGCGTCGTGCTGCTGCCAGGCGGCCTGCGGATCGGGCTGGTCGGCCCGGCAGACGCGCAGCACCATCTCCCACAGCCGCTCCAGCGCCGTGGCGGCGTCCAGATCGGGGAAGACTTTCTGCGCCCACGGCGCCATCGGCACACCTGCGACGCACCACGAAACCTCGTTGTTCATCGTGCGTTGCGAGAAGAACCCCAGCTTCTGGTATGCGCTGCGCTGATACTCCCGCAGCACAGCCGGCTCCACGTCTTCCAGCGCATTCGGGTATTCATCGCCGGTCAAAGCGATGCGCGCCCAGCGGTCGTCGAGGAACTCGTTGGCGCGCGCGACTTCGTACTCAGGTATGAAACCCAAATACTCCCGCTGCACGTGCTGGTAGCGAATCTTGTTGACCAGCGGGTCCTGCCACATGACCTCCACGTGCCTGGACCCGGCGTCATAGGCCGCAGCGGCCAGGATGCGCACGAACTCGCGGTGGCCCAGCTCGGCGCGCACATGGATGCTCTGGCCGGGCTGCAGATTGATTCCCGAGTGAATGATCAAATCGGCGTAGGCTCGCTGCTGTGCGAGCAAGTGGTCGTTCATCGACGGTTCCTTTCGAGCAGTCGTGGGATTTGACCCATTGTAACCTCAACAGAGCGAGCGCGCAATTACGTGGCGAAGCGGCGGATAGCCTCTACGCCGGACATGCCTTCCGTGGCGCCGGTCTGCAAGGTGGCCAACGCGCCGGCGGCGTTGGCAAAGCGGCCGATCTCGGCCAGGGGCCAGCCGAGCCGCCAGCCATAGACCACGGCTGCCGACCACGCGTCGCCCGCGCCCACCGTGTCGACCGCAGCCACGAGGCGCGCTGGCGTGTGAACCCGCTGATCGCCGGTGGCCAGCCAGCAGCCCTGCACGCCCAGCTTCAAGCCCATCAGCCGTACGCCGTGGGCCAGGCCGCGCGTCAGCAGCACGTCGGCGTCGCCCTGGCCCAGCACAGCGCGCGCCTCGGCCAGATTGGGCAGGAAGAGGTCGATGTGAGGCAGCAGCGGCAGCACGTCGGCGGCCGTGTCGCGCGGCG
>JBAQCH010000307.1:0-11404 GCA_049294015.1 Anaerolineae bacterium
GCGCGCAGGTCCACTGGGCGGCCGACGGCGCGGCGGCCTGCCGCATCGTGGCCGGCATCGCCAAGCAGCACGGCGTCACCCTGGCCGCCAAGAGCAAGTCCATGGCCAGCGAGGAGATTCACCTCAACCAGGCGCTGGCCGCGGCCGGAGTCGAGCCGGTGGAGACCGATCTGGGCGAGTGGATCATCCAATTGGCCGGCGACCCACCCTACCACATCGTCGCGCCGGCGATCCACAAGACCCGCCAGCAGGTGGCCGAGATGTTCTCCGAGCTGACCGGCGAGACGCTGCCGGCCGACGACATCCCGCGGCTGACGGCTGTGGCCCGCCGCCTGTTGCGCGCGAAATTCCTGGCCGCGGACATGGGCATCAGCGGCGGCAACCTGGCCGTGGCCGAGACCGGCAGCGTGGTGCTGGTGACCAACGAGGGCAACGGCCGCATGGTCACCAGCCTGCCCAAGGTGCATGTAGCCGTGGTGGGCATCGAGAAGATCGCGCCCACCTGGGACGATGCGGCCGCCTGGCTGGCCCTGCTGGCCCGCAGCGCCACCGGCCAGCCCTTGTCGGTCTATACGACAGCGATCACCGGCCCGGCGCGGCCGGGCGACCCCGACGGCCCGGCCGAGGTGCATATCGTGCTGCTGGACAACGGGCGCAGCCGCCTGCTGGGCGGCCCCTTCGAGGAGGCCTTGCAGTGCATCCGCTGCAGCGCCTGTCTCAACATCTGCCCGGTTTACCGCGAGGCCGGCGGCCACGCTTACGGCAGCCCTTACAGCGGCCCCATCGGCGCAGTCGTCACGCCGTTGATCTATGGGCTGGAGCAATTCGCCGGCCTGCCCCACGCCAGCTCGCTGTGCGGCGCGTGCCTGGACGTCTGTCCGGCCAGAATCGATCTACCGAGGATGTTGCTGGAGTTGCGGGCCGAGGAAGTGCGCAGGGGCATCGTGCCCGCGCCGGAAAGCCTGGCCGAGCGCGCCGTGGCCTGGGGGATGGGTCATGAACGGCTGTATCAACTGGGCGCGGGCTTGGGCCGGTTGGCCGCTAAGCCCTTCACGCAGGATGGCTACACCCTCCTGCCAGAGCGCGTCAATCCCGCCCAGGAACGCCGCCTGCCAGCGCTGGCCCCCCGCTCGTTTCGCGAGATTTGGGCGTCAGGCGAATTGTAGGGCCAACAGCGCCGTTCGGATGTGCGCCGCTGATTATGGCGCACTGCGCTGCTCCCACTCGGCCGGCGTTCGCCCCAGCGCCAGCCATTCCTGCGCCAACGGCATGACTCCCAGCTCGGCCACGATGCGCCGCGCGGCCAGGCCCAGGATGGCGGTAAAGGTGGGGTACGCGATCTGTAGCTCGGCCAGTTGCTCGACCCACATGCCGGCGGCTATGCCCGCGGCCACCACGTGCACGATCTCCAGCGCCTGCTCGCCCACCACGTGCGCGGCCACCAGGCGGTGCGTCTCCCGGTCGACGATCAGCTTGCAGAAGCCCTCGGTGCGGCCGTCGATCACGGCCCGGTCCAGGTCGGCGTAGGGGACGACGGCCACGACCACGTCGCGCTGCTGGCGCGCCTGCTCCTCCGTCGGGCCGACGCTGGCGTACTCCGGGTTGGTGAAGCCGCCGTGCGGCACGATCAGGTATTCCTTGCGACCCTGGCCGCCCAGCACAGCGTTCTCGGCCGCGATCCTGGCCTCGTAGCCCGCGCTCTGCACCAGCATCATGCGGCCGTCGATGTCGCCGGCCGCGAAGATGTGCCGCACGGAGGTGCGGCAGGTCTCGTCGGCGATGACGTAGCGGCCGTCGGTCTGCACGCCTGCCGCGGCCAGGTTCAGCCCGTCCAGGTTGCCCAGCCAGCCGGTGGAGAGCACCACCGCCTCGGCCACCACGGCCTGCATTCCCTCGCCCATACGGTAGACAAGCGCCAGCTCCTTGCCGGCCCGCTCGATGCGCTCGATGCCGCCGATGCCGGTGGCCACGTTGATGCCGCGCCGCCCAAACGCCTCGGTCATGGCCTGCGCCACCAGGCTATCCTCGGCGGTCAGGATGCGCGGGGCCACGTCCAGCACGGCGACGGCGCTGCCGAAAGCGTTGAAGATGGCCGCCAATTGACAGCCTGTGGCCGCGCCGCCGACGATGGCCACGGAACGGGGTAGCCGCTGCAAGCGCCAGATGTCGCTGTGGGTCAATGCCAGCTCCTCGCCGGGGAAGTCCAGCCGCCGGGCGCGGCCGCCAGCCGCCAGGATAAAACGCTCGCCGCGCAGCAACCGGCCGTCGGGCAAGGCCACGGTGTGCGGATCGACAAAGCTGGCCTCGCCCACGCCGGCATAGACCGCCACGCCTGCGCCCTCCAGGTGGCCGATGAGCTGCTTCTTCTCGTGGATCTCGTAGACGATAGCCTGGGTGCGGGCCAGCAGGCGCTGAAAGTCCAGCTCCGGCCGCGCCACGTCCATGCCGTAGCCGGCGTACTGGCTGGCCACGGCCATCAGCCGGGCCGCGCGGGCCAGCACCCGCGTCGGCACGCAGCCGTCGTTGGTGCAGGTGCCGCCCATCGCGCCGCGCTCGACCAGAGCCACCGACGCGCCCAGCTCACGTGCGCGCAGGGCTGCGGTCGAGCCGGCCGGCCCGCCGCCGATGATGATGAGGTCGTAGGTTGGTAGATCGGTCATGGGTAGATTGGTGAGTGGGTGACAAGGTGACTGGGTGACAAGGTGATTGGGTGATTGAAACGGGGCGGCTTCTGATCCGCGTTTCCGATCGATCCGCGGTTCTTGTCTCTCCGCGGTTCCGCGTCACATGAAAAACGGCGGGCTCGTGATGACGTAATTCTCGAAGCGGCCAAAGGGCTCGTCGCTCATAAAGAAGATGGTGAAGTTCTCGAACTGATAGCCGCGGCCCAGCAGGTAGTCCACGGCGTGGCGGTTGATCAGCGGCACTTGCATGCCAAACTCGTCGTCGCCGCGCGCGGCGGCCTCGCTCTCGGCCGAGGCCAGCACAGCCGGAAAGTCGGCCGCGTCCAGCAGAGCAACGGGGCCGACGCCCTTGGCGAAGTAGCCATAGCCGACGACCTGGCCGGCGCGGCGCAAGAGGATGGCCTGCCGGTCTTGCAGCAAGAACTGGTGATCCACGTCGCGCGTGAAGCCCAGGATGGCCTGGTCGATGGCCCGAATGGCAGCCAACGTCTCCGGCGTGTCCACTGCCGGGGCGAACTCCAGGTCGGTGCTCACCTCGACCGGCTCCGGCTTGCGGTAGATGTAATAGTTGGGAAAACGCGGGTAGACGCCGGCCTTCATGTAGCGCGCCAGGGCGCGCATCTCGCGCGTGGCGATGATCGCGCGCCGTCGAGCACCCGCGGCCGGGAACGCGCGGCGCAGCAGCTCCCCTCCGATGCCCTGGCCCTGATAGCCGGGCCGCACGAAGAACTCCAGCAGCTCGCGCACGCCGTCGCGCAGGGAAGAGCGGGCAAAGCCCACGATCTGGCCGTCCACTTCGGCCACCCAGAACTGGTCAGCCGTACGCGCCAGGTGCTCGAACAACGATTGGCGGCGCTGCCAGTAGCTCGCCACGAAAGCCGGGTCGAGCCAGTGGTTGTCGGCGTCAGGCAGGCCCATGCGCTGGTTTAAGTCGGCAGTAGCTCGAACGAAAACGTCGTAAACCCCTTCGGCGTCACTCGCCACGCCTGAACGGATGATTGGCTGCATCTTATTGCTCCTTCTTTTCCCTTCCTACTCCAGTGGTTGGTTCAGGCATGGTTCAACACTCCCATGATCACCAGATCGTCGTACGCGCCATCGCTCCAGACGTGCTCGCGCAGACGGCCTTCCTCGACGAAGCCGCAGGCGCGATAGGCGCGCATGGCCCGCTCGTTGCGGCCATGCACCTCCAGCCAGATCTTGTGCAGGTTGTGATGGCGGAAGCCGTAGTCCACCAGCAACTGAATTGCCTCGCGGCCATAGCCCTGGCCCCAGTAGGCCTTGTCGCCGATGGTGATGCCCAGCTCCATACGCTGCGCCACCGGATGATGGGCAAACAATGCGCACTGTCCAATCATCACGCCGTCCACCTCGATGGCGAAGCTGGTCCCATCGCGGCCTCCGCTGGCCAAGCCGGCGTCGAACTCAGCCTGCAAGCGCTCCAGCGACTGCGGCAGAGGCGGATCGCCGCCGCCGGCCAACTCGACCTCGACGTCGTTGTTGAATTGGTGCAGGCGCGGCAGGTCGTCCCGGCTGAGTGCGCGCAGCACAACACGGGAACCTTTGATCATAGATGTCTCCTAATGTGGACGGAGCGGAATGGAGGGATCGCCACGGATTTCACGGATTATTCGGATTACAAGCATGGCCGAAGAATCCATCCGTGTAATCCGTGTAATCCGTATAATCCGTGGCAAAGCCCTGCCAAGATCAAGCTGCCGTGTCAGGCTTGCGGCAGATGAAGACTATCGTCCCGCTGTGCTGCGGTCCGAAGTCCTCGTCGGTGTAGTCGCCCTTAGCTTGAACATCGACAAAGCCCGCCAGGCGCAGCATCAGCAGCATCTCCTTCTTGAAATACCAGTGGTTCTGGCCGGCATGCACCTCTTCGGCCAGCAGGGCGTCGCCGTCGTACAGGCGGTAGCGGCGCTGCTCAGTGATAAGCTGCTCGACCGGATCGACGCCAGTGGTGCGCCGCTCGACCACCAGCCGGCGCTGGTCGCCCAACTCCTTGACCACGTGCGGCCGCCAGTCGGTGGGATAGCGCCGTTCCTTGGCGGGATCATTATAGTCGAAGTCCTCCCAATCGCCATAGTAGGCGTTGAAGGCCAGCACGCCGCCCGGTAATAAGTGGCGGTGGAAGCGGCGCAGCGCCTCCAGCGCGTTCTCCTGGCCGATGACGCAGGTGAAGCTGCCGCAGGGCACGTAGATGCTCTGGTAGCGCTTGGGCAGGTCCAGCGCCTGCATCGGCTGGCAGTAGAGCACGGGCGACAAGCTGTCGGCCTCGGCCTTCCGGCGGCAGACCGCAAGCATGTCGGCCGAGCTGTCCACCCCCTCGACGGCCAGCCCGGCCTGTAGATAACGCCGCAGCAGCCGTCCCGCGCCGCAGGCCACGTCCAGCGCCAGCCCGCCAGCCTGCTCCACGATGCGCTTGTAAAAGTCGTGGTCCCAGGCCGGGTCGTCGTAAGCCGACCAGTGCAATGCGGCCAGGCCGGAGTAAAGGTCGATTTCGTCGTATGCCATGGGTGATCTCCTCGCAGTCATTTCCCACGCAGCCAGATGCTGATGTGCTCGGGCTGCAACGTTTCATCCACCACCCGCACCAGCTCGGCCAACAGCGCGTCCAGGCCTGTCCTGAGCGACGTCGAAGGATCGGTCTCGTCGCGCGCGGTCTGGGCGAAGGCCCGCGCCAGTGGCGCCCGCTACGTAGGGCTGCACGTCGCCGCGCAAGCCGAAGGTGGAGATGAGGATGTTCATGGGACTCCTTTCCACAGCGCGCGGCAGTCCAGATCGTCGCACGCCAGGAGGGAGCGCTGGAGCATCAGCAGCCAAGCGGAGATCCAGCGCTCGTTGATGCCGCCGCGGCAGTACTCGACGGCCACGTAGATGCCCATCGCCGCGCACAGCCTGTAGTCGTCCACCAGCCGCTGCCAGGAATAGCCCTGCACGCCCTGCGCCACCAGCCGGGCATGGTAGCGTTCGAGCACGGGCATCTCCCACTGCCGACGCAGCTCAGCCGGCCAGTCCAGCACCAGGGCGTAGGCCAGGTCGTACGCGCCCAGCCAGGTGGTCAGGCTCCAGTCGAAGGGCTGGCGGTCGATGAGGTACAACGGATGCTGGCCCTCGCGCGGTACAAGGATGTTCTGTTCGCCGGTGTCACCGTGGATCAACGTGAAGCCGTTGAGGTCGCCCGTCCGCTCGATCATGGCCTGCGGGTGCCGGGCGAACAGCTCGCGTATGGCGTCCGGCCAGTGCGGCTGCAGCTCGGACGAGAAGCGCCTGAGGATGTGATCGACCCCCGGCTTGGCGATGGCGACGAAGCTCCGAATGTGGTCAGCGCTGTGCATGGCAGCGCCCGCTTCAGCCAGCCGTTCACCGCCCCACCAGCGAGCGTGCAGCGCGGCCAGCCCCTCGGCCAGCGCCAGCCCGTGGGCCAGGGTTGGTTCCTTCGCGGAGGCGTTGACGTGCGTCTCCGAGACGTCGTCCAGCAGGACATGGTAGCGCCTGAGCTCCTGCGAGTAGCGGGCGTCGTAGCAGCGCAGCAGCGGCGCCGCGGGCACGTCCACGTAGTCGCGCGTGTAGTAGTCCACCTCAGACGGGCCGAAGAACTCGCCGTCGCCCAGGTCGGTGTCCACCAGATTGAGGAACAGCCGCGCCGGCCGCTCGCCCAGCGCGTCCGCGGCATAGCGCAGGCGCAGGCTGCCGCTGGTGGACCAGTTGCCGCGGCCCGTGTCCACCGCGAAGGCCGCCACCGCGCCGCGCGTCAACGCGCCGCTGCGGCTGAGCACGTCGGTCAGCCACTGCGGCGTCACTTGCTCCAAGCTGGTTATCACAACATCAGGTGTGTCAGGCATAGGGGTCTTCCAGAAGTTGACAGGATTTACAGGATTAACAGGATTGGGACCAGCCTCGGGCAGAAGCCAAAATCCTGTCAATCCTGTTAATCCTGTCAGATCTCCGGTCTCCGAAGCCGAGGGCGCGATGCGTCATCAGTCGAACAGCCCCAGCAAGCCGCCCGCGCGCTGCTCAGCGCCGTTGAACACCAGTTGCGTCCCGTCGGGCGACCAGCGAGCCACCGCGGCGGTGACGTTGCGGCCGCTGACGCGCTGCACGTTGCTGCCGTCGGCGTTGGCCACGTAGATCGCGGCCTCGCCGCCGCGGTGGGAGGTGAAGGCGATGCGCTGGCCGTCGGGCGACCAGGAGGCCAGATACTCCCACGCAGGGCCGCCAATCAACAGCCGCTGGTTGCCGCCGTCCGCGTCCATGACGTAGATGTCGGAGTTGCCCTCGCTCTCCAGCGTGTAGACGATCTGGCGGCCGTCGGGCGACCACCACGGCGCCTGCCCCGCAGCCGGAATGGGTAAGGACTGCTGCTCGCTGCCGTCCGGGTTCATGGTGTAGATGCGCATCTCGCCGTCGCGCTTGGAGCCAAAGGCCAGCTTGCTGCCGTCGGGCGACCACGCCACGCCGTACTCCTGGGCGTCGTTGACCGTCAGGTTGGTTTCGCCGCTGCCATCGGCGTTGATCACGTAGATCTCGTGCGAGTCGAAGCCGCCGCGGCCGCCGGAGACGTAGGCGATCTGGCGGCCATCGGGCGACCAGGCCGGCAGGTAGTTGCTGCGGCCGTTGGCCGTGAGCTGGCGCAAATTCGCGCCGTCGCTGTTGGCGATGTACAGCTCGACCGGGATGCTACCCGGCGACACGACGGCCGGCACGGACTTGGAGAAGACCACCTGTGTGCCGTCGGGCGACCAGGCGGGACCCCATAACTGGTCCTGAGGGTCATCCAGCAACGCGCGGCGGCCGCGGCCGTCGGCGTCGACCGTGTAGAGCGCATCGGCGGGTGGAGGCGGCGCGTCCGGCGCAGCCCAGAACGGATCGGCCACCGGCTGATCTGTGACCGCCGGCAGGATGCTGTATTTCACCAGATCGTAGCCCTGGTTGATGTGTGCGTCCGCTGCATCGGGGTCAACATCTGGTCTGGCGGTCATCACGACGATCATGTCCAGGTCGGGCAGCAAGATCACGTGTTGCCCGCCGTAGCCTTGCGCCGCGATGGCCCGGTGCCCGGCGAACAACTCCGGCTTCCAGGTCCACCACTGCATGCCGTACCACTCGATGGGCACGGTCTGCCCTGACCAGGCGTAGACGCCGTTGCCCTGGGGCGTGGTGCTAAGCCGCACCCAGTCGGGCCGCAGCAGCTCCTGGCCGTCCCATGTGCCGCGATTGAGGTACAGGAAGCCGAGCTTGGCCATGTCGCGCGGGATTAGTTCCAGGGTGGCGCCGCCGATGGTTACGCCTTTAGCGTCGGACGGCCAGCGCCACTCGTCGATGCCCAGGGCCGGGAAAAGCCGCTGGCCGGCATAGGCCTCCAGGGATTGGCCGGTCAGCGCCTGGAAGGCCGCCGAGAGCAACTGCGAATCCGCCGTGCTGTAGCTCCAGGCTTCGCCCGGCCGGTAGGCCATGGAATGGCCCAAGCCGAAGCTGGTCAGGTCCCGTTGGGTATAGGCGGCCAGGGTGGCGCTGAAGCCCTCCGTGGCCCAAAGCGCCGAAGTTTCTTCGTACAGCGCGCCTTCGTCGAAGGCCAGGCCGGAGCGCATCTGCAAGAGGTGACGCAGCGAGATATTCCGCTGCTCGCGTTGCAGTGCATCCCCAAAGGGCTCGCGCAGCTCACCGCCCAGGGTTGCGTCCAGGTCGGTGATAGCGCCCTCCGCCTGGGCCATGCCGTACAGCGCTGACGTGAAGCTCTTGGTCACCGAGGCCACCTGGTGCAGGCGGTCGGCGTCGTAGCCGTTGAAGTACTCCTCGTAGACCAGATAGCCGTCCTTGACGATCAGCAGGCTGTCCAGGAAGGGCATCTCCTGCTCGATCTGCGCCCGCAGGCCGGCCAGCGCCGCTTCGTCCAGGCCGCGGTTGGCCGGCGCGTCGCTGCGCCAGCCGTCCGTCGGCCAGTAGTCGCGCACGGGGGCTGGTGAGGCCGGCACGACGGGCGTTGCCGGTAGCCCGCCGCAGGCGGCCAGGAAAGCAAGGCATGCGGCAAGCGCGATCAGGATCAAATGTTTGCGCGGAGAGTATTGCAGATTCGACATCGTGCAGATATTCCTTTCTACCAAATTCGTCCTTCCTGCATCGAATGACCTACCGTGAAAAGGCGAGATCCGAGTGATCATATGGGGTTAAACGTAATGCGACGGGAATTTCAGACCACGTAGCAACGCGTTGTGCAACACACTGAGGTGAAAGCAGAATACCTGCTAACCGTCCAAAAAACGTTACGAAAAGCGTCACGAAACGCCAAGAGTGCCGTGAATTCCCGTTGCGGCGTCCGGCGCAGGCGATGGATCGGCCATCGCGTCTGCGCCGGACGCCGCTGGCGCGGCCTGGCAGATTGGCTGTCTATGGCTCGCGCAGTACGTAGACGGTCGAACGGTCCTTGGCGGCGACGTAGATGTTGCCCTCGCCGTCGATGGTCATGGCCAGCAGCAGGGCCGTCGGTTCGCCGCTGCCCATCTCTGGGAACCACTTGCCCAGGAACGTCCCCGCGCCGTCGAACTTCTGGATGCGGCCGGACTGGTCCGAGACGTACACGTGGTCATCGCCATCGACCACCAGCAGCATGGGGAAGTCGAACTGGCCATCGCCGCGGCCCTGGCCGCCCCACTGCCCGACGACCTCGCCGTTGCCGTCCATCTTGAAGACAATGTTCTGGAACGCCAGCGGCATGAAGAGGTTGCCCTGGCTGTCCACCGCTGCCTCGCCTGCGGCCGCGTGGCTGGCGACGAAGGCGCCGTCCAGGTCGTACTGCTGGACGCCCGAGAAGTCTGCGACGTAGAGCCGACCCAGCGCATCGACGCTGATCGGTCCCGGCACGTTGAGCACGGCATCCTCCGCGCCGAGGTTCGACCACATGGCCAGGTGCTTGCCTTCGGAGTCGAACTTCTGCACGCGGTTGTTGAAGCTGTCCGACACGTAGACGTTGCCGTCGGCATCCACGGTGACGAAGCCGCCGTCGATCGGCGGGCCGCCTGGAGGCGGCAGGAACTCGAACTGGCCCGCCTCGCTGCCGCGCTCGCCCCAGGCCGCCAGCCGCCGGCCATCCCGGTCGTACTTGACGATCTGAGCGTTTTGCAGGTCCACGGCGTACAGAATACCCTCTCCGTCGACGGCGATGTCGTGCGGCTTGATGTCCAGGTCGAACGTGCGCACCTGCTCCAGGATTGCAGCGGCCGGTTCCACGGCTGCCGGGGCCGGGGTTGCGGTGGGCGGTGGAGGCGGCTGCGTCGGCGCCGGCGTAGCCGTGGGCGCAACGGGGGGCGCGGGCAGCGCTGCACCGCAGGCCGCCAACAGGGAGACCAGCGCTATCAGCAGGATAGCCGACCCGGCCTGAGTGATCATACGCTTCCTCGTCATCGGAGTTCTCCTTGGTCAGACTGGTAGTGGTTTCGTTCGGCTGGCTAGCCGATCCTGCTCGCTACAGGCAGGCCCACCGTAACACGTCGCCGTTAACGCAGCGTCTCTCAGCCGGCAGATTTCGGCGAATATCGGCGCTTGGCGCCGATTCCACGGAATTCGACCCTTGAACTCCCATCGAAACGGCTGTCCTGCTCGCAAAAACCGCGGACCTCGCTCGTTTAACATCAATAGGGTGTTGAACGAGTCTTGTGCTACAATTGCGGCGTTTCCGTACCACAAGATGCATCAGGCTTTGAGTGAACTCGTGGTCGAATTTCGTTTCCTGGGCCAGTTTGCGCTTCACCTCGACGGCGAACCTGTCCGCCTGGCATCGCGGCCGGCGCAATCGCTGCTGGCGTATCTGTGCCTGCACGCCGGCGCCAGCTTCCGCCGCGAGAAGCTGGCCGGCTTGCTGTGGCCGGACACCAGCGACGTCAACGCCCGCAACAACCTGCGCCAGGCGCTCTGGCGTATTCGCAAGGCGCTGGAACCCGGCGCTGCCGACGGCCAGGGCTACTTCGTGGCCGACGATCTGAGCATCGCCTTCCAGCCCCGCGCGCCCTACTGGCTGGATGTAGAGGCGTTGACGCGGCCGGTGTCGCCCGACGCGCCGGCTGCCGAGCTGGCGCAGGTCGTGGACGTCTACGGCGGCGAGCTTTTGCCCGGCTTCTACGACGAGTGGACCGTGCTGGAGCGGGAGCGCCTGCACGCCGTCTTCGAGCGGCGCATGGGCCGGCTGCTGGAGCGCCTGATCGCCGAGCGGGACTGGTCGCAGACGGTCGGCTGGAGCGAGCGCTGGATTGCGCTGGGCGCCAGCCCCGAAGCGGCCTTTCGCTCGCTGATGCTTGCCCACGCCGCGCAGGGCGATCTGTCGGCTATGGCCGCCGCGTACCAGCGCTGCGCAGACGCCCTGTGGCGCGATCTGGGTGTGGAGCCGTCTGAGCAGACCACGACGCTTTACCGGCAACTGCGCAACCCACAGGCCCGCGCGGCCGCGCTGCCCGGTGCGCCACTGGCCGGCGCTGACGTCCCGCTCGACCCAGTCCCTGACCTGCTGAACGCAGCGCCCTCTCCCGGCGAGCCGCCCTTCAAGGGCCTGCGCCATTTCGACGAGGCCGACCGACATCTCTTCTTCGGCCGCGAGCGGTTGGTCGCCAGCCTGGCCGGCCGGCTGATCGGGGGCGAGGCGTTCCTGGCCGTCATCGGCGCATCGGGCAGCGGCAAGTCGTCGCTGGTGCGCGCCGGGATTGTGCCCGCGCTGACGGCGAGCG
>JBAQCH010000308.1:0-5752 GCA_049294015.1 Anaerolineae bacterium
GGTGCAAGTCTGCCAGCAGCGCATCCAGCGATTCCCAGCCTGCCAGACGACGCTGCGCTTCATCAGCCGCCAAGGCGCGCCACCGTTGATATTCGTCGAAGGCGACAACAACCGCCAGCGGTTGGCCCTCTTGCTGAAGGATCACAGGGTGATCCAGATCGGCCACCGCCGTGCCATAAACAGCCGCAGCTTCTGCAACAGACAGGGGCTTTGCCATTCCCGTTTACAACTCCTTTCGGGTATCGATGCAACCATTATACCCACCCCCCGCCAGCCAGTCAATCGCCCCGACGCCGACCTCTGACCTCTGACCTCTGCCCGCTACCGATGGCCCAGCAGATACAACGCCAGCTTCTGGTACTCTGTCCACGTGTCGCGCACGCCGTCGGCAGTCGTCCACCAGTCTGCGGTCGCGTGACCTGGCTTGGGCGCGGGGTGCGCGCAGACGGCGACGCCCGCGCCGTGCAGGACGCAACGGAAGATCATCCGCGCCCGGCGGGTGTGCCAGCGGATCAGTCACCACCAGGAAGCGACCAAACCAGGACAGCCACATCGTACGCACCACCGATCGCTGATCGCTGATCGCTGACCGTTGACTGCTGACCGCCGTCTGCCGTCTATCCTCCGCTGTCCGCTCCCAGGTACACTGGGCCGCGCGGGCCAGGCCGTGGACACGTTACTCTGATAGGGGGAAGGAAAGCACGACGTCTACAGCGCCCGGCCCGCGTTGACCAACCACTCCGGGTCAGGCACGCCTACGATGGCCATCATTGCATCTGGTTCGAAAGCCACCTGGGTTGCCAGCATATCTTCCGCACCGATGCGCAGCGACTCCATCAGCGCCTCGCGTGTTCTCTCCTGCGCGTTGACGCCAGGCAAATCTAGCAACCAACCAATCCACCAACCATCACTCTGTTTGACAACGGCCCGGTATTTCATCGCTTTACCTCACAAATGGCACATCCAAGTCCTTGCAGATCTTGCGAGCCAACTCGTCGACAATTTCGGTGTGACGGGGCACCTGGGTCTTGAGATTACCGCGCTGAAAGATGCTGTGCCTCTTGCCTTCGCGCGCTAGATAGGCACCGTGTGCTTTCAGATGCTTGATTAGTTGGCTTCTCTTCATAAGCGTTCAGGCTTGATTATACCACATGACCGCCGATTACCGTCCGCCGTCTGTCGTCGTCCGTTCACCGCCCCGCCACCACCCGCTCATACACCGCAATCGTCTCGCGCGCGGTGCGCTCCCAGGTGAACTGGGCCGCGCGGGCCAGGCCGCGGGCGCGCAGCTCAGCCGCCAGCGCCGGCTGGGTGAGCACCAGGCGCATGGCGTCGGCGATCTGCGCCACGTCGCTGGGATCGACCAGGATGGCTGCATCGCCGACCACCTCGGGCAGGGAGGCGGCATGGGAGCAGACTACGGGCGCGCCGCAGGCCATGGCCTCCAGCGGTGGCAGGCCAAAGCCCTCCATCAGCGAGGGGAAGACGAACAGGCTGGCCAGACTGTAGAAGCCGGCCAGGTCGTCGTCGGACACGTGCTCGACGAAAATCACCGCATCCTGCAGGCCCAGGTCTAGCACCTGCTGGCGCAGTTGGACCGCCTGCGGCGTGTACTGCTCGGAGCCGATCTTGACCAGGCGGCAGTCGGGGAACTCGGCGTGAATAGCCCGAAACGCCTGCAGCAGGCGGGGCAGGTTCTTGCGGGGGTTCTCCGATCCCACGTAGAGCAGGTAGCGCAGTCCAGGGTCCAGGCCAAAACGCTGGAAAAACGGCGCATCGACGGCCCGCGGATTGAATATCTCGTGCCGGACGCCCAGATGTACCACCTGAACCTTGTCCGGACGGCAGCCCAACACCGACACCATCGTCTGCTTGGTGAAATGCGAATCGGCGATCAAGGTGTCGGCGAGGTGAAGTCCTTTCATCGCCAGTTCGTCGAACAGCACATCCAGCGGATGGCGAAAGGTGGTCTGGCTCTCGTCCGAGCGCACCAGGAAGGGCACGATGTCGTGCACCGTCACGATGGCCGGCCGCAGGCGGGGCCGGAACCAGAGCAACGTCGCCATCTGCTGCGTGGTCAGGTGGGTCAGCACGCCGTTGGCCAACGTTCCGGCCGCCACCGGGTAGGTGGTGAAGAAGGTGCGCACGTCGAAGCCGAAGGGCTCGAGCAGGCGGTGACCGGCCTGAACAAACCTGGGCTGCACCGGCTGCGCCAGGGAGTAGGCGATGCCGGCCTCGTCCATGGCCTGGCACAGCGAGACCGTGTAGCGCGCCAGGCCGATCATGTGATTGTAGCTGCGAACCAGAAGTTGCACGTTCATACCAGCGTTGACCGGGAATCTTGCCTCAGACTCAGATGTTGAGCGCCCTGCAAAGAGCAAACGCCAGCCGGTAGTTGAGCCAGAACAGGCCATTGATCACGGCCAGAACAGCGTGCGTCAGCTTGCCGCCTGAGAGTTCCAGCAGGCTGACTGTGGCCGTGCAGCTTGCCAGCAACTCCCAGTCTTTGGCCGTGCGCATGCGCTGGACCTGACGGCGGGACCCCAGGACCTGGGCCGCATGGCTGGCCAGCCAGCCGTAGGCCTTGAGCTTGGCCCGCAGTCCATCGCGCGCGATCAGAGCAGACTGGCCGAGGTCCAGCAGCTCGGCCACGAGCAGGGAGGGTAATAACAGTACGAGCGTCGGCCAGCGCCAATGCTTGAGCAGCAGGATGTGCCGGTTGCGCTTGGAGTAGTAGAGCCGCGCGTAGCTGTGTTGACCCGGCCGGTAGTCATGCAGGAGCGTCGAGTCGGGACGGTATTGGCTACGATAGCCGGCCAATCGCGCCCGCCAACACAGATCGGTCTCCTCATAGTACATGAAAAGACCTTCGTCAAACCCGCCCAACTGTTCCCAGAGTTCACGACGGATGGCAAAAGAAGCCCCCGATACGGCCCCTACCCACGCCGGCGCTGACAGGCGCTCGGCCGGTTCCATAAAACCGCGTGCGAACGAAAGACCGCTGAAGTGCATGTCCTGGCCGCACAGGTTGATCCTGTCGGACTGCGTCATCAGCAGGTGCTTGGAGGTGGTCAAGCCTGCACCGCTGGCGGCGCCCAGCCCCTCGATCAAGCCTCGCAGCCAGCCGGGCCGCACCTCGGTGTCCTGGTTGAGAAAGACCAGAACCTGCCCCGTTGCCAGGCGCGCGCCCTGGTTGCAGGCAGCCGCAAAGCCGCGGTTGTCCAAATTCTCGATCACCCGCACAGTCGGGAAGCGCTCACGGATCAACTGCGGTCCGCCGTCGGTCGACCGGTTGTCCACGACGATCACTTCGTCGGCGTCCAGCAGCTCGCGATAAACCGATTGCAGACAGGCCGGCAGGTAGACCATCCCATTGTAGGTGACGATAACGACGCTGGCGGTTGGTCCGGCTGGAGCGGACTTAGCCAGCAGCAGATCCCCTGAATTCTCCATCGGATTTAGCGCTGGTATGGCGTCTTTGGCCGGCTGTAATAGAGCTCTGCTCCCCCGGCGTCGTAGACGATGAGCGATTGGCGCGTATCAGGCAGCGGCTCGCCGATACGATCTGCACGCTCCTGGGAAACATCTGACCACAAGACGTAACGGGCGTTGACGGGAATACCGCCCCGGTTGATACGGATATTCTGCTGACTCCAGTTGCCGTAGGCGCGCGCCACTGTGGGCAGACGGAAGTCGCGCCCCGTCCAGACCTGGTTGTTGCGCACATGGCTGCCGACCCACTGCGCGGAACGCCTTTCCTCTTCGGTGTAGAACGACCACTGGTTGCTCAACAAAGGCTCGTTGGTGATCTTGAGCAGCGCGCCCAACGCGAACAGTGACAACAGCGCCACCAGCGCTACGGGCGCGGCCCGGGCCAATGGCGATGGCCGGTTGCGGCGCGCCCAGGCGATCAGTGCAAAAATCCCTTCGCTGGCCAGCGGGATGCCTACCAGGAGAAAATGGGCAAAGATGCGCAGTTGCAGGTTGGTCGACAGACCGCCGGACAGATCGACCAGCACTGACAGGACCATCAGGAAGCCGAAGGAGCCATAGAGCAGCCAAAGCAGGAGACGGTGTGCGGGCATGTCTATGCGCCGCATCCAGAGCAGCCAGCCCTGGCGCAGCCAGACGGCAAAGGAGAGCAGCAAAACCGCCCAGTTGAAGGCAGTCAGCGCCAGGTAGACGCCCAGGCTCAACCACGTGCTCTGCGTGTAGGCGTAGGGATCGACGCCGGCGGTCGGTTCGACGTTGAGCAAGAAGACCGACAGCCGATCCAGGGTCGAGCGCAGCTCGCCGAACACCGAACGGGCCGGGGGATAGAGGTAGAAAACGAACAGAAAGACCAGCAGCCAGGTGGAAGCGGTGACGTAGGACAGGCGCCGCATGGGCGCACCCAAAGCAGGGGGGACACGCTTCAGAGAGAGCAAGATAAGTGTGGTCGTGAAAGCAAAGGCGATGCCGAAGATGTAGCCAGAGGCGAAGAAGGTGTTGCTGGTGATCAGCGCAAAGGTTGTCAGGTAAAAGGCCGCTACCCAGGGAACGAGCCAGCCAGGGTGACGGCCCGGCCGGAGGCTGCGCGCCAGGATGAAGAGCATCGTCAATGCCAGCAGCCACGTCATCTTGGCGTGGCTGCTGCGGGTGGCCTCGAAGAGAAATTCGGGCGACAAGAAGAGCAGTAGGGATGCCAACATAGCTACCCGGCGGCGTCCGGTCAGGCTGCGGTAGGCTGCGAAGCTGATGGGCACCAGCAGGACCACCAGCAGGGGCTGAATCGACGATTGCAGTGACTCGATGGACGCGCCGGTCAGGTGCGCCAGGAACGTGTTGAGCGTCGGGTAGGCGTAGCCATGAGGGTAGCCGCCGGGCGGAGCGATGGTTGCCCCGGCCAGCACGCTCTGCGAGGCCAGCGTCAGGGCGGTGGCGTCGTCCTGAACGACGCGCCCGCCGTAGCGCAGACTCACGTAGCCGGCGAGCAACAGCACGTAGATGGCCAGCAGCAGCAGGAAGGGGCCTGCGGAGCGGCGGGCGCCCGAGTTGGCGGTCGAGCCTGGTACAGCGCGCGCGCTCACAGGCCGGACCTCTTGACCCAAACGGCCGCAACCGCCCCGACCATCGTCATCGTGGCAAACAGGAACAGGCCGATGCTTTCAGGAACCCGTTCTCCCAGAGAGAGCAGCCAGGGAAGCGAAGGTTTGCCTGTTTCGGTTACTTCCACGACGGCCTCGGCCAGCAACTCCCCGCCGACTGCCGCCGACTCTGAACCGTCGCAGTAGGCCGCCACCTGCACCTGCCAGGCGCCCGCCGAATCCGGCGCCCAATCCCAGGCCAGCAGGTGATCCCCCTCGCCGGGCAACAAGTCAAGGGTGTCCGTCATCACAACCTGGCGTCCCAGCGCGTCGTCGAGGGTGGCGCAAACCAACAAATCGTGCACATCTTCCAGGCCATCGTTGTGCAGCCGCGCCTGGAGTGTCGTCCAATGCTGCGCCTGCAACGATCCCTTCTGGGTATCCAACCGGATATCGCTAACCCGCAGCGCCGGTGGCGTGGAAGGCTGCACAGACCAGGCTGCGCCCTCGTATTCGACCACATATGTCCCCGGCGCTTCAGGCAGCGGTACCAGATTTTGGCATGGTTCACTAACCATGGTAATCGGTGAGATGTACCTTTACAATTTGAATGAGTGTTGTACCTGCCAGTAGGCAAGCAAAGCTCGCCTAGCTCGCTAGGGACTAGGCCATATCCAGTTTGGGCG